>DASSOX010000040.1:0-2501 GCA_035700125.1 Gemmatimonadaceae bacterium
GGAGCCCCCATGCCCCGCACCCTCTCCTCCGCCTGGACGCTCTTCTATAAACTCCTCCCGCTGACGCTCATCGGCGCCTTCGCGATCGGATTTCGCAAAGTCCTCGAGGCGCGCGGCGCCTACTCGGGCACCCCTTCCTTCGCGCCGCGGGCCGACCTCATCCTGCTCGGAGTGGTGATGGTTGCGGGAGTCGTCGCCTCCGTCGTGTACTGCGTGCCGCTCAAGCGCGTGCGCGTGAGCGACCATGGCGAATCGCTCGTGGTGTCCAACTATCTTCGGGAGTGGACTATTCCCGTCGGGCTCATCTCCGAGGTCACCCAGAACCGCTGGCTCAAGCTCCGGCCGATCACCATCCACCTGCGCATCGATCCGGGGTGCGGGAGCCGCGTGATGTTCATGCCGCCGCTCCGCCTCAATTTTCTCTTCTGGCGTGAAGACCCGGAGGTTGCCGAGCTACGGTCGCTGGTGTCCGACCGCGTCCAGGTGTGACGATCGCCTGACGGAGCGTGGCAGGATGTACGACGGCCAGCTCCACGCTCGAGCGGGCCCGACAGGGCAGCGGATCTCTGGCCCGCTTCCCCACGTAGTACTACCATGAGGACGCCGCACCCGTTGCGCTTCCCTGGCATCACCCGGAGCTGACCACAGATGGAAGACATCGCCGCACCCCTCCAACACGCCCTGGGCGACGAGTACCGGCTCATCCGCGAGCTGGGCGGCGGGGGGATGAGCCAGGTCTTCCTCGCCGAGGAAACGAGCCTCGGGCGTCAGGTGGTGGTAAAGGTCCTCCCTCCCGAGATCACGAGCGAGGCGAGCATCGCGCGCTTCAAGCGCGAGGCGGCGATAACGGCGCGCATTCAGCACCCGAACATCCTCCCGGTGCTCGCCTTCGGCGCGCGCGACGGCCTTCTCTACTACGTGACCCCCTTCGTGGCCGGCGAATCGCTGCGCCATCGGCTGGAGCGAACCGGACCGCTCCCGGTTGAAGAGGCGGTGCAGCTCACGCGCGAGGTGGCCGACGCGCTCGCGGCGGCACATGCGCACGGCGTGGTGCACCGCGACATCAAGCCGGAGAACATATTCCTCTCCAACGGCCACGCGGTGCTTGCGGACTTCGGCATCGCGCGCGCGCTCGAGGCGGACGACGATGTGCCGATCGCGCACGGCACGCGGCTCACCGCGGCCGGACAGTCGATGGGCACGCCGGGCTACATGTCGCCCGAGCAGGCGGCGGGCGACGACACTATCGACGCGCGCTCCGACATCTATTCGCTCGCCGTGGTCGCCTACGAGCTTCTTGCCGGCGTCCCGCCCTTCACGGGGCGCTCGGCGCGAGCGGTGATGGCGGCTCATCTCAATCAGACGCCGAAGCCGGTGACGGAGTACCGGCGCGAGGTGCCCGTCGCGATTTCCAATGCGCTCGAACGCGCGCTGGCCAAGGAGCCGGCACGCCGCTTCGCGAGTGCGGCGGAGTTTCGTGATGCGCTGGATGAGCGAGGCGCGATGACGGCGAAGTTCGCGTGGAGCCGCCACTCGCGCGCGCTCGCCATCGGGGCGGGAGTCGTCCTCCTCGCGCTACTCGGGGTCGGTGGCTGGTTCTTCGCGACGCGCCACAGCGACACCGTGCTCGATGAGAACCTCGTCGCCATCGCTCCCTTCGATGTGTTCGATCCGTCGGTGCAGATGTGGAAGGAGGGGATCGTGGACATCCTCTCCGCGAATCTCGACGACGCGGGCCCGCTGCGCACGGTACCGCCCACGGTAGTGGTGCGCCGCTGGAATGGCCGCTCCGATGCGCCCAGCGCGGAGAAGCTGGGGAGGTCGGTAGGCGCACGCTACGCGATCTACGGCCGCTTCGTGGGCGCGGGCACCGACTCGGTACGCGCTACGGCAACGCTCTTCGATGTGGCCACGAACGAATCAGTCGGCAGCGACATCGAAGTGCGCGATCTGAGTACGCGTCTCGACCGGGTAGCCGACTCGCTCACGATTCTCATCCTGCAGCGCTTCAGTCACACGCGGCCGATCGCTGCCGTGCGTACTGCCTCCATCGGAACATCGTCGCTCCCGGCGATCAAGGCCTTTCTCCAGGCCGAGCAGTTCTATCGGCGCTCGGAGTGGGACTCGGCCAATGCGTACTATCGCGTGGCGATCGCCGCCGACAGCACGTTCGCGCCCGCGCTCCGCCACCTGAGCAATTCACTGGGCTGGACGCACGCGGCCAACCGTGCGGAGCTCGAGCGGCGCTACGAGTACGCATTTCTCGCCGGCCAGCGCAACCACGGACTCACGCCGCGAGAAAGTCTGCTGGTGTCGGCCGATTCGAACTTCGCGGCGCTGCAGGTACTCCTCGCGGGCGGCGCGACGCTGGAGCGCTCCCCTTTCCCGTACTCGAAGGAGCTCTTCACCACACTCGATGAAGCTTCACGACGCTTTCCCGACGATCCGGAGATCTGGCACAAGCTCGCCGATGCGCATTACCACTATCTGATGTTCGCGCC
>DASSOX010000041.1:0-42711 GCA_035700125.1 Gemmatimonadaceae bacterium
CTCACCCGCTCCCTCGAGGAGCGGTTGGTCAACCTGTACAGGCAGACGAAGGTTGTGGGCGGTCTCTTCCGCTCGCTCGGCCAGGAGGCCGATTCAGTCGGAAGCGCGTATGCCCTGGACCGCAGCAAGGGCGACTTCCTCTCGCCGCTCATTCGCAACCTCGGCTCCATGCTCGTGCAGGGCGCCCAGCCGCTGGAAATCATCCGGCAGTACATGGCGAAGGGTGACTCACCCACGCGCGGTCGCGAGCTGAACATTCACTTCGGCGACCTGGAGCGCGGCTTCGTCGGCCAGATCTCGCACCTTGGCGACATGGTACCCGTCATGACCGGTATCACGCTCAGTTTCAAGCTGCGCGGTGAGAAGCGCGTCGGTATGGTCTACGTGGGGGATGGAGCCACCTCCACCGGCGCCTTCCACGAGGGAATCAACCTCGCGGCCGTGCAGCACTGTCCGATGGTCGTGATCGTGGAGAACAACGGCTACGCCTACTCCACACCGACCGAGCGTCAGAGCCTGGTGAAGGAGTTCAAGGACAAGGCGATGGCGTACGGGATTCCCGGCGTCCGCGCCGACGGCAACGATGTCCTCGCCACCTACGACGTCACCAAGCGCGCCGTGGATCGCGCGCGGCGCGGCGAAGGTGTAACGCTCATCGAGCTCGTTACCTACCGCCGCAAGGGCCACGCGGAGCACGACAACCAGTCGTACGTGCCCACCGGCGAGATCGAGTGGTGGGAGAAGAACAACGATCCGCTCGACCGCTACATCGCTGTCCTGCTCGGGGACGAAGGCGTGAAGCGCAACGAGCTCGAGGCGATAGATCAGCGCGTGCACAAGGAGATCGACGAGGCAACCGACCTCGCCGACCAGTCGCCGATGCCCGAGCCCACCGACGCGCTCGTGGGCGTGTACGCGGAGCCGGCCGAGGTAGAGCCGCTCTGGTACCGCCGCGGAATCGACAAGGCCGTTGACAGAAACGAACGCGCCGCTGGCTGGGGGACCTTCGATGGCTGAGACGACCTACCTCGAGGCGATCCGGCAGGCGCTCGACGAGGAGATGGAGCGCGATCGCAACGTCTTCGTCATGGGCGAGGACATCGGCGCGTACGGCGGCGCCTTCAAGGTCACCGACGGACTCCTCGCGAAGTTCGGCGAAGGCCGCGTCATAGACACGCCCATCTCCGAGGCCGCCATAGTCGGCGCCGCGGCCGGTGCGGCGCACATGGGAATGCGTCCCGTCTGCGAGATGCAGTTCATCGACTTCATTTCCTGCGCCTACGACATCCTCACGAACTACGTGGCCACGTCGCGCTACCGCGCCTTCCTCCCCTGTCCGCTGGTGGTTCGCGGACCGAGCGGCGGCTACGTGCGCGGAGGCCCGTTCCACTCGCAGAATCCCGAAGCGGCATTCCTGCATACACCGGGGCTCAAGATCGTCTACCCCGCCACGGCAAGCGACGCCAAGGGGCTCCTCAAGGCCGCCATCCGCGACGATGATCCGGTGCTCTACTTCGAGCACAAGTATCTCTACCGGCGCATCAAGGAGGATCTGCCTGAGGGCGACGATCACGTGGTGCCGATCGGGAAGGCGCGCACGGCGCGCGAGGGGAAGGACCTGTCGATCATCACCTACGCGGCCACGGTGTGGAAGTCGCTCGAGGCGGCGGAACAGCTCGAGAAGGAAGATGGGCTTTCCGTAGAGGTGATCGACCTGCGCTCTCTCTCGCCGCTCGACGACGAGGCCATCATCGCAACGGTGAAGAAGACCAACCGGGTTATGATCGTGCACGAGGATACGCGGACCGGCGGTGTTGCGGGCGAGGTGGCGGCGCGGATCAACGAGCACGCATTCGAGTGGCTGGATGCGCCGATCCTCCGCGTCACCGCCGCCGACGTTCCGCTGCCGTACTCGCCGCCCCTCGAGGACTACGTCCTTCCGCAGACCACCGACATCGTCAGCGTGGCGCGCCGGTTGGCGGCGTACTGAAGGGTGGCCGAGAACGAGGTTGGCGAGGTCGGCGGAGTGGAGCGTTACCGCTCCGCCGGCATAGGTTGTCTGATGGCGATCCCCGGCTTCTTCGGCGGCGGGATGATCGCGGTGGCAGTGGGGCGCTTCGTGGAGTCGCTGACAGGGTGCACGCCACCCGACGGACTCCCGGCCTGCCACACCGGACTTTATCTGTTGGTGGGTGGATTGACGGGACTCGTGATTCTGCCGAGCGTTGTGCTCTGGCGGCTGCACCGGGGCCCGCCGACGACGCGAAACTCAGAGAGGAGCTGATCCAGTGGCACGGATAGACGTGATCATGCCGCAGATGGGCGAGTCCATCGCCGAGGGAACTCTCTCGCGCTGGCTCAAGAAGGTCGGCGACGAGGTCAAGCGCGACGAGCCGATCTTCGAGATCTCCACAGACAAAGTGGACGCCGAGATCCCCGCGTCGTCGGCAGGCGTACTCGCCGAGATCCTCGTGCAGGAGGGCGAGACCGTCCCGGTGCAGACGGTGGTGGCCAGACTCGAAACCGAGAAGGGAGCAGCGATCGAGGCGCCTGCGCCGGCTGCGGCCCCGGCGGCGGCGGGCGCTGGGTCTGCTTCCGCCGCGCCTTCCACACCCGCGGCCTCGTCCACGGCACCCACGCCGGCCGCTTCGGCGCGTGCGGAGGGCGGAAACGGAAAGAGCTTCGAGTCGCGCGTGCGCACTCGCAGTTCGCCGCTCGTCCGCAAGATTGCCGCTGATCACGGTATAGACATCTCGTCGATGTCGGGCTCCGGCGTCGCTGGCCGTGTGACCAAGCGCGACATCATGGAGGCGATCGAAGCCGGTACCGCGCCGGCGCGGGGAGCACCGGCAGCTCCGATGGCGGCCGCGGCCTCCGTCGCCCCGCCAGCGTCCGCTGCAGAGCACCGGCTGCCTCCGCCCGAAGCGTATCCGGGCGATGTCGTCGAGCCGATGTCCGTGATGCGCCAGCGCATCATGGAGCACATGGTGCTCTCACGGCGCACCTCGGCGCACGTCACCTCCTTCATGGAGATCGACTTCACCCGCGTCGCGAGGATCCGCAACGAGCACCGCGCGGAGTTCCTCGAGCGATCGGGGCAGAAGCTCACCTACATGCCCTTCATCATCAAGGCAGTGGTGGATGGCCTGAAGGCGTATCCGGTGATGAACAGCTCGGTGAGCGGCACGAACGTGATCTATCGGAAGGAGTACAACATCGGCGTTGCCGTCGCGCTCGACTGGGGACTGATAGTGCCCGTGGTCAAGCACGCCGACGACCTCTCGCTCACCGGGATCACGAGATCGCTGAACGATCTCGCCGCGCGAGCGCGCGCCAAGAAACTGGATCCTTCGGAAGTGCAGGGCGGCACCTTCACCATCACCAATCCCGGCGTCTTCGGCTCCCTCATGGGGACGCCGATCATAAGCCAGCCGCAGGTGGCGATACTCGGCGTGGGCGCGATAGAGAAGCGACCCAAAGTGATCACTGGCGCCGATGGCGAAGATACGATTGCCATCCGAACCTGTGCATATTTCTCGATCTCGTTCGATCACAGGATCATCGATGGCGCGGTGGCCGATCAGTTCCTCGCGCACGTGAAGAAGTCAATTGAGACCTTCCCCGACGCGGGTATATGAAGCCATCGCGCTCGCTCACCATTCAGCGATCGATCGTCCCGCTCTCGGAGCGCAAGAAGTACATGAACAAACTGCGCGCCCGGAAGGCATACTATCTGAGCGCCAATTGTAGATTTCAGGTCTTCGAGGAGGCCGATCTCGCCGGTGCGTTCATCGAGTTCATCGAGGCGGAGGATCCAGCCGTGCTTGCCAGGGCACTGCAGGAAGCGCCCGAATCGCTCGTGGACGCGTCGCGCATTTACCAGGAAGTGGAGCTGGACTGATGCCGTATCGCACCATCACAGTTGCCGGCCGAGTATGGCGCGTCACGCCCGCGGGCCGCGTGACTCAATACGACCACGATGAATTCTCGCTCTTCTTCATCTCGGGTGAGGGCGAGGACCGCGAGCTCCGCGTGACCCGCTACTCGCCGCAGGGCTCGCGCTGGCGCGACCAGTCGCTCGCCGAGCTCACCGATGAAGATCTCGTCCGTCTGCTCTCCCAGTCGCAGCCGAGCTTCACCTCACCGGAGGCCGGTTACCTCCCGTGACTACGCCGACGCGCGACGCGCGGTCGGCGGACGGCGCCTTCGTGGATCTTCACATGCACTCCACCGCCTCCGATGGCTCGCTCCCGGCGAGCGAAGTGGTGGAGGCTGCGGCGCGCGCGGGCCTCTCGGCCATCGCGCTCACGGATCACGATACGCTGGCAGGCGTGGCGGAAGCACGGGAAGCGGGAGAGCGTCTGGGTGTGAGAGTCGTGCCGGGGGTGGAGCTGAGTGCCCACGACGATGGTGAGGTCCATTTGCTCGGGCTGCACATCACACGGCTCGACGAGATCGAGTCGCGCCTCGCCGGTTTTCGCAGGGCGCGCCGCACGCGCGCCGAGCGAATAGTGCAGCGCCTCAACGAGCTCGGACTCCCCGTCACCATGGAGGGAGTGCTCGAGCACTCTGGCAGCGGCGCGATCGGCCGACCGCACGTGGCGCGGGCGATCATCTCGCTTGGCAGGGCGCGCGACCAACGTGAAGCCTTCGACCGTTGGCTCGGCTTCGGCAAGCCGGCATACGTCGAGAAGGAGCACCTGGGAATCCGCGACGCCGTTGCACTGGTGCACGAGGCCGGGGGCATAGCCGTACTCGCACACCCCGGCGCATCGGCCACTCGCGCGCGCCTCGAGGAGCTTCGGTCTCTCGGACTCGACGGCGTCGAAGTGCGCCACCCCAGCCATAGCGCCGAGGACATCGCGAGGATCGGAGCGCTGGCGGATCATCTCGATCTGCTTCGCAGCGGTGGCTCCGACTGGCACGGCGCGAGCGCGGGCCAGCGCACCATCGGCTGCATGAACGTCCCTCCGAGTTGGCTCGAGAAACAGGATGCCTTCCTGCGCGCGCGCAGGAAGCGGGAGAGAGTCGCATGAGTGAACCACTCGCTGTCGGCAGCACCGCTCCCTCCTTCACTGCCCAGGCGAACGACGGCAGCAAGGTGTCGCTGGAGGATCTCCTGAAGAAGGGCGCCGTTGCGCTCTTCTTCTACCCGGGGAACAACACGCCTGGCTGAAACCGCCAACTCTCCGCCGTGCGCGATGAGATGAGCGAATTCAGAAGGGCAGGTGTGCAACCCGTGGGAATAAATCCCGCCAGCGTCGCCGCGCACGCGAAGTACGCGGCGAAGATGGAATTCGGCTTTCCGCTGTTGAGCGACGCCGATCGCTCCATCGCGGAGGCGTACCACGCGGTCAAGCTGGGCGGCTTCGGGATCCAGCGCACAGTCTACGCGGTAGACCGCGACGGCACGATCAGGTTCGCGGCGCGTGGTGCTCCCGCGCCGGCGGATGTGATCGCGCCCGTAGCGAAGTAAAGTGGAGCTCGAGGGGCGCGTTGCACTCGTAACCGGCGGCGCGCACCGCGTGGGGCGCGCACTCGCGCTCGCGCTCGCGGCGCGCGCGATGCGAATCGCGATTCACTACCACGCCTCGGCCGACGAAGCGCTCGAGACCGCGCGCGACGCGGAGGCGGCGAGCGGTGGCGCTGAAGCGTGGACGGTGCGCGCCGACCTCGCTGAGAGCGCGGCCCCCGAGCGACTGGTGAACGAAGTCGCTTCACACTTTGGCTCGCTCGATGTCCTGGTGAACTCCGCGGCGGTGATGGTGCGCATGCCGCTCGAGGAGGTGACGCCCGAGAAGTGGGATGCCACCTTCCACCTCAACCTGCGCGCGCCCTTCTTCTGCGCGCGTGCCGCCGCGAAGATCATGCGCGAAGGTAAGGCCTCGGCGGACGGCTCGCGCGGCGCCATCATCAACATCGCCGACCTGGCCGGACTCGAGAGCTGGCCCGGCTACATCCCCCACGGGATTTCCAAGGCGGGCGTGATCCACATGACCACCTCGCTCGCGCGCGTACTCGCGCCAGATATTCGCGTGAACGCGATAGCGCCAGGCGCCGTGCTTCTTCCCGAGAGCTGGGGACCCGAGGACGCTGCACACCTGGAACGCACAACCCCGCTGCACCGACTCGGCTCGCCCGCCGATGTGGCGCAGGCGATGCTCTATCTTCTCGACGCCGACTATGTGACCGGCGAGACCCTGGTGGTCGACGGCGGACGCCACATCCGGTGACGCCGACTCATCTCCGCCATCGGCCGCTTATCTTTCCCGGATGCAGCGCTACGGGACAGTGGTCGTGGTCGGCGGAGGGTGCTACGGGTCGTACTACGTGCGCCAGCTCGGCCGCGCGGTGAAGGCGGGGGCCGTGGAGTACGATCGGCTCCTCGTGGTGGACCGCGATGCCGACTGCCGGGTAGCCTCCGAAATTGCCGGTCCGCACGATGGCACGGAGGCCGCGCGGGATGCGGAGGTCGTCGTGAGCGAGTGGAGCGACTTCTTCGGCGCCTACTTCGACTCGGCCTCGCGTGCGCAGTCGATCACGGATGCGATCGTCCCATCGCCGCTGATGCCCCATCTCATGTACCAGTGGCTCTTCGATCGCGCCCGCGAGCGCTGGCCGGATCGCGTGGTGGAGACTCGCCCGCTCGACGGGGCGCCGCCGATGCCCTGGCAGTTCCGGGCCGACGATGGAACTCACTACGTGAGCTACGCCACGTGGACCTGCCCCATCAACTGCGTGGAGCCGGCCACCTGTCCACACACGCGCGGCCCGCGGAGCTGGAGCATGCCGCCGGGAGTCAAGGACTACGTGCGCGCCGAGCGCGAGCGAGGGAGGGAACTTGCAGGCCCGGCGATCTTTCATTGCACCCACCGCGCATACGGGGTGGGGATGTTCGACACCGCCGATGTACTGGCAGCCGACCGCCTCGTGGAGGACGCGGGCACCGAGGGTGCGGCAGAGGTGTTGATAGGTACTGTATCGCACTGCCACGGCGCCCTTAACGTGCTGGGGATCGGCGCGAAGAAAGCGAAGTGAACTCGAACGGACGACTTCTATGACAGAGCGCAGAAAGGAAACTCTCGTGATCATCGGCTCTGGTCCCTCCGCCTGGACGGCCGCCGTGTACGCTGCGCGCGCCAACCTCGATCCGCTCGTGTTCGAGGGAGAGCCCATCGGTACAGCCATCCCTGGCGGTCAGCTCATGACCACCACGGAGGTGGAGAACTACCCCGGCTTCCCCGAAGGGATCACCGGACCGGAACTGATGGACCGGATGCGGCAGCAGGCGCTTCGTTTCGGCACCCGCGTGGTGAGCGAGGCGGTAGAGCGCGTGGACTTCTCCGGCTCTCCGTTCCGCCTCACGCCCACGCAGAGCCCGGAAGTCGAAGCGATGGCCGTAATCGTCGCGACTGGCGCGAACGCGAAGTGGCTGGAAGTGCCGAACGAGGAGCGGCTGGCGCAGAGTGGCGGCGGAGTGTCGGCGTGTGCCGTCTGCGACGCCGCTCTACCGGTGTACCGCAATCAGGTGCTCGGCGTCGTCGGCGGCGGCGACACCGCGATGGAGGAGGCGCTCTACACCACCAAGTTCGCGCGCGAGGTAGTGATAATCCATCGGCGCGATTCCTTCCGCGCGTCGAAGGTAATGGCCGATCGCGTGTTGGAGCATCCGAAAATCCGCGTGCTCTGGAACAGCAAGGTGGTGGAGGTGCTCGGTTACGATGCCATAACGGGCGTGCGCATCGAAGATACGGTCACGGGCGAGCGCCACGACCTCGAGCTGGGCGGGCTCTTCGTGGCCATAGGGCACACGCCGAACACCGGGTTCCTTGGCGGGCAGCTCGAGCTCACCCCGCATGGCTATATCAAGCTTCCCGAACCATGGCGCACCGTGACGAACGTACCCGGCGTCTTCGCCGCCGGAGACGTGATGGATGACTACTACCGGCAGGCGATCACGGCGGCCGGCACCGGGTGCATGGCCGCACTGGAGGCCGAGCGATGGCTGGCGCATCAGGGCGTAGGCGAGCCGCCCGTCATAGAGACTGCCGAGGCGCCCGTCTCCAGCGATTCGTCGCTCTCGTGAGGGAGGCCCGCGCGGAAGTCGATCGGCGCACGTCATGAAGATCCATACCATCGCGGTCGGGCCGCTCCAGGAGAACACTTACCTGGTGGTGGACGAGGACGCGCAGCGAGCGGTGTTCATCGACCCGGGAGCGGAGCCGGAGCGACTGCTCCGCGCTCTCGACGCGACTGGGGCGAAGCTCGACGCGATCTGGCTCACGCACTCACACATGGATCACGTCGGCGCCATCGCGGAGATCGTCCGCCAGCATCCGGTCCCGATCTTCGTGCACCCGGATGGGCAGCCCGTTTACAGGGGAGCGGCCGAGCATGCGCGCTACTTCGGCCTCGAGATCGAGCAGCCGCCACCCGCCGACGCGACGCTCGGCGAGGGTGACACGCTGACCGTGGGCGGGACGCACTTTCAGGTGATCCACACGCCGGGCCACGAGCCTGGCCATGTAGTCATCCACGGCAACGGCGTTGCGTTCGTGGGCGACTGCCTCTTCGCGGGGTCCGTGGGGCGCACCGATCTCCCGATGGCGAGCGGTCCGGAGCTGGCGCGCTCGCTCGAGCGGATCGTGGCGCTGGGTGATGACGTGAAGGTTTACCCGGGCCACGGCCCGGCGACTACCATACGTCACGAGCGCAGGCACAACCCGTTTCTCAACGGCAGCGTGCGCATCGCGGGATCGCCGTGAGTCCCCGACGCCCCACTCCCGGCGCCACGCAGGCAGGAATCGCCGCCGTGCTCCTCGCCGCCTGGCTTGGCGCGGCTGTCTTCTTCAGCGCCGTGGTCGCACGCGCCGCCTTCGCCGTGCTGCCGTCGCGGACCCTGTCGGGCAACCTCGTGGGAGCTACGCTGCCGGCCATCTTCGTGGGCGGGGCGGTGATGGCCGGACTCGCGATGCTCCTCGCGCTTCCGGCACCTCGCCGCGAGTGGTATGCGGGACGCTTCGTTTGGCTTTTCGCTTCGCTCGTCGCGGCCGGCCTCTGCGCGGTGGGGCAGTTCGTGCTCGCGCCACGGATCGACGTTCTCAGAGCTTCACTCGGAATCGCGCTCGAGAGCACCCCGGCGAGCGACCCGGCGAGCGCCGAGTTCGCGCGGCTGCACCTGTTCTCGGTCGCCGCACTCGGCATCGCGATCGTGCTCGCGTTCATCGCTCTCGTCGCGGCAGTGCGGCACGCCACGGCGGCCCGCACGAGGTGATCGGGCGCACCCGGGTCTTCCTCGATCGCCGCCAGCTGATTTCCCTCGCGGAGTTGCCGCGCCGGAGTCGGCCGGCGCTGGCACGGACGTGAAACGCAGAGCAGATTGCAGGGCGACGAGTGCGATCGCGCTCTCCACCCCCGAACCGGCCCGCACGTTCAGGTAGCGCGCCGAACTACCGCTGACCGCACCCGAGGAGATCCTCTATGCGAAAGTTCCATGGTCTGATCGTTACAAGCGCGATTGTCCTGGCTGGCTGTAACCTCTCGAGCGACCTGCCCACATCGCAGCGCCTGGGCTTCGTCACGATGACACAGTTCGGCGCGGGCGACTCCGCCACACTGAACGTGGTGGGATCGTTCTTCCAGCCCAGCGCCACGATCCAGCCGACCATCCCCAACACGGCCTCGGTGGGTGACACCTGCAACGTGTTCGACTACGAAGGACCGCCCGAGCCGCAGCCGCCGATAAAGCTCGACAACCTGAATGCCGGCGACTCGATCGTCATCAAGACCGACAAGGCCACCGGGAAGCTGATCCCCATCGTCAACATGGCCGGATCCGTAGACTATCGCCTCGCTGACGGACGGCTGCCCTTCACACCAGGTTCGAAGGTGACTGTCACCATTCCGGGCGACAGCGGCGGCTTCCCGGCGCGCTCGGTCGAGGTGAGCACTTTTGTCGCTCCGACGTTCACGCCGATCGCGCGGCACCCGACCGACGATCTGCAGATTCACTGGTCCGGGGGAGGCGCTACGTACGGCGCGCTGCAACTGGAGTTCCTCTACTCGAACACCGCCAATACGACGCCGAACAAATACATGCTGTGCAGCCTTCGCGACGATGGCAGCTACACCATCCCGCGCTTCGTCGTGGGCGGCGAGTGGGACAAGTCGCCGGATGATGCGCAGTCTGTGAGCGCGATTCGCTGGAACACCTCGATCGACCAGAAGAGCGATGTTCTGCTCGACGTGCTGGTGCAGGTGCAGGTCCCCGTGGTTCCGCTCGAGGACCCCGCGCCGCCGGCCGAAGGCGACCTGCGGGCGATCTCGATTCGTTGAGCAGGGCCGTTACCAGTAGCTGGACGCAACCATTCACTAAGCTGGAGGACGACTGATGTCGGAGCAGACACGCACGGAGAAGGATCCCCTCGGGCCGCTCGCCGTTCCGGCGAACGCTCTCTACGGCGTCCAGACCGTGCGCGCCACGCAGAACTTCCCGATCAGCGGGCTGCGCCCGCAGCCGATGTTCGTGACCGCCGTGGTCTGGATCAAAAAGGCCGCAGCGCTCACGCACGAGGAGACCGGACGGCTCGATCCGCAGCTGGCGCAGGCCATCGTGAAGGCCGCGGACGAAATTCTGAGTGGCGAGCACCGCGATCAGTTCGTGGTGGATGTGTACCAGGCGGGCGCCGGCACCTCGCACAACATGAACGTGAACGAGGTGCTGGCCAACCGCGCGAACGAGCTGCTCGGCAAGCCGCGCGGCGAGTACAAGCCGATTCATCCGAACGATCACGTCAACATGGCGCAGTCCACCAACGACGTGATCCCGACGGCCATTCGCCTCGGCGCGCTGGCTCTGCTCGAGGGACTGGTGAAGTCGTTCTCCTCGCTGCGCGATGCGTTTCTGGAGAAGGGGAAGGAGTTCGACGACGTCATGAAGGCGGGCCGCACGCACCTGCAGGACGCGATGCCGATCCGGCTCGGTCAGGAGTTCCGTGCCTACGGCCACACCATCGATCGCAACATCCGCAGGATCGAGCGCGCGGCGGACGATCTGCGCGACCTCGGCATTGGCGGGAGCGCTGTAGGAACGGGAGTCAATGTCGAGCCCGAATATCCGAAGCTCATGGTGAAGCACCTCGGCGAGATGACCGGGCTCGATCTGCGAGCGGGCGAAGATCGCATCCAGCTCATGCAGAGCATGGGCGACGTGGCCGCATTCAGTGGGCAGCTCCGCACGCTCGCGGTAGACCTCAGCAAGATCGCAAGCGACTTGCGGCTCCTCGCTTCAGGCCCGCGCACCGGGCTCGACGAGATACTTCTCCCGGCCGTGCAGCCCGGCTCCTCCATCATGCCCGGCAAGGTGAACCCGTCCATTGCCGAAATGGTGAATCAGGTCTGCTTCCAGGTGATCGGCAACGATACCTGCATCACGATCTCCGCCGAGCACGGTCAGCTCGAGCTCAACGTGATGATGCCCGTGATCGCGCAGAACCTCTTCCAGTCGATGGTGATCCTCACGAACGCCGCGACGTCGCTGGCCGACCGCTGCGTGAAGGGGATCGAGGCGAACCGCGAACAGTGCGAGTACTGGGTGGAACGCTCGGCGGCGCTTTCCACCGCGCTCGCTCCGGCCATCGGTTACGCGCGCGCCGCCGAGCTCAGCAAGCGCTCGGTGAAGGAGAACGTGCTCATTCGCGACCTGGTTCACCGCGAGCACGTGCTTCCGGACGACGAGATTGACGAGATTCTCGATCTCCGGAAAATGACCGAGATCGGCGTGCCGGGAGCGGAGGCCAAGAAGTGAGCGCACACGCCGCTCTCTTGTCCTCCCGGCCATTCGGATCTATCCTGAAGACATGCGGATAACCACCTGGGCCGAGTACGGACTCATCTGCGCCCTCCACCTCGCCAAGCGCGAGGGGGAGGGGCCGATAACCGGGCGCGACATGGCGGACCGCGAGCGGCTGCCCACCGACTACGTCGAGCAGATCCTCCTGAGGCTTCGGCGCGCGGATCTCGTGCGGAGCGTGCGCGGCGCGCGCGGCGGCTATCTCCTCGCGCGATCGCCGGCGGAAATCTCGGTGCGCGAGGTGATCAACGCCACCGAGCTTACAACGTTTGACCTGCACTGCGTGTCTCATCCCGTGGATGACAGGCGTTGCTCGAAGTCGGAAACGTGCAGCATTCGTCCGGTATGGCTCCTCCTGCAGAGCAAGATCGATGATGTACTCGAGGGCGTTCGCCTCTCCGACCTGCTCTACGAGGAGCCCGAGGTGCGCGAGCGCGTGGGGCTCCCGGTACTGCAGGGTTGAGCTGCGCGGGCATTTCACCCGCTTCGTGAATCATCCCCCACGACCCGCTGTGATCCCATGAGCTTCTGGCGTCGTTGGGTGGAGGATCGCTCGCTAGGTGCGAAGGCCGATCAGTTCGTGGCGTCCATCGTAGCGGAGCCGGACGACGCCCATGTGCGCTGGCTCGCGTCCAACGGTACCGGCGGTGACACCGACCATGCGCGCTGGGAACTTCGTTACGCCCGGCGGGCGCTTGGGCTGCACACGGCCAGACGCGATGCGCTGGACGACCGCACAGCTTCCGTGGTGGCGCGCGCTCTATCGGAGTACCTGGCCCGCGATCCGGCCGTCGCGCCGGGGAAGCTGCGCGTGGTGGAGCGCCAGATGAACGAGCGCCTGCGCGCCTACGGCGAGGCGCTGGCAAACAGGGAGGGCGCAGGAGCAGGGTGGCATCTGGGACGCACGCTGCTCGAATTCGCGGGGCGCAGAGACGCGCTGCCCACCGAGGTAGTGCTGCGCGGCTCCGAGATTCTGGCGGGGTATCTGGGCGCCTCCAACGAGGCGCTGCGGAAGAGCTTCGGCGCTGCCAGCCTTCCGGAAAGCGGCGACGGGGTCAGATCGGGAATCGCCTAGTGCTCGGAGCGGGACTCGAACCCGCACGGCCTCGCGGCCACAGCGTCCTGAGCGCTGCGTGTATACCAGTTTCACCACCCGAGCATGGCCGGCCAAGTGTCCGGCGCAGTCGAGAATATTAACCGCTGCCCGGTGTCTGCGTCAACGCGCCGTGCGTTGCCTGCTCCTCCGGCGCTGCCTAAGTTGCACGTGCCGGCGTGCAGCGGTCATATCTGGTTGCGCTCTGCGCCGGCGGCGCGTCGATGTTCGCGCGCCCCCCACACTCATCTCCAACGTCCGGCGACACCGCCACGCGATGCCCCGCGCAGAAGACGAAGACAAGAAGCTCATCGCCCGGAACAAGCGAGCGCGTCACGACTATCATATCCTGGACAGCTGGGAGGCCGGCATCGTGCTCACCGGAACCGAGATCAAGTCGCTTCGCGCGGGCAAGGCAAACATCACCGATGCCCACGCGGTGGTGAACGGCGGCGAAGTCTTCCTGATCAACGCGCACATCTCGCCGTACGAGCAGGGGAACCAGTTCAACCACGACCCCACCCGCACGCGCAAGCTCCTGCTCCACGCGCGCGAGATTCGAAAATTGATCGGAGCGGTCGAACGGCAGGGCCTCACGCTCGTACCGCTCGATATGCACTTCAGCAGAGGGAGGGCGAAGGTGTCGCTTGCGCTGGCGAAGGGAAAAAAGCTGCACGACAAGCGCCTGGATCAGAAGAAGCGCGAGGACGAGCGCGAGATGGCGCGCGAAGCGAGGCGGAGGTGAGGCAATGAACTGTGCTCTTGTGCTTGCGCTGCAGATCGCCGCGGCCAATCCAGCACCGCCCGCGCCCCAGGCGCACTCCAGCGCGGAGAACCGTCCAGCGGCGGCAGCATCCTTCGAGGCAGGCAGCGCTTCGCGCGAGATGGCCGGAAAGCACGTGCGCAAGCGCCGCATCGTGGTGGACGCCGGCCATGGCGGCGTGGACCCGGGAATGTCGGGCCCCATCGGCAGGAAGTGGAAGATCAGGGAGAAGGACATCACTCTCCAGGTGTCGCGCCGGCTCGCCACCGCGCTTAGGGAGCGCGGCCTCGATGTGATCATGACTCGCAATGCCGATACGTTGATAGACCTTCATGACCGCGGCCGGATCGCCAACGACAAGGGGGGCGACCTCTTCATCTCGGTCCACGTGAACGCCGCGAATCCACGCTGGAAGAATCCCGGCGCCGCGCGCGGCTTCGAGACCTACTTCCTCGCCGAGGCGAAGACCGAGGACGCCAAGCGCGTGGAGCGGATGGAGAACGAGGCGGTCCGCTTCGAAACCGACGCCCAGGCTTCGAGCGGCGATCCACTCAGCTTCATCATCAACGACATGGCTCAGAACGAGCACCTTCGCGAGTCGAGCGATCTCGCGTCCGTCATTCAGGCGCGGCTCGGGAAAGTGGAGCCCGGGCCGAGCCGAGGTGTGAAGCAGGCGGGCTTCATAGTTCTCACTACCGCGTACATGCCAGCCGTCCTGGTGGAGATCGGCTTCGGCACCAACCCCGGCGACGCGACCTTCATGAAGAGCCCCACCCACCAGCGCGAGATCGCGGACGCCATCGCGGATGCCGCGGTGGAGTACCTCGAGCATTACGAGCGGCGCCTCGCGGGCGGTGGCTCCCAGCCGTGAGCGAACGCCTCGCCGTAACGGTGGCCGGGCTGCGCTTCCAGAACCCCGTTCTCCTCGCTGCGGGCACCGCGGCTTTCGGGCGTGAGATCGCGGATGCGATAGCGCTCGACGAGCTGGGTGGGGTGGTGACCAAGGCGGTGAGCCGGCTCCCGCGTCACGGAGCACCCGCGCCTCGAGTAGCCGAGTTCCCCGGCGGCATGATCAACGCCGTTGGACTCGCCAATCCCGGGCTGGAAGAGGTGCGCCGCACCGAGCTTCCCTGGCTCGTCTCGAACGTGAGGAAGGCGCGCGTTCTCGTGAACGTGGTGGGCGATGTGATCGAGGACTACGCGGCGGTGGTGGAAGGCCTCGACGGCGTCTCCGGCGTCGATGCCTTCGAGCTCAACGTGAGCTGCCCCAACGTGAAGGCCGGCGGGATGGAGTTCGGCGCCGACCCCTGCTCGCTCGCCGATGTTGTGAAAGGCGCGCGCGCGGCGACGCGCCGGCCGATCTTCGTAAAGCTGAGTCCCACACTGCAGGACATCACGCGCAGTGCAGCCGTAGCCGTGGACGCCGGCGCGGATGCCATCACTCTCGTGAACACTCTCCCGGGGCTCGTTGTGGACGTGGAGCGGCGCAGGCCCGCGCTCGGCTTTGGAACGGGAGGCGTGAGCGGACCCGGGCTGCTGCCGATAGGCGTGCTCGCCACCTGGAAGGTGTCGCACGCGGTGAAGGTGCCGATCGTGGGGTTAGGGGGAATCACTGTCGCGCGCGACGCGCTGCAGTATCTGATGGCGGGCGCGTCGCTCGTGGGCGTGGGGACAGCGGCGCTTCGCGATCCGCGAGCGCCCGAACGCATCGTGAAGGGACTGGAGATCTGGTGCGAGGGTCAGGGCGTGAAGTCCATCTCCGAGATCGTGGGGAGTCTCGAGTGGCCGGCGTGAGCGCGCCGCGTAGCCCGCGGGTCATCGTCGCGCTCGACGTTCCGTCGGCCGAGCGTGCTACGGCGCTGGCCGACTCGCTGGGCGCCGGGTGCGACTTCGTGAAGGTCGGGAGCGAGTTGTTCACGGCGGCCGGGCCGGATGTGGTGCGCGCGCTGGCGAGCGGGGGGAGGGGAGCGAGGCCCGGGGAGGATGCGCCGGGGCGCGACATCTTTCTCGACCTCAAGTTCCACGACATTCCGGCCACCGTCCGCGGCGGCGCCAGGAGCGCGGCCGCCCTGGGAGCCACCCTCCTCACCGTGCACGCCTCGGGAGGCCGGGAGATGATCGAGGCGGCCGTCGAGGGCGCGGGCCCGGGGTGCGGCGTCCTCGCCGTCACCATACTCACCTCGCTGGATGCCGGCATGCTCGGTGAAAGCTGGGGGCGCCCGGTGGCCGACATCACCGAGGAGGCGCTTCGCCTCGCCGACATCGCGCGAGCGGCGGGTGCACACGGGGTGGTCTGCAGCGGCCGCGAGGCCGCGGCCATCCGCGAGCGCCACGGGGACGCCCTGGCCCTCCTCGTGCCCGGGATCCGCCTCGCTGGCGGCGACGTGAACGATCAGCGGAGGGTCGTGACCCCCGCCAGCGCCGTGGCGGCCGGTGCCTCGTACCTGATCCTCGGTCGGACCGTCACGGCGGCGCCCGACCCGGTTGCCGCGCTCTCCCGCGCCAGGATCGAGGCGGGGATCGTCTGAACGCCGGCCACCGAGCGGCCCCGCTACGTCGCTCCGAGCCCTTCAGCACCTTGCATGCCGGCCCTAAGTCGATTAATCTGTAAGACTTGACTGGAATATTTTCTTCTCTGGACGTGGGGCACTCGTGAAAGTCCGCAGCAGCGTCAAGCCGATCTGCGAGCATTGCAAGGTCATCAAGCGCAATGGCGTGACTCGCATCATCTGCAAGCGCAATCCCAAGCATAAGCAGCGTCAGGGCTAACGTATGGCACGTATCGCTGGAGTAGACCTCCCTCGTGACAAGAAGGTCGAGGTCGGACTCACCTACATCTTCGGGATCGGCCGTTCGGTGGCGCACAAGATCATCGCCACCACCGGCATCGATGCCAATCAACGCGTTCGTGACCTGAGCGATGCGGACGTGAACATCCTCCGCCAGGCCATCGAGCGCGATTATCGCGTCGAGGGTGCGCTGCGGACCGAGGTGGCGATGAACATCAAGCGGTTGATGGACATCGGCTCCTATCGCGGCATCCGGCACCGTCGGGGACTTCCGGTGCGCGGCCAGAGAACGCATACCAACGCGCGAACGAAGAAGGGTCCTCGCCGCGCCATCGCGGGTAAGAAGAAGGTCACGAAATAATGGCAACTGCGAAGAGTGGTTCGACCAAGAAGTCGAAGCGCGTGGTGGACTCCGAGGGCATCGCCCACGTCAGCGCCACGTTCAACAACACCACAATCACCATCACCGACCTCCGCGGCAACGCGGTCTCGTGGTCGTCGTCCGGCAAGGCCGGCTTCAAGGGCTCCAAGAAGTCCACGCCCTTCGCTGCCACCGTGGCGGCCGAGCAGTGCGCACGCGAGGCGCTCGGGATGGGAATGAAGCGCGTGCACGTGCGCGTGCAGGGGCCCGGGAGCGGCCGCGAGTCGGCCATCCAGTCGCTGGCGGCTGCAGGGCTGCAGATCCGCTCCATCAAGGACGTCACGCCGATCCCGCACAACGGCTGCCGTCCCCCGAAGCGGCGGAGGGTCTGAGGCATGCGTTACACAGGCCCCAGCTGCCGGCAGTGCCGTCGCGAAGGAACCAAGCTTTTTCTCAAGGGCACCAAGTGCTTCACGGAGAAGTGCCCGGTGGAGCGTCGCCCTTACGCGCCAGGCCAGCACGGCCAGGCCACCGCGCGGCGGCGCAAGGCGTCGGAGTACTCCAAGCAGCTGCGTGAGAAGCAGAAGGTCAAGCGCATCTACGGGATGAGCGAGAAGCAGTTCCACAACCTGTTCGAGCGTGTGGCGACACAGCCCGGCGTCGCGGGACACAACCTCCTCGCCGCGCTCGAGAGCCGTCTCGATAACATGGTATACCGCATGGGCTTCGCCCCCAGCCGCAAGGCGGCGCGTCAGCTCATTCGCCACCGTCACATCGAGGTCGATGCCAAGCAGGTAGACATCCCGAGCTACATGGTCCGGCCCGGCGAGGAGATCCGCGTGCGTCCCGCTTCGCGGGAGCAGGCGCAGATCCTCACCGCCATGGATCAGTCGTCGCGTGGCGCGCCGCTCTCCTGGGTGGCAGTAGATCGCGACACCTTCAGCGGCCGGATGCTCGAGCGTCCCAGCCGCGCCGAGATCCCGATCGCTGCTCAGGAGCAGTTGATCGTGGAGCTCTACTCGAAGTAAGACAGGTCGGGACCCTAACTCCCTCACGGGCCCACCGCGCGTTAGGGGCGGGGTGGGGCGTCGCCGGGTGAAATCCGGTCGGACCGAAAGAGGCAACTTTACAATGGCACAGACGATAGATCTCACGGGGCTCGTCCGCCCCCAGGTCGTTGAAGCGACCAAGCGGGAGGACCAGCCCAATCTCGCGGAATTTCGCATGCAGCCTCTCGAGCGCGGCTTCGGCCATACGCTCGGGAATGCCATGCGGCGCATGCTCCTCTCGTCGCTGCGCGGATCGGCCGTATGGGCGTTCCGCATAGACGGCGTGCTCCACGAGCACCAGACCATCCCCGGCGTCGTCGAGGACGTGCACCAGATCATCGGCAACCTCAAGCTGCTGACGCTGGCGCTGGACGAAGGACTCGAGCAGGCGGTGCTGCGTATCCGCAAGACCGAGGCGGGCCCCGTTACCGCGAGTGACATCGAGTCCACCGGCTCGGTGCGCGTGGTGGATCCCAGGCACCATCTCTTCACGCTGCAGGACGATCGCGAGATCAACGTCGAGTTGTACGTCAACAAGGGGCGTGGCTACGTAGAGGCCGACGAGCACCCGCTCGAGAGAGGGCTGCCGATCGACCTCGTTCGCGTGGACGCGATCTACAACCCGGTCCGCCGCGCCAACTTCACGGTCGCCGAGACCCGCGTTGGCCAGCGCACCGACTACGATCGCCTCACGCTCACTGTCGAAACCAACGGCACGCTCACGCCCGAAGAGGCGGTGAGCTACGCGGCCGCGCTGGCGCAGACGCACTTCCAGTTCTTCGCCAACTTCGGTCCGCACTCCGCTGGCACGGTCTCGCAGAACGGCGAGTACTCCGCCGATTCGGCGCGGCTGCTGGAGCTCTTCCACAAGCCGATCGACGATCTGGGACTCTCGGTCCGCTCGGTGAACTCGCTCAAGAATTCGGATATCCGCTCGCTCGGCGATCTGGTTCGCCAGACCGAGGAGCAGATGCTCGATGTCAAGAATTTCGGTAAGAAGTCGCTCCAGGAGATCGCCGATCTGCTGGAGAAAGAAGGACTCAACTTTGGCATGCGGTACGAGGCGACCCCGGACGGGGTGCGGATCACCGATTGGGGAACCGCTCCGAGCCGGGCCGCGGCCGCCGCGCCGGACGACGAAGAGGAATAGGGAACCATGCGTCACCGCAAGGCCGGACGGCAGCTCCGCCGCACGAGCGAGCAGAAGCTCGCCCTGATGCGGAACCTGGCGTCATCGCTCATCGAGCACGGCGCCATCGAAACCACCGAGGCCAAGGCCAAGGAGCTTCGCCCCTTCGTGGAGAAGCTCATCACCAAGGCGAAGACCGGCACGCTTCACGCGCGCCGGCTCGCCGGCCGCCACGTGCAGAAGCGCGCCACCGCCGACAAGCTCTTCCAGGAAGTGGGCCCGCGCTTCGCCAGGCGCCCGGGCGGCTACACCCGCATCCTCAAGACGGGTCACCGCAAGGGCGACGGCGCCGAGATGGCGCGCATTGAACTGATCGAGGATTGACCATGCAGAGCAAACGCTGTCACGTGTGCGGAAAGGGCGTCGCCTTCGGCAACAACGTCTCGCACGCCAACAACAGAACCCGCCGCGTCTGGAAGCCGAATCTCCAGGTCGCGCGCATCCTCATTGACGGCAAGGTCACCAAGGTCAAGGTCTGCACCCGCTGCCTCAATGCCGGCAAGATCGAACGGGCTCCGCGAGGGAAGCAGGTAGCGTGAAGCCCGGTGCCGGATGTCGCTTTCGTGTTGCCGGAAGGGGAGCTTCAAGAGCTCCCCTTTTGCTGCCTTCCAGCCAGCAGCCGGCCGGCGCTGGCGTTGACGAGTCGAGCTGATGCCCACGGCGCTGATTACCGGGATCACCGGACAGGATGGCTCCTACCTCGCCGAGCTTCTCCTCGGCAAGGGATACAACGTCGTGGGAGTGGTGCGGCGCAGCTCCACCACTCCGTACGAGCGGATCGGCCACCTCGTGGACCGGCTCGACCTCGTCTCCGCCGACCTCCTCGATCAACACTCGCTCGTGGAGGCGGTGGCCTACTGTTCGCCCGATGAGGTCTACAACCTCGCCGCGCAAAGTTTCGTGCAGACCTCGTGGACTCAGCCGGTGCTCACCGGTGAGTTCACGGGGCTGGGCGTGACGCGCGCGCTCGAGGCGGTTCGGAAGGCGGCGCCGAAGGCGCGCTTCTACCAGGCCAGCTCGAGCGAGATGTTCGGCAAGGTAGTGGAATCTCCGCAGCGTGAGAGCACGCCCTTCTATCCGCGCAGCCCGTACGGCGTGGCCAAGGTTTACGGCCACTGGATAACGGTGAACTACAGGGAGAGCTACGAGATGTTCGCTGTCTCGGGCATTCTCTTCAACCACGAAAGTCCGCGCCGCGGTCTCGAGTTCGTCACTCGCAAAGTCACCGACGCCGTCGCGCGCATCAAGCTCGGTCTCGCGAACGAGGTGCGGCTCGGGAACCTGGACGCCAGGCGCGACTGGGGCTTTGCGGGCGACTACGTCGAAGCGATGTGGCTCATGCTGCAGCAGGACGAGCCCTCGGACTACGTGGTCGGCACGGGGAAGACCTGGTCGGTGCGCGACCTCTGCCAGATCGCGTTCGAAGTCGTCGGGCTAGACCACCGTGACTACGTGGTGCAGGACGAGCGCTTCTTCCGCCCCGCTGAAGTGGACCTCCTGGTGGCCGATCCGAAGAGAGCGCACGACAAGCTGGGATGGAAGCCGAAAGTATCCTTCTCCGAGCTCATCGCGATGATGGTGGACGCCGACCTGAAGCGCCACCGCGAGCGGGTGTAGCGCCTTGCGGGCGCTGGTGACTGGAGCGGCGGGCTTTGTGGGGCAATGGCTCTGCGGTGCGCTGCTCCGCGGCGGATGGGAGGTCTACGGGGCGCGCCTCGATAGCGATACGGCGGCGCTGCTGCGCCCGGGGCCCGCGGCCGGCGGGCTCTCCAACGAGGAAGCTGGTGCGGTGCGCTGGCTCTCCTGCGATGTCACCAGGCATGGGGAAATCGCCCGAGCGCTCGATGCTTCGGCACCCGATGCGATCTTTCACCTGGCCGGAGTCGCCTATCTTCCCGCGGCCCGCAGCGACCCCGCAGCGGCGCTGGCGGTGAACACCGTCTCCGCTGCGAGCCTCCTCGCGCAGCTCAGGCGGCGCAAGCACGCCGGCACGCTCGATCCCGTGGTCGTGATGGTCGGGAGCGGCGAGCAGTACGGGGCGCACCCCGCCGACGAGCAGCCACTCCCCGAGAGCGCCGCCCAGCGTCCCGCGAGCGTGTACGCTGCCTCCAAAGCGGCGCAGGAGGTGGTAGCGCTACAGGCCTTCCGTGCCGACGGAGTCAGGGTGGTGGCCACGCGGCCGTTCAACCACAGCGGGGCGGGGCAGTCGCCCAACTTCGTGATTCCCGCGCTCGTCCGCCGCGCTCTCGCGCTTCGCGGCTCTCGCGGCGCGACTCTACAGGTGGGCAACACGACGCCGGTGCGCGATTTCCTCCACGTCGCCGACGTGGTGCGCGCTTACATTCTACTCGCCGAGCGCGGCGAGGCCGGCGAGGTCTACAATATCTCCAGCGGCAACGGCGTAGAAATCGGTGAACTGGCGACGCGGATTCTCACTATAGCCGGCGCCGATGCTACTTTGGAGAGCGATCCCTCGCTCGTCCGTCCCGTGGACGTCCCGATCCTGGTGGGCGACCCTTCCAGGCTGGGCTCCCACACAGGTTGGTCGGCCGAGCATTCACTGGACACCATCATCGAAGACGTGATACGTGCCACGGCGCACTGACATCCAACGCATACTGCTGATCGGATCCGGACCGATCGTTATCGGCCAGGCGGCCGAATTCGACTACTCGGGAACTCAGGCGGCCAGGGCACTCCGGGAAGACGGCTACGAGGTCATCCTCGTGAACTCCAATCCGGCCACGATCATGACCGACCCGGAGTTCGCCGATCGAACCTACATCGAGCCGGTCACACCCGACGTCGTAGCGCAGGTCATAGAGCGCGAGCGGCCGGATGCGCTCCTTCCCACCATGGGCGGCCAGACCGCGCTGAACGTGGCGATGGCGCTCTCGAAGAGCGGCGTGCTCGAGAAGTTCGAGGTGGAGCTGATCGGCGCCGACGCGCGAGCGATCCAGCTCGCGGAAGACCGCGAGCTCTTCGCCGAAGCGATGAAGCGGATCGGTCTGAAGGTGGCGACCGGCGGGATCGCGCGGAGTTGGGACGACGCGGTGGGGCTCAGCGACATGATCGGTTTCCCGGCCATCATCCGCCCCTCCTTCACGCTCGGTGGGCACGGCGGCGGCGTGGCGTACAACCGCGACGAGTACGAAGACATCGTACGTCGCGGCCTCGAGCTCTCGCCGGTGAACCAGGTGCTCATCGAGCGGAGTGTGCTCGGCTGGAAGGAGTTCGAGCTCGAGGTCATGCGCGACCAGGGCGACAACGTCGTCATCGTCTGCTCCATCGAGAACATCGATCCGATGGGCGTGCACACCGGCGACTCCATCACCGTCGCGCCGGCCATGACGCTCACGGATCGCGAGTACCAGGAGATGCGCGACGCGTCCGTCGCGATCATTCGCGAGATCGGCGTGGCGGCCGGCGGCTGCAACATCCAGTTTGCCGTCAACCCGGCCGACGGCGAGATGCTGGTGATCGAGATGAACCCGCGCGTCTCGCGCTCCTCCGCGCTCGCATCCAAGGCAACCGGCTTCCCGATCGCGCGTATCGGCACCAAGCTCGCCGTGGGCTACAACCTCGACGAGATCGTCAACGACATCACCAAGACCACGCCGGCGTCGTTCGAGCCGGTGCTCGATTACGTCGTGGTGAAGTGCCCCCGCTTCGCCTTCGAGAAATTCGCGGCGGCGAATCCCAGCCTCACCACGCAGATGAAATCCGTGGGCGAGTCGATGGCCATAGGCCGCACCTTCAAGGAAGCATTGCAGAAGGGGCTGCGCGCGCTCGAGACGGGTCGCAGCGGCTGGGTGATCGGCGCCACGCTGGCCGACGACCGCCTCCCGGACGACTCGCTCGAAACGCTGCGCGGTGCGCTCAGGCAGCCCACGCCGGAGCGGATCTTCCAGGTGAAGCGCGCGTTCCTGCGCGGCATGTCCGTGGAGGAAGTGTACGACCTGACGCGCATCGATCCCTGGTTCCTCTCGCAGATGTACTCGCTCGTGGAAGAGGAGCGCTCGTACGCCGCGCTTCCCGAGGTGGACGAGCGCTCGGTACGGCGCATGAAGCGCCGCGGCTTCTCCGACCGCCAGATGGCAGCGCTTCGCGGTGAGACCGAGAAAGAAGCGCGCGAGCGGCGCTGGGCACTGGGAGTTCGGCCGGTCTACAAGATGGTGGACACCTGCGCCGGCGAATTTCCTTCGGCCACGCCGTACCTGTACAGCTCCTACGACGAGGAGAGCGAGGCACCTCCTTCCGGCCGGGAGCCGGTGATAATTCTCGGGAGCGGCCCCAATCGAATCGGGCAGGGAGTGGAGTTCGATTACTGCTGCGTGCGTGCGGCTCTGGCGCTCCGCCAGCAGGGGTACGAGACGATCATGGTCAACTCGAACCCGGAGACCGTCTCTACCGATTTCGACATCTCCGACAAGCTGTACTTCGAGCCGCTCACTCTCGAGGATGTTCTCGAGATCGTGCACCGCGAGCAGCCGCGCGGCGTGATCGTGCAGCTCGGCGGCCAGACGCCGCTCAAGCTCACGCGCCCGCTCGAGGCGGCCGGTGTGCAGATCCTCGGAACGTCGCCCGACGCTATCGATATCGCCGAGGACCGCAGGCGCTTCGACGCGATAGCTCGCCAGACCGGCGTGCGGCAGCCGCCCAACGGAACCGCGACCAGCGTGGATGAGGCGGTGAAGGTGGCCGTGGAGGTGGGCTACCCGGTTCTCGTGCGGCCATCGTACGTGCTGGGCGGGCGCGCGATGCAGATCGTGTACGACGAGCAGTCGCTCCGCTCCTACTTCGAATCGGCGGTGCGGGTCTCGGAACACCGTCCGGTGCTGATCGATCGCTTCCTCGAGGATGCATACGAAGCGGACGTGGACGCGATAAGCGATGGCGAGCGCGTGGTGATCGGCGGCGTGATGCAGCACATCGAGGATGCCGGGATCCATTCCGGAGACTCCGCATGCGTGCTCCCGCCCTACATCATCGGCGAGGCCGACCTCCGCGTGATGCGCGAGCACACGGCCGCACTGGCGAAAGCGCTCGGCGTGGTAGGGTTGATCAACGTGCAATTCGCCGTGAAGGACGGCGTGGTCTACGTCCTCGAGGTGAACCCCCGCGCCAGCCGGACGGTACCCTTCGTTTCCAAGGCGATCGGCGTGCCGCTCGCGTCCATTGCCGCGCGCGTGATGCTGGGCGAGACGCTCGGCGTCATCGGCTTTACCGAGGAAATCGTACCGCCCTACGTGTCGGTGAAGGAAGCTGTATTCCCCTTCAACAAGTTCCGCGAATCCGATCCCATCCTCGGTCCCGAGATGCGTTCCACGGGCGAGGTAATGGGAATCTCGGATTCCTTCGGCAGCGCGTTCGCGAAGGCGGAGCTGGCGGCGGACAACGGACTGCCCACCGAGGGCGCGATCTTCGTCACCGTCAACGATTCGGACAAGGACTCCGTGGTCCCGATAGCGCGCCGCTTCCAGGAGATGGGCTTCCAGCTCATGGCTACCAGCGGCACCGCGCGCTACCTGCGCGGGCGCGGCATCGCCGCGGAGCGGGTTTTCAAGGTTCACGAGGGGCGCCCGCACGGGATAGACCTGATCGTGAATGGCCAGGTTCAGCTCCTCATCAACACGCCGATGGGGAAGCACTCGCAGCGCGACGACTATTCCATGCGCCAGGCCGCGGTAGCCCACAGAATTCCGTACACCACCACGCTCTCCGCGGCCAACGCCGCCTGCGATGCGATTCTCGCGATGCGCTTCCGCCCGCCGCGCGTCCGCTCGCTGCAGGAGTGGCACGAGCTCGTACGCGCGGTATCCACAACCTGAACTGGTTCGGAGCACCCTTTTCTCTTATGCCGGTACCTCTGCTGGATCTCCGTGCGCAGCATGCGCGGATCAGGGAAGAAGTCGTGAACGCGATGATGGCCGTGGTGGATGACCAGGCGTTCATTCTGGGCGAGCCGGTAGTCCGGCTCGAGGAGGCGGTGGCCGAGCTCTCGCGGACGCGCTATTCCATCGGCTGCGCGAGTGGCACCGACGCGCTTCTTTTGGCGCTCCGCGCGCTCGACGTGGGCTCCGGCGACGAGGTGGTCACCACCCCCTTCACCTTCTTCGCCACTGCGGGGACGATCCACAACGTGGGTGCGAAGCCGGTGTTCGCCGACATCGAGCCGCGGACATTCAACCTCTCGGTGGAGAGCGCTGCGGCGGCGGTCGGTCCGAAAACGAAGGCCGTGATCCCCGTGGATCTCTTTGGCCAGATGGCACCCATCGAGCGCTTCTCCGCGGAGATCCCCGGTCTTCCCCTGATCGAAGACGCCGCCCAGTCCATCGGCGCGAGCCGGGATGCGGGAGCCGGCCGGTACATGGCGGGCGAGCGCGCCACGATCGGCACCTTCAGCTTTTTCCCGTCGAAGAACCTGGGCGGCTACGGCGACGGCGGGATGATGGTCACGAACGACGAGGCGCTCGCTACTCGTCTGCGCCGGCTCCGCGTGCACGGCGGGGCGAAGCAGTACTACCACGACGAAGTGGGCTACAACAGCCGTCTCGACGCACTGCAGGCGGCGGTGCTTGCGGCCAAGCTTCCGCACCTCGCCGAATGGAGCGCTGCGCGGAGGGCGCACGCCGAGTATTACGACCGTGCCTTCGCCGATGTCCCGGAGATCCGTACTCCCTTCATCGAGCCGGGGAACGAGTCCATCTACAATCAGTACACGCTGCGCGTCGAGCGGCGTGATGCTCTGAAGGAGCATCTGGCGAAGGAGGGGATCGGCAGCGCGGTCTACTACCCGCTCCCGTTGCACTTGCAGCCGTGTTTCGCTTATTTGGGCTATCGCGAAGGGAGCTGTCCGGAGGCGGAGCGCGCGGCACAGGAAGTGATCTCACTCCCCGTCTTCCCCGAGCTCTCGCGCGAGCAGCAGGACCAGACCATCTCGGCCGTGCTTCGGTTCTACGGCCACTGATTCCACGCAGTTCCACGACTCCGCCATCCGGCCGGTAGCAACTTGTACCGGCCACCCGCGCGGGGCCGGTTTCCGCCTGAAAATCGTCCGAACCCCGACGGCGGCGTATTGCCGGCGGATGGCGTGAGTCGTCAATGCCGAGGCAATGAGGCCCGGCTATATGAGTGGATCGAGGATGAGCATCGCAGCGAAGGGAGAGAGCGTACCGGCATCGCCGGAGGCGCCGGAGAGCGAGCAGTCGGAGAGTGGCGAGGCGGGGGGAGCATTGGGCTACCTCCTCACGTTCAGACACCGGCGCCTGCTCGTCATCGGCCTGCACGTGGTCATAGTCGTCGCGAGCTACGCGCTCGCATACCTGCTCCGCTTCGACAACGGGCTTACACGCTCGTACACGTCGCTCTTCCTGGCGACCCTCGGGCCGCTGATCCTGATCCGCGTGGGCTCGTTCGTCTTCTATCGCCTCTACAGCGGATGGTGGACGTACGTGGGGGTACGCGACATGATCGCCCTGCTCAAGTCAGTCGCGGTGAGCAGCGTGATCTTCGCTTCGTATCTGGTGCTCTCCGGCTTCGCGGCCGGCTTTCCGCGATCGGTGCTCGTGATAGACGCGCTGCTCCCGGTGATGTTCATGGGCGGCGTGCGCTTCGGCCTCCGCATCTTCCGCGAGAGCCGACGCCCGCGCACGGCCGCGCAGCGCCCGCGCCGCGTGATGATCATCGGCGCCGGAGATGCCGGAGAGCTTCTCCTGCGCGAGATGCACAACAATCCGCGCCTGGGCTACGTGCCGATCGGGTTCGTGGATGATGATCCGCGCAAGACCGGCTTCTATATCCACGGCGTAGCGGTGCTCGGCGCTACCGAAGCGCTCGCGCAGATCCTCGAGAGCCACCCGGCAGACGAGCTGATAATCGCGATCCCCTCGGCCTCGCGCGAGCAGATCCAGCGCCTCGTGGACAGATGCCTGAGTCTCAGGATCCCCTTCAAGATCCTCCCCGCCATCGCCCGGCTCACGGGCCACGTGGAGATGAGCCAGCTCCGCCCCGTACGGGTGGAGGACCTGCTCGGCCGCGATCCAGTGGACCTCGACACCTCGACGATCCGTGCGGACATCGCCGGCCGCAGAGTACTGATTACCGGTGCGGGCGGATCCATCGGATCGGAGTTGGCGCGCCAGGTGGCGAGCTATGGCCCGGTCGTGATCGGCCTCCTGGAGCGCAGCGAGAATCTTCTCTTCCTCATCGAGCAGGAATTACGACGTGCGCACCCCGAGCTCGAGGTCGTGCCGATCATCTGCGACATCCGCGACGAGGACGACGTAGAGCGCGCGTTCCGCGTCCTGCGCCCGGAGCTTGTCTATCACGCGGCCGCGTTCAAGCACGTGCCGATGATGGAGCTGCACGTGGCGCAGGCGGTTCACAACAACGTCTTTGGAACGCGGAACGTAGCGTCGGCCACCGCTTCCTTCGGCGCCAAGTTCGTGCTCATCTCGACCGACAAGGCGGTGAGTCCGAGCAACGTCATGGGTGCAACCAAGCGCCTCGCGGAGCTTCTCGTTCTCTCCGTGGATCAATCGCGCTCGCAGCACTTCGTGGCCGTCCGCTTCGGCAACGTCCTGGGGAGCAACGGGTCGGTGGTGCCGCTCTTCACGCAGCAGATCGCGGAGGGCGGCCCGGTCACGGTCACCCACCCGGACGTCACGCGCTACTTCATGACGATTCCCGAAGCCGTGCAGCTGGTGCTGCAGGCATCCGTACTGGAGGAAGCTCGCAACCGGATCGTGATGCTTGAGATGGGCGAGCCGGTGAAAATCGTCTCGCTCGCGCACAATCTGATCCGCCTCTCCGGCCTCGAGCCCGATGTAGACATCCCCGTCATCTTCACCGGGCTGCGCCCCGGCGAGAAGCTGCACGAGCAGCTCACGTCGGATACGGAAGAGACGCTTCCGACGCGCTACGAGAAGATCCGGATCGTGCGTACCGACGCGCCGCGCCCGCTCGACCAGGCGATCGAGCAGCTCTGGAACGCGGTAGTGGCGCGCGACGAGCGAGGCACGCTCAGGCGTCTTCAGGAGCTGGTGCCCGAGTTCACTCCGCAGGCTTCGCTGCTCGCGAGCGTGCGTGACCGGGCCCCGGCCGCCGAGGAGCGGCTCGCCAGCCGCAGCGCGGGTTGAGTCGCGTTCCCGGATGGACGAGCGGCATCGCTCTCGCTCTCGTCCTCGCCGCGGCTGCGACGCGGGCCGCGGCGCAGCACCCGCTGATGGCGATCCCGCTCGACGATCCGGCATATCACCAGCTTGCCGCGCTGGTCCGTGTCGGATGCGGTGAGGCGCGAGTCTCGGCGTTCCGGCCATTCACCTTCGGGGACGTCCGCGGTGCCGTGAGCTCCGCGCGGAACAACGCCCGCTGTTCGGGGCCAGTGCTCGACGATCTCGTTGCACGCTTTCTCCCGGTGGGCGACGGGGTGGTCACGAACGCGCCTTCCGAAAGCGTCGCGGACAGCGCTGCCGGTTTCGACTTCGGCGCTGCAGTGCAACTCCGCGGCACTGCACTCCGCAACGGTGAGCTGCAGCCAATCTGGCGCGACGTGCGCCCCACCGGGGAAGGCGATCCGCCGCTGGTTGCGCGCGCCGATCTGCGCCTCTCGTGGAGCGGCGGACCGAAGATCATGGCGGTGGTGGATGCATACGGCCAGACCGACCGTCGTAACGATCCTCTCATCCGAGCGAAGCGTTTTCGCAGCACCTCCGGCGCGCTCGATTTCGCGGAGGCGTACGCGTCGGGGAAGCTCGGGCCGGTAGTACTTTCCGTGGGTCGCGGACGCGAAGCGTGGCTTGGCGATGCCGGGGATCCGGCGGAATCGCTGGTGCTCTCGGCGAACGGTCCGCCGCTCGACCGGATTCTCCTCGACGCGCAGTGGACGCGCTTCCAGTTTCGTGCACTCGTTGGGTCCGTGGACGACGTGGTCCTCACGCCCTCGGGCGACATGATTGCCGACAGCCTGGGAAGCCAGCGCTGGCACAGGATGCTCATCGCGCACGCGCTCACATATCGTCCGTCCTCGAAGCTGGAGCTGACGATCGGAGAGACAGGCCTGATTCCACGGCAGGGTGGCGGCGTGGCGCTCGGCTTCGCCAACCCGCTCATGATCTATCAGGTCACCCAGAACGACGCGTCACCCGCCGGGCGGCGCGAGGGCGGAGTGAATCTCACCGCGTTCGGATCGGTGCGCGCGAGTCTCGGCCCCGCTTCGCTGCAGGGCGACCTGATGATCGATGACATCCAGATCGACTCGAAAGATCGGAAAGTCTTCCCCGACCAGATCGCGTTCAACGTGCTCGGCTCGGTGGCTCTGCCACTTCCGCTCCCTGCGAGCGCAGCGCTGCAGTATCGTCGTGCCGGCAGTTTCACTTATCTGAGCTGGTCGTACGCCAACAGCTGGCAGCAGTACGGTCAGCCCATCGGCTCGGAGCTCGGTCCCGATGCAGATCTGGCGCGACTCTCCGGAGAAGTGTGGCCATCCGGGCGGCTGCGTCTCGCTGCCGGCGTATCGCGCTGGCGTCGCGGCGCCAACCGCATCGACACGCGCCCGGTACCTTCTCGAGAGGGACACGCGGGGGAAACTTTCCCCTCCACGAACGCGTCGCGCCCCGAGGTGCAACGTTCCTGGGGCGGCGACCTGGGGGTCCAATGGCTCGGAGCGGTTCTCCCCGTAACGCTGCGTCTCGAAGGTGCGCGCGTGGAGAACGCGAACAACGCGGCTGCCGCCACGCGCACCATTACGCGCGCATCGCTGAGCGCCACCTACCGCTTCAGATACCCGTAACCATTCGAGGTTTTTCGCTCGCGCTCGCTCGTGCTCGCATGGCGCGAGCGAGCGCGTCCGCGCAGCGACCGTCGCTTACCGGCATGCATGGTCGCGGGCATGTGACTTGCGCCCCACCCCCTGTACAGCCACCCGGTGCGAGGAAGCGAGACAGTCGCGAACTCTCGGGTGCCGCGAAGGAGGGTGAGCATGGCACGCGAGCAAAACGAGATCCGGGTAGAGCGCAACGCGGACATCCCCGTATCGCGCGAAGTGGAAAGCACGGAGCCGTCAATCGGTGAGTTGCTCCGAAGGGTGACGAACGACTCGGGCGAGCTCGTACGGCAGGAGATCGCTCTCGCGAAGGCGGAAATGCGCGAATCGATTTCCACTCTCGCGCAGGATGCCACGAAGGCGAGCATCGGACTCGGCCTCGCGCTCGTGGGCGTTCTGGCACTGGCCACGTTCATCATAACCGGCCTCGGGAGCTTGCTCGGCGGACATTACTGGCTCTCGGCACTGATCATCGGCGTGATCTTCCTCGCCATCGGGATCGTTCTGGGGAGGAACGCACTTGCCGACATCAAGCGCCACGGCGTCATGCCCGACCAGACGGCGGAGTCGCTTCGGCGTGATGCGGCATGGGCCAGGCGAGAGGCAGGGGAAGTGAAGCGTGAGCTGACGACGTGAGACGACAGCCGCACGACCGTTAGACACCCGAACAGGTCAAGGAGGAGTGATGCCGACTAAACGGACTGCATCTGCCGGCGATACACAGAGCGGCGGGATGGGCGCAACCAGCGCATCCGACCGGACGCGCAGCGACGCCCGGAGCGGCAGCGTCATGGACGAAGCGAAGGACAAGGCGCACGAACTGGCCGACAAGGCGCAGGACAGGGCCACTCAGAAGGTCGAAGCTGGGGTGAGCAAGGGTAGGAATCGCGCGGCGGACGCGCTGGGTGCCGTCGCGCAGTCGCTTCTCTACTCGAGCCAGCAGCTCCGTGATCAGGATCGCGGCACGGTTGGCGGGTTCGTGGAGAAGGCGGCGAACAGGGTGGAGAACTGGGCGGACTACGTGCAGCACACCGACGCTCGGCAGATGGCCGACCGGGTCGAGAACTTCGCGCGGCGCGAGCCCGCGATCTTCCTCGGCGGCGCCTTCGCGCTCGGGCTCCTGGGTGCGCGTTTCCTCAAGAGCTCCAGAAGAGGAGATGAGAACCAGTGGGACCGCTCGCACTATCCGACATCGCAGCGTGCGCGAAACGAGCGGCTCTCCCGTACACGCGGCGCGCTCTCCGATCGGGAAGTTCCGATCTCTCGTACACCGTATTGATCGGGAGGATAGATGATGCCCGAGAGACGCGAAGACTTCACGGCCGCCGATGATATCGAGCTTACCCGAAAGGACGACTCGTACGCGAGCGCCGACGACACCGCGGAGATACGTGCCGAGATCCGGGAGACACGCGAGCGGATGGGTGACAACCTCGAGCAACTCGGCGAGCGGCTCAACCCCGGAAACATCAAGGACCGGGTAAAGCAGGATATCCGCGACGCCACAATCGGCAAGGTGGAGAACATGGCGCAGAGTGCAGCAGACCAGTGGGACGAGGCAAAGGAGACGTTCGACGACGCTCAGCGGACGGTGGTGGACGTCATCCGTGAGAACCCGATCCCGGCAGTGATGGTGGGAATAGGACTGGGGTGGCTGGCGTACAATGCCAGCCAGCGCGGTTCGCGGGGCGACTCACGCTCCGGAAGAGCGAACTCCGGACGGAGTTTCCGGAGTGGGTACGGCTACGGGGGCAGTGCGTACGGGGCGGGGCGTTACGGGCGCGACAACTACTCGAGTGAAAACGTCGGGGAAGAGAGCACCGTGGACCGCGTCCGCGACGAGGCGTCCGAACTATCCGACAAGGCACAGCAGAAGGCGAGCGAGCTGGCGGACCGCGCGCAGGGGATGGCGGAGAACGTGGCCGACGAGACGCGCCACCAGGCGCGCCGGCTGGAGGATCAGTTCTACGACAATCCGCTGGCCATGGGCGCGGCCGCGCTCACGCTCGGGATGGCTGCGGGGCTGGCCATCCCCGAGACCCAGAAGGAGGACGAGCTCATGGGCGGTGCCCGTGACAAGCTCGCGGACAAGACGCGCGACGTGATGGAAGAGACAAAGGACAAGGTCGAAAACGTGGCCGAGCGCGTGGCGGACCAGGCGAAGAGCACCGCGAAGACGGCAGCACGCGAGGAAGGGTTGACCTCCTCCTGAAGCTCGCCGAGCACCGCCTCGGCGCGCGTGTGGAGTGCGGGCCGCGGGGCCCGGGACGGAGACCAGAACGAGGGTCTCTGCCCGGGCTCCGTGGCTGTATATTGCCCGATCCCCGGGCGCTGGATAGCTTCACTGGCTGGACCGGGCATTCTCCCCTGAACACCTAATCGACCGCCGCACTTGCGAATTTCAGTTGTAGGAACCGGATATGTCGGGCTGGTGGTGGGCGCCTGCCTGGCAGAAACTGGGAACGACGTCATCTGTGCAGATGTCGACGAGCGCAAGATCGAGGGGCTCCAGCGGAACGTGCTCCCCATCTACGAACCGGGCCTGGAGAGCCTCGTGGAGCGAAACCAGGCGCAGAAGCGTCTTTCGTTCACCACCGACGTGGGGCAGGCGATAGCGGCGTCGGAGGTCGCGTTCATCGCGGTAGGCACCCCGCCGGACGAGGACGGATCGGCAGACCTGCGTCACGTGCTCGCGGTGGCGGAGAAGATCGGCGAGCACATGTCGCGGGAGATGGTGGTGGTGACCAAGTCCACCGTTCCCGTCGGGACGGCGGCGAAGGCCGCGGCCGCGGTGGCGCGCAACGCCCGCTTCCCATTCCACATGTGCAGCAATCCCGAGTTCCTCAAGGAAGGGGCGGCTGTAGAGGATTTCATGCGCCCCGACCGCGTGGTGCTGGGAGTGGACAGCGACCACGCCCGCTCGGTCATGGCGGAGCTCTATGCTCCCTTCGTGCGCACCGGGAAGCCGATCATCTTCATGGACATCCCCTCCGCGGAGATGACCAAGTACGCCGCGAACGCGATGCTCGCCACGCGCATCTCCTTCATGAACGAGATCGCGTATCTCTGCGAGAAGGTCGGCGCCGACGTGGACCATGTGCGGAAGGGCGTCGGGAGCGACAACCGGATCGGCGCGTCGTTCCTCTTTCCCGGACCCGGCTACGGCGGCTCCTGCTTCCCGAAGGATGTGAAGGCGCTGCTGCGGACGGCGCGTGAGCGCGGCGCCCCTCTCTGCGTCCTCGAAGCCGTGGAGGTCGCGAACGAGCGGCAGAAGCACCGCCTCTTCGAGAAGCTGCGGCAGGCGATGGATGGAGGGGTCAAGGGCGCTCGCGTAGCGGTATGGGGACTCGCCTTCAAGCCGCAGACAGACGACATGCGCGAGGCACCGGCTCTCACGCTGATAGACGATCTTCTGGAAGCGGGCGCCGAAGTGGTAGCACACGATCCGGTCGCCATGCACGAAGCGAAGCGCCGGCTCGGCGATCGCATCACGTACGCCAACACCAACTACGATGCCGTGGATGGTGCCGATGCGCTCATAGTGGTGACCGACTGGAACGAGTACCGGCATCCCGATTTCAATCGCATACTCTCGGCGCTGAGGCATCCGGTCCTCGTAGACGGCCGGAACCTGTACAACCCGGCCAAGCTTCAGGCGCTGGGCTTCACCTACCTCTCGATTGGCAGAGGCGGAGCGAACGCGTGAGAGTTCTCATAACGGGTGCCGCTGGCTTCCTCGGTTCGCACCTTGTCGATCGCTTCCTGGCAGATGGCCATCGCGTAGTTGGACTCGACAACTTCATCACGGGGCACCCCGACAACATCGCGCACCTCACGGGCAACCCGTCGTTCGAGTTCTTCCGTCACAACATCTCCACATACACGTACGTCCCCGGCGAGCTGGATGGCGTGTTGCACTTCGCGTCGCCGGCGAGCCCCATAGACTACCTGGAGCTCCCGATTCCCACTCTCAAGGTGGGAGCGCTCGGCACGCACAACGCTCTGGGTCTCGCCAAGGCGAAGGGCGCGCGATTTTTCCTGGCGTCTACCTCCGAGGTGTACGGCGACCCGCTGGTCCATCCGCAGCCGGAGGGGTACTGGGGGAACGTGAATCCGGTGGGGCCTCGCGGCGTCTACGACGAAGCCAAGCGCTTCGCCGAGGCGATGACCATGGCGTACCACCGCTACCACCAGGTAGACACGCGCATCGTCCGGATCTTCAACACCTACGGCCCGAGAATGCGGCCGCGCGACGGACGCGTGGTGTCCAACTTCATCGTGCAAGCCCTGAACGATGAACCGCTCACCGTGTACGGCGATGGATCGCAGACGCGCAGCTTCTGCTACGTGTCCGACGAGGTGGAAGGCATTTTCCGGCTCTTCATGTCGGGCGATTCCAACCCCACCAACGTAGGCAACCCGATCGAGTTCACGGTGCGCCAGCTCGCGGAGATGGTGCTCGAGCTCACCGGCTCGAGCGCACCGATAGTGGAGAAGCCGCTCCCTGAAGACGATCCGAAAGTGAGGCAGCCCGACATCTCGCGTGCGCGCCGCATGCTGGGATGGGAGCCGCAGGTCGCGCTCCGCGAGGGGCTCGAGCAAACCATCAGCTACTTCCGCTCGCTCGGACCCGAGCAGCTGGGGAAGCGTGTCTGAGCGTGTCGCGGGGATCATCCTTCCGGCCCCTCGCAGCAATACCACGACGCGTTCGTGAACCGACAAAGCAATCACGGGTATCATAACGGTCATGTCCGTGCCCGCTAACAAGCGCCCAATCGTCACTCTGATCGCCGTGCTCGCGCTGCTGGCGGGGTGTCATCGTAACAGATTCGTTGCGGCGAACTTCCGCTCGAACGATGTGCTATTTCAGGCATCCCTCAAGCAGCTCCAGGAGCACAACTGGGACAACGCCGTCAACGGCTTTCAGCGTTTGACGACGCAGCTCCCGGCACGCGACCCGCTTCTTCCACAGTCGTACTACTACCTGGGCGAGGCGCACACCGGCCGCCACGAGTACATCCTCGCGGCGCAGGCGTATTCGCGCATCCCCGAAAGCTTTCCCGAAGACACCCTGTCTGGCGTCGCCACGTTCAAGGCGGGAATGTCGTACTCGAAGCTCTGGCGCAAGCCATCGCTCGACTCCGACTACGGCCAGACCGCACTCGCCACGCTCCAGAGCTTCCTCGCGGCCTATCCCGACTCCCCGCTCGTGGACCAGGCGAAGAAGGAGATCGACAAGCTCGACGAATGGTTCGCCATCAAGAGCTACGATGCCGGGATGTTCTACCTCAGGCGCAAGGCGTACGACTCGGCCATCATCTACTTCCACGATGTGGCCACCGGCTACCCGGAGACCGATCACGCGAGGATGGCGCTCCTCCGGCTGGTGGAGGCCTACGGCAAGATCGGCTACAAGGAAGAGCTGGCCGAAACCTGTTCGACCCTGCGCGAGAAGTACGCGAGCAATGCCGAGGTGAAGGAAGCGTGCGCATCGGTTCCCGCGCCGCTGCACGCGGATTCCACGGTGGTGCCCGCCGCGCAGCTCTCGCGGCCGTCAGCGCCCCGAAGCTGACAGGGAGTGCGACTGGGGATCTTCGGCGGCAGCTTCGATCCGCCACATGTCGGACACCTCCTCGCTGCGAGCGATGCCTTCGAGTTCCTGGAACTGGACCGACTCGTCTTCGTACCCGCGGCCGTCCAACCCTTCAAGCAGCACGAGGTCCAGGCGTCCGCGGCGCAGCGCCTCAGAATGGTGGAGTTGATGATCGCTGACGACCCGCGCTTCGCCGCCGACCCCGTGGAAATCGACCGGATGGGATTATCTTTCACAGTCGATACGCTCGACGTGCTCGCGGCGCGAGAGCCGGGAGCACGGCGGTTCCTGCTCATCGGCGAAGATCTGGCCGACGAGATCTCGACCTGGCGGGATGCCAGGCGTATCGCGGAGCTCGCCGAAGTCGTCGTGCTGGCACGAACGCCGAGCGAGAGCGGCCACGCTGGCGACGGGGAGCGGGTGCCGCTCACACGCATTGCCACGCGCCGGATCGAAATCTCGTCCACGGAGATTCGCGCACGTGTACTGGCCGGGAAGACCATTCACGGATTCGTGACGGAAGCCGTCGCCGGATTCATCGAGGCAGCCGGCCTGTACAGACATAGAGGAACGACATGCTGAAGCCATTACTCACGTCCATCTTCGGAACGCGGCACGACCGCGAGCTGAAGCGTGTGCAGCCGATCGTGGCCGCGATCAACGCGGAGTACGAGCGCCTGCACGACATCTCCGACGACGAGCTGCGCGGCCAGACCGGGAAGCTCCGTGGGATCATCCGCGAGCGGACCGCCGAGCTCGAGGCGAAGGTCGCCGAGCTGAAGGAGCTCAAGAAGCAGACGGCCGATCCGGAAGAGCGCGACAGGATAGACGACGAGCTGAGCGGAAAGGACGGACGCGGCGGCGTCGAGGGCGATCTCCGCGAACAGATCGCCGAGGTCCTCGACGAAATCCTCCCCGAGGCGTTCGCCACGGTGCGCGAGGCAGCCCGCCGGCTGATGGGGCAGAAGATCACGGTGACCGGGCACGAGATGGAGTGGAACATGATCCACTACGACGTGCAGCTCATCGGCGGTATTCAGCTGCACCTCGGCCGTATCGCGGAGATGGCCACCGGTGAGGGGAAGACGCTCGTCGCGACTCTACCTCTTTACCTGAACGCGCTGGCCGGCCGCGGCGCGCACCTGGTCACGGTGAACTCCTACCTGGCCCGCCGCGACGCGCAGTGGATGGGGTACCTCTACAACTACCTCGGTCTCGTCGTCGGCTGCATCGATGACTCCGAGCCGGGTACGCCGGAGCGCCGGGCCGCGTATCTGTGCGACATCACGTACGGCACCAACAACGAGTTCGGCTTCGACTATCTGCGCGACAACATGGTCGTGCAACTCGACCAGCGGGTGCAGCGGCCGCACTGGTACGCGATCGTGGACGAGGTGGACTCCGTGCTCATCGACGAGGCCCGTACGCCGCTCATCATCTCGGGCCCCGTCGGCAACGAAGGCGACGCTGCATACCGCGAGCACAACGCCGCGGTCGGCCGCCTCGTTCGTAGACAGACGGAGCAGGCCAACCACCTGATCGCCGAAGCTGAAGATTTCCTCGAGAAGGGCGAGGATCGCGAGGCGGCGCTCCGCATGTACCAGGCGCAGCTCGGCGCCCCGAAGAACAAGCGCCTCCTCAAGCTCCTGCAGGAGCAGGGGAACAAGCAGGCCGTCCAGAAGATGGAGCTGGAGCACATCGCCGACCGCCGGCAGCCGGCCAGCCGCCAGCAGTTCGGCGACATCGAGGAGAATCTCCTCTACGTGCTCGATGAGAAGAACCACACCGTGCACCTCACCGATCGCGGTGTGGATTTCCTGGCGCCCGACGACCGCGATGCGTTCGTGCTCCCCGACATCTCCGAGGCGGTTCACGCGATCGAGCGTGACCCCGAGATGGAACCCCAGCAGAAGCTGGAGGCGCGCGCGGAGCTCGAGCGCGAGTACGCTCTGAAGAGCGAAAAGCTCAACATCGTGCACCAGCTCCTCCGCGCACACGCGCTGTACGAGAAGGACGTCAACTACGTGGTGCAGGAAGGCCAGGTGCTCATCGTCGACGAGTTCACCGGCCGCACGATGCCCGGGCGACGCTGGTCGGAGGGACTGCACCAGGCGGTGGAAGCGAAGGAGGGCGTGCAGGTGAAGGGTGAGACGCAGACGCTCGCCACGATCACCATCCAGAACTACTTCCGCCTCTACGAGAAGCTCGCCGGTATGACCGGTACGGCGGAAACCGAGGAGACCGAGTTCCACCAGATCTACAAGCTGGAGGTCTCGGTGATCCCCACGAACAAGCCGGTGATCCGCGACGATCGCCAGGACCTGATCTACAAGACGCGTCGTGAGAAGTATGCGGCCATCGTGGCCGAGACCGAGCGCCTCAACAAGCTCGGCTTCCCGGTGCTGGTGGGCACGGTGAACGTGGACGTGTCCGAGACGCTCTCGCGCATGTTCCAGCGCGCCGGCATCAAGCACAACGTGCTGAACGCGAAGTACCACCAGCGCGAGGCGGAGATCGTGGCCGAGGCGGGGCAGCCGGGCGCGGTCACGATCGCGACGAACATGGCCGGCCGTGGAACCGATATCAAGCTGGGAGCCGGCGTGACGGACGCGAAGCCATCGGAGATCGAGGATCCCGACGGAAAGCCCATGCAGATCGAGGAGATCGGCGGTCTCCACATCGTGGGCTCCGAGCGCCACGAGTCGCGGCGCATCGACCGCCAGCTCAGAGGCCGCGCGGGACGCCAGGGAGATCCTGGCGCATCGCAGTTCTTCCTCTCGCTCGAAGATGACCTCATGCGCATCTTCGGCTCGGAGCGGATCGCCAAGCTGATGGACCGGATGGGTGCGCAGGAGGGCGAGGTGCTCACGCACCCACTCATCACACGCTCCATCGAGCAGGCGCAGAAGCGCGTCGAGCTGCAGAACTTCGAGCAGCGCAAGCGGCTCCTCGAGTACGACGACGTGATGAACCAGCAGCGCGAGGTCATATACTCGCTCCGCTCGTTCGCGCTCGAGGGCGGCGAGGAGTTGAAGGGCGAGGCGCTGAAGATGGTCGAGAAGGCCGTCAGCCGCAGGGTAGAGCAGGGACTGGAGGGCTTCGAGACGTCCGAGGAGTGGGACTTCTCGCTCCTCAGGCAGGACCTCCTCATGCACTACCTGCTCATTGTTCCCGAACTCGAGGAGAATGCCGAGGAGCGCCCCGACACGTTGGAGGAGGCGCAGGAGGATGCTCAGGCGGTCGGCCGTGCTGCGTTCAACGCGAAGCTGACGAGCCTCGGCGAATACGCGGACCGGCTCCTCTCGCTCGTCATGCTCAACGTGCTGGACGAGAAGTGGAAGGACCACCTGTACGATCTCGACCAGCTACGCGCCGCGATCCACTATCGGTCGTGGGGTCAGAACGATCCGCTCATCGAGTACAAGAAGGAAGCGTACAACATGTTCGTGGATCTCATGGCGGACGTGTACAACACCTTCACAGAACGCTTTCTCCGTGTGCAGCTCGTTTTCGAGCCGCCACCGCTGCCGCCGCAGGGCGGTGACGGAGCGGGTGGGGCAGGGCGTGGTCCGCGCGGCGGCTCCCCGGCCGGAACGGGAGGAACGCGTCCAACCAGGCGCTACAACGCGCTCGGCGTCCTCGAGGACATCCCGCCCGAGGAACCGGAGAGCGACGGCGTGGTGGATAGCGGTCCCGAGGAGGAGCCACCGGTTCCCTCCCGGCGCACCGTCAGGAAGCCGGAGCCCACGGTCGTCGGCGCTGGCCGGACGCGCGCGCTCACGCAGGAGGCGCCGACCAGCGCCGACTGGTCGCATGTGGGGCGTAACGATCCCTGCCCCTGCGGCTCCGGGAAGAAGTACAAGAAGTGCCACGGAGCTACAGGGTAAACGACTGCGTTCGAGCGATGTCGCACCTTGCTCCGGGTGCGGGTACCGTTAGTCATCACCCGCACCCGGAGGTCGTTCGTGTCCATCGCAGCTGGTCCGGAACCCGGAAAATCGTTTACTATTAGGGAGTTGCCCAGATCCGAGCGGCCGCGCGAGCGGCTCCGGACCCTGGGCGCACACACGTTGAGCGTGAGCGAGCTGCTCGCCATCGTCCTCGGCTCCGGATCGAGCGGGCGGTCGGCTCTCAGTGTAGGGCAGGAGATGCTGGAGAGGTCGGGTGGTTCGCTGCGTCGGATCGCCTCGGAACCCGTCGCTTCACTGACGGGAATGCGGGGCGTGGGGAAGGCGCGCGCCGTCGTGGTCCACGCAGCGCTCGAGCTCGGGCGGCGGATGTCGGCCGAATCGCGTGACGAGGGAGCACCCCTTCGCTCGCCGCGTGAGGTCTACACGGCGTATGCCGACCGCCTGCAGGACCTTCCCGCCGAGGAGTTCCACGTCGCGGTACTGGATTCCCAGCACCGGATGGAGCGCGACATCACCGTTACTCGCGGAACCCTCAACTCCTCGCTGGTTCATCCGCGGGAGGTCTTCCGGGAAGCAATAGCCGAGCGCGCTGCCGCCATCATCCTGGTTCACAACCACCCCAGCGGCGATCCCACCCCCTCTGCGGATGACCGGCTGGTGACGGAGCAACTGGTGGGAGCCGGAAGATTGCTCGATATTCCAGTACACGACCATGTGATCATCGGTCGTGGACGCTACACCAGCTTTGCGGAGGCAGGACTTCTTTGACCGCACCGGCGCTGAACACGGTCATCCCCGGATGGAACCTCGCTGAAGATCCGCTCGCGGAGCGGCTCGACACCGAGTTGCTCACGCGCGCCTTCCGCTTCGGGCAGCAGGCGCACATGGGCCAGAAGCGCTCCTCCGGTGATGACTACGTTTCGCACTGCGTGGAGGTCGCGAAGATCCTGGCCGAGCTGCACCTCGATTCGGTCACCATTGCGAGCGGGTTGATCCATGATGTGGTCGAGGATACTTCGGTCACCGTCGCGGACATAGAGCGCGAGTTCGGCAAGGAGATCGCGCAGATCGTCGATGGCGTCACCAAGATCGGCAACATCTCCTTCCGCTCGAGGCAGGAACGCCAGGTAGAGAACTACCGGAAGCTGCTTCTCTCCGTGGCGAAGGACGTGCGGGTGATCCTCATCAAGCTGGCGGACCGCCTGCACAACATGCGCACGCTAGACTACCTGCACGAGGACAAGCGTCGGCGCATCGCGCAGGAAACGATGGACCTCTACGCTCCGCTGGCGCACCGCTTCGGTATGGCGCGGATGCGCTGGGAGCTGGAGGACCTCGCGTTCAAGCACCTCGAGCCGATCGAATATCGCAAGCTGGCCCGGCTCGTTGCGCAGAAGCGCGGTGAGCGCGAGCGCCTCATCGCGCAGATGGCGCAGCCGCTCGAAAAGGAACTTCACCGCGCGATGATCCAGAACTTCGACGTCACCGGACGACCGAAGCACCTCTGGTCCATCTACAAGAAGATGAAGCAGCGGGAGAAGCCGTACGAGGAGATCTACGACCTCCTCGCCATCCGCGTGCTCGTCAATACCGTCCCCGACTGCTATCACGCGCTCGGCGTGATCCACGACGGGTGGACGCCGCTGCAGGAGCGGATCAAGGACTACATCGCTCAGCCCAAGTCCAACGGCTACCAGTCGCTGCACACCACGGTGTTCGGACCGGGTCGGCAGCTTTTCGAGGTGCAGATCCGCACCTTCGACATGCATCGCACGGCGGAATACGGTATCGCCGCGCACTGGCTGTACAAGGAGAACGCGAAGAGTGCCGACGAGCTGGATCGCGCGCTCGGCTGGTTCCGTCAGGTGCTCGAGCTGCAGCTCGATGCCAAGACTCCCGATGAATTCCTGGAGTTTCTGAAGCTTGACCTGTACCAGGACGAGATCTTCGTATTCACCCCGACGGGCGACGTGATCCAGCTGCCCAAGGGAGCCACGCCCATCGACTTCGCCTTCGCCGTGCACACGGAGGTCGGGCTGCACTGTCAGGGCGCCAGGGTGAACGGAAGGATCGCACCGCTATCGCGCCAGCTTCGCAACTCGGACACGGTGGAGATCATTACCTCGCCGGGTGCACGGCCGAGTCGCGACTGGCTGTCGCACGTCCGCACCGGGCGTTCGCGACACAAGATCCGGCAGTGGATCCGGCAGGAGGAGCAGAGCACGTCGGCGCGACTCGGGAAGGAGATGCTCGATCGCGAGCTGCGCCGCCGCAACCTAGCGAAGCCGGACGACGCTGCGCTGTCGGCGGCGGCGAAGTCGCTCAACCTGAACGACTCGAAGCACCTGATAGCGTCCATCGGGCAGGGCGACGTACACGTTGCGCAGGCGCTTCGAGCCATTTACCCGGAAGTCGAGGCCACTCCGGAGCAGCCGGCGAAGACGAGCGCCTTCGAGCGGCTGGTTCAGCGGATGCGCGGCAACACCAAGGGAGTGCGCATTCAGGGCGTGGACGGGCTCATGGTGCGCTACTCCCAGTGCTGCCAGCCGGTGCCGGGCGATCCGGTGGTGGGCTACGTCACCCGGGGCCGCGGCGTGAGCATCCACCGAAGCGACTGTCCCAACGTCCTGCTGCTTTCAGCGGAGCCGGAGCGGCGCCTGGACATCGACTGGCAGGAGATGGAGGGGGAGATCTTCCTCGTCCGTCTCGCGATCGAGGGAACGGACCGGCGCGGCCTCTACATGGACGTCGCCGAGGCCGTCACGAACGCCGGAACCGACATCAAGAGCATGGAGCTGCGCAGCGGCGACGGCGGGGTATCGGGCTCCATCCTCGTCGAGGTGGAGAACCTGACGCACCTCAGGAAGGTGATTCGGGCGGTGCGGCGGGTTAAGGGGGTAACGGACGTGACCCGGCGGGAGCGGCTCTCCGCCACCGAGTGACCGCCGCAGCCCGGCTCTCTCGAGGCGCCACGACGCGCACCGTACGGCACACGCGCTACCGAGGCGGGGCGCGTGCCAGATGACCAGGCCAGGCGCCCCGAACAGAAGCCGACGGGCCGTGTTATATTCATAGCATGGCCGACTTCGATCTCCGCTCCCCCTTCGCCCCAGCCGGCGACCAGCCGCGCGCCATAGGCGAGCTCACGGCCGGCCTCGCCCGCGGCGACCGGTTCCAGACGCTCCTCGGTGTCACCGGCTCGGGGAAGACCATGACCATCGCCAATGTCATAAAGGCGCATGGGCGTCCCACGCTCGTACTCTCGCACAACAAGACGCTGGCGGCGC
>DASSOX010000042.1:0-9793 GCA_035700125.1 Gemmatimonadaceae bacterium
TGCAGCGCGCGCGATGGACGCCATCTACTGGCAGGAAGCCTACGGGCATCGTGACTCGCTGCTCGAGTCGATCTCCGATGCCGATACGCGCCGGCTGGTGGAGATCAATTACGGTCCGTGGGACCGGCTGGCCGACAACGAGCCCTTCATCGCCGGCGTCGGCCCCAAGCCGCCCGGCGCCAACTTCTACCCGCACGACATCACCAAGGCCGCCTTCGACTCTGCCGCGGCGAAGTCCGAGGCACATGGCGATTCGCTGAAGAGTCTCTACACTCTCGTGCGACGCGATTCATCCGGTGCGCTCGTGGCGATCCCCTATCACGAGGCATTCCCCGAGCAGACGAAGATCGCGGTCGACAAGCTGCGCGCGGCCGCGAAGCTCGCCGCGGAGCCGGGGCTGCGTCGCTACCTCGAGGCGCGCGCGAAGGCGCTGCTCAGCGATGACTATCGCGCGAGCGACATCGCCTGGCTCGACATGAAAGACAACACGCTCGACGTGGTGATCGGCCCGATCGAGACGTACGAGGATCAGCTCTTCGGCTACAAGAGCGCGCACGAGGCGTACGTGTTGATCAAGGACAAGGAGTGGAGCGAGCGACTCTCGAAGTACGCCGCGTTCCTGCCGTCGTTGCAGAAGGGGCTTCCCGTCCCCGACGAGTACAAGCAGGAGAAGCCGGGCACCGACTCGGACCTCAACGCCTACAACGCCGTCTACTACGCCGGCCAGGCCAACGCGGGTGCGAAGACGATAGCCATCAACCTCCCCAACGACGAGCAGGTGCAGCTCCAGAAGGGTACGCGTCGGCTGCAGCTCGAGAACGTGATGCGCGCCAAGTTCGACAAGATCCTCGTCCCGATCGCACAGGTGCTGGTCGATTCATCGCAGCTCGACCAGATCGACTTCAACGCCTTCTTCGAGAACACGATGTTCCACGAGGTCGCACACGGACTCGGGATCAAGAACACGGTCAACGGGAAGGGCACGGTGCGCACCGCTCTGAAGGAGCGAGCCAGCGCGCTCGAGGAAGAGAAGGCCGACATCCTCGGCCTCCACATGGTGCAGGCGCTGAGCGACGGCGGCAACCTGGATGACGAGGACGTGAGCCACAACTACGTCACCTTCCTCGCGAGTCTCTTCCGCTCCGTGCGCTTCGGCGCCGCCGACGCCCACGGCCGCGCCAACATCGCGTCGTTCAACTACCTCGCGCAGAGCGGCGCCTTCACGCGTGACGACGCGACTGGCCGCTACAGCGTCGACCAGGAAAAGTTCAAGGCGGGCATCGAATCCCTCGCCGAGAAGATTCTCCGCCTCCAGGGCGACGGCGACTACGAGGGCGTCGGCAAATTCTACGACGACTACGGCAGGATCTCCCCCACCCTCAGCCAGGACCTGGCGAAGTTGAAGACGAGGGGGATACCGGTGGATGTGGTATTCGAGGGAGAGAAGTAGAGGGAGAGAAAGCAGAAAGCAGGAAGCAGAAAGCAGGAACGGCCCCGGGGTTGGGATCTCGCCCCCGGGGCCGTTCCTGCTCTCTGCTTCCTGCTTTCTGCTTTCTTCTTTCTGCTTCTCCCCGTCAGGCCGCCAACAACCCCGCAGGTCTCCAGCTCATCATCCCGTCTTCCTCGGATTCCATGAGCTCGAAGCGGGCGGGCGGGAAGCCCTTCACTCCGATCTCCAGCGTGTCGCCCTGACCTGCTTCGGCCTGATCGGCGATCGCCTCCAGCGCCTGCGAGAAGGTCTCGCTGCTGATAGCTCCGGCCAGGCGCACTCGCTCGGTCGGGCTGCTGATCGAGAACTGATAACGCGGCATGTGCCTCCTGGTGCCTGGGGAGTCGCGCCACGTCCCGTCCGACCATGTTCGGACGCGCGGCCGCCTGCCCCTTCATCTTCATATACCCCGACGAGTTCCGAATGATCGGGGTTTCATTCTCGTGTTCACCATATAAATCCCTGGCCGGGAAGCGGGGTTCCATCAGCCAGGCACCTACTTCCCACGCGTGAGCCGGTAGATGAGAACCGCGGCCCGTTCGGTCTGCATCGGGAGCGACTCGAGGTCTACTTCCTCGTTGGGGGAGTGGGAACCGATACCGTCGGCGCCGAGTCCGTCCATCGCGTCCACGTAGGGAGCCACGAAGGAGACGTCGCCGGCGCCGCGCTGGCCAGGGTCGAGGGCGCGCACGGGACCGTAGCCGAGGGCGCGGCTCACCGAGTCGTACTCGGCGAGGAGTGTACGGTTCCCCTCGGTGGGCGGCATCGCGGGGTACTCGTCTTCGAAGAGGATCTCGGCGGAGGTCTGCGGAAGATGCTGCGAAACGATCTCCCGCATCTTCGCTCTCGCGTTCTCCTTCTGCTCCTCCGAGAGGAAGCGGAGATCGCCCTGCACCACGGCGGAGCGGGCGATGATGTTGAGCTTACCCGCGGCGGTGCCGGCCACGCGGTTGGTGTCGTAGGTGACGTCGGTGCCGCCCACGAAGACGCCGGGGTTGAAGCTCAGATTCTTCTCGTCCGACAGCGCCTCGCGAAATCCATCGAGGATGCGCGACGCCTCGTAGATCGCGCCGTCGCCCACGCCCTCCTTGAAGATCCCCGATGAATGCGCCTGACGGCCGCTGACGCGCAGCGTCCAGCGGCTGTCGCCGCGACGCGCGATCGTCGCGATCGAGCGCTCGCCGCCCTCGAAGGCGAGCGCTATGTCGCTCCGCTTCGCCGCCTCTATCAGGTCGCGACGCGCGACATCGAGCGGCGAGCCGGCCCGCTCTTCGTCACCCGAGAAGACCACGATGATGTTGGCGTCCTTCAACGCGCCGGCGTCGCGCAGCGCCTGCAGCGCGTAGAGGATTATCACGTCGCCGCCCTTCATGTCGGCGGAGCCGGCGCCGCGCGCCATGCTGTCGAGCCGCACGAAGTGCTGGCCTTCGCCCTCGAACACCGTGTCGAAGTGGCCGATCAGGAGAATCCGTTTCCCGCCCGGCTTCCCCTTGTGCTCCGCGATGAGGTGGCCGGCGCGATGCATCGACTCGGGCATCTCGGCCCAGCGCGTCTCGAAGCCGAGCGAGTCGAGCGCCGCGCGGAATACGCCGCCCACCTTCCGCACCCCCTCCACGTTCAGCGTGCCGCTGTTGATGTTCACCACGCGCTCGAGGAAATCCACCTGCGCCGCGCGGTGCTGCTCCACCGAGCTGCGGATCTTCTGCTCGGTGCGCGAGAGCGCCTTCTGCGCGGTCGCTGCCGGCGCGGCGGCCGCGCAGAGCGCCGCCGCCACACCGACGGTGGAGAACGAATGTAGGACTCGGGCCCGACTCGTGGTGAATTGCATTCTGCTCAACCTCCAACTCTTCACGTGGTATGGATCGTCTCGACTTGACCGTTTAATATGCGTTGTGCCGCGTAGTCCACCGGCCCCCCGCGTACACCCCCAACATTCCAGGAAGTGAAACAGGCCGCGCCACTCGCCCGCGCCATCGGCACTGGCATTCTTGTCACATCTCTCGCGCTCATCCGACCCGCCCTGCTCCCCGCCCAGGAGATCGGGTGGAACGGCAGTACCGAGGCGAACGCGAGTCTCTTCTTCGGTAACACCGAGCAGTGGGTGGTGGCCGGCTCCTCCAAACTGTCGTACAGCGACAGCTCCGTGGAGATCCGCGGCGAGCTTCGCGCCGACTACGCCGAGACGTCGGTGGATTCCGGTGGCAGCGTGGTAAGTAGACGCGCATGGCTCTTCTCCACCGGCGTGGACCTCTCCCCCTTCTCGCGCGTCTCTCCATTTTTCCTCGGCAGCGCGGAGTCGAGTCTCCAGGCACGTATCGCGCGCCGCTACGCCGCCGGCTTCGGCGGGAAGCTCACCTACATCCAGACCGACGACACGAAGCTCAGCACGAGTCTCGCGATGCTCTGGGAGCGGACGAAGGTCATGGACGGAAACTCGAACCCCGACCTCGCATCGTCGCGGCTGCGCTGGTCGTTCCGCATCAAGGGAAGCCACAAGCTCGACGATCGCATCCGCTTCACCCACGAGACCTTCTACCAGCCGAGCGTGCGGGACATGCAGCACTTCACCATCACGTCCAACAGCACGCTCACCTTCGACCTGAACAAGACCCTCGGCTTCACCGGGAGTCTGCACGATAGCTACGACAGCGAAGCGCGCCGGCGCGGCGCGCGCAGCAACAACGACGGCCAGTTTCTCGTGGGGCTGCGCGCGCGCTACTGACCACGCGCCGGCTCGCCTTCGCCTGCCAGCATCGTGTCCTCGCCGGCGATCACCTCGGCCATTCGCATCACGCGCACCGGGTGAGCGAAGCGGATCCCCTCCTCCTCGAAGCGGCGCATGATGATGAAGTTGATCGCCTGCTGGATGTCCATGTAGACGTTGTAGCTCGGATCGAGCACGTAGTACACCGTCTCGAAGTCTATTGACGACTCGCCGTACCCCTTGAGGTGCGAGCGGTCGAAGCGCACCGGCTTCTGCTCCTCCACCGCCGCGCGGATGATCCGCGGGACGAGCTCCACCTTCTCGCGCGGCGTGCCGTACGCGGCGCCGAGCTGGAACACGATACGCCGCTGCTGCATGCGCCTGTAATTGCGGATTCGGCTCTTGAGCAGATCGGAGTTGGAGACGATCACCTCTTCGCCCGACAGACTCGCGATGCGCGTGGATCTGAGCCCCACGCTCGAAACGGTGCCGAGGAAGTCGTCGAAGATTATGAAGTCGCCGACCTCGAAGGGCTTGTCGAGATAGATCGAGATGGCCGCGAAGAGATCGCCGAGGACAGTCTGCGCGGCGAGCGCGCCGGCGATTCCGGCCACGCCCAGTGCGCCGATGAGCGTCGTGACGTGGATGCCGAAGTTGTCGAGGAGCAGGACGATGATCAGCAGCCAGAGGAGCAGGCGCGCCATGAACGCCACGGCGGTCAGCGTCCCCAGCGATCCGGCGTTCTGCCGCGACTGCCGCTTCAGCCAGAAGCCGATCCCCTCGTTCCCCCATACGAGGATCTGGACGATGATGGCCGCACCGAGCGCCATCGCGATGTAGCCACGCACCTCCTCGCTGAGAGTGAGCGCCAGCGAGGCCGCCGCGAGCCCGAGCACGACGAGGAAGATTGCGTGCGTGCGCCCGAGCACGTTGAGAATGAGATCGTCGAAGCCGGTGGAGGTATGCGAGGCCAGCTTCACGGCCCGCTTGACGAGGACGCGGCGGATCAGCGCCAGCACCCCCAGCACCAGCACGAACACGCCGGCGGCGATGAACCAGGCGAGCAGGGAGTTCCCGTAGAATTCGGTAGCGAGCAGCGAGCGTGGATCCATCGACTTCCCTCCATCAGGACTCACGCAATATGACCCCTGCCGCCCTCATGCACAAAACGAACACTACAGCTGGCGGATCCGGCCATCGGTTCTCGAAGCTCCACTTGTCTTGTATATTGGCGCTGATTCGGGTCGACGCGCGAGGAGGAATTGCTGGATGGCTCCGAACGTCAATCGGTCGATCAGTCGGCGAGCCCTTCCCCTCGATCAGCTGGTGAGGTGGCTCCCGCTCGACGACGCCTACTATCTGCTGGCCGAGGTGATGACCAGCACGCGTGCGCTCCCGCTGGTGGTGATGCAGGAGGCGCTGCTCCACACTGAGATGCACGCGGCGTCGGAGGTGTTCGGGAGCACCTGCGGGGTTCTCTACGGCGGACAGCACCGGGATCCGAAGTCCGACGCCGCGTATCTGCTCGTAGAGGGAATCGAGCGCGCCGTGCGCATGGATCGCGGGGGTGATCCGGAAGCATCGCTCGCGGTAGACCTCTCGCGCGCCATCGACGCCGCCGAACGGGCCGGCCACATGGTGCTCGGCTGGTATCGCTTCGATGTCGCAGTATCGCCTCGAATCCCCGCCGCCGATGTGGGAATCCACCGCTCGCTCTTCCCCGAGTCCTGGCAGGTCGCGCTCCTGCGCGATGGCGCCGATGGCGAGGGGAACGGTGCGTTCGTGCGCGTCGAACCGACGGAGGGACGCGCTTTCCCGATCCCGTTCTTCGAGCTCATCCCGCGTAAGCGCGCTCGCGGCCGCCACGCCAAGCGCACCAGCGTACAGTGGCGCAACTACAGCGCCGAGTCCGAGGTCGTTCCACTCGGCGTGGATGCGTACAGAGAACCATCGTCGTCGCGCGGCACGCACCCGAAGAAGAACGGCACCGTCCCGGCCGCGCCTCGCACCGGCATATTCATGCGCCTGGGAGCGCGCGTCTTCTCGCCCAGGCAGGAGCGCCCGGTATTTCCGCATCAGCCGATGGAGCGAGCCACCGCGCAGGAGGCGCCGCAACTCGAGTCGTCCATCGACCCATCGATGCCCGCCGAGCCGTCGGTGCAACCCGAGTTGGCCGAGGTCGCCGAGGCGGCCGAGGCGGTCGACGCGGCCGAGGCGGTCGACGCGGTCGGCGAGGTCACGGTTCTCCGACCCGCTGAGACTCCAGAAGCGACCGAGGTCGCCGACGTCGCGGAGGTCGTGGAAGCAGCAGACCTCGCGGAAGCCGCAGAAGTCGCAGAGGTCGCCGAAGCTGCAGAGATCACCGAAGCTGTCGAAGCCGCCGACGTGACCGCAGCTGTCGAAGCCGCCGACGTGACCGCAGCCGTCGAAGCCGCCCACGAGCCGCCGATCGTCCGCACGAAGGCGCCGCGAGCTCCGGCCGAGCCGGCAGCGCCCTGGCCCCCTGCTAACGAGCTCGATGCGCTCTTCACCGAATGGCGCCCCGACGCCGCCGGCCGCGGCTCGGCGCGTCCCTTCCCTGCCACGCGAAGATGGTCGGTGGCGGGGGTCGATGCGAAGCACCTGATCGCCGCAGCCGTTCTGCTGGCTGCCGGATACCTCGGCGTTCAGCGCTTCCGTGCGGCTCACTCCGGGGGACAGTCGGTTGCGACTGGCGAGGTGGAGAGCAGGCAGGATCGGACCACGCAGGTCCCTGCCGGAAGGTTGGCGGAAGCGGGTGCCACGCCGGCAGCGAACGAACGCCCGGCCGACGGCGGTTTCAGCGCCGGGGAGCGGAGCGATGTCAGGTCGTCGCTCGCCAGGATCAGCGAGTCTCGCGCCGCGCTGGTCGCGCATCTCGATACGCTGGGATCCGCGCTCAGCGGCACCTCGAACGGCGCCAGCGACTCCACGACGTGTGCTCGCGCGCGTACTCTTTATCAGAGTTCGCTGGATGACATCGCCCGCATAGACATTGCGCGCCAGCGATTGACTTCGCTCGTGGGACCGATGCGGATGTCCGGCGTCGACTCGCTGTCCGAGATCACGAGCGATCTGCACCGGCAACTTCGCGAACTCTGCATGAGGTAGCGTGCCCGGCTTCGCGTGAAGCTCGTACCGCGCCCGTTCGCGATGTTCAGCGCCCCTCGCCCACCGCCGCCGCGAGCGCTACCGAATTCCCGGACACGATCGCCGCACCGAGCGTGACGGCTCTCGCCGCCGCGGATATCGCCGAACGCACGTCGGATGCGTGCTTCACCGCGCGCTTCAGCGACTTCACCGCCTTCTTCAGTCCCGCGAGCGCCGCGTCGAGGTCGTCCACCTGCAACTCCATGGCGCGCGTGGTCATGTCTGACGAATAGGTGAGTAGCGTCCACTGCAGCCGCTCGAGCTCCGCGCGCCTGGCCGGCGAGAGCCGCTCCCAGTTCTCGAAGCGATGCGCGCCGAGCGATAGCGCGATGTCGTGATAGTCGCGCGCGATCGCGCGTGCATCCGCCGCTGCCAGCTTCGGCATGGTTCCCTTCTCCGGTAACGAGTGGAAGTTCGGCGCCGCGGTGGCCTCAGAACGCCTCGCGCAGCGCCGGGATCATCTTCTCGAGCTGGGTAGCGTAGCCGGCGAGCTCCCCCGCCAGCGCCTTCGCGTGCAGATCGCGCCGCGAGTCGTACAGCCGCTGGTGCCCCGCCTTCATGGCGCCGAGCGCCTTCACGTACGCGGCGAGCGCCGTGCGCTTCTCGCGCAATGCTTCTGCCCTCTCATCACGCGTATCGCGCACGAGAATCGCCGCCAACGGCTCGCGCTCCGCTCCCTCCGCGAGCGCCGACCTGTAGAACGACTCCATCCCCGTAGACTCCAGCTCGAGGATGTTCGCGTAATCGGTCCCCACGATCTCGGTGAGCGCATCGATCACCACTCCGACATTCCCGTTCTGCTCCTCGATGATCTTCGCCAGCTTCAGATGCCGATACCCGTCGGTCGCCACCGACGCCGCGAAGCTCGCCAGATCGCTCACCGCCCGAACCTTCTCCTCATCCAGCCCCGCGTCCTCCTCGAGCGCATCCGCCAGATCATCCACCGGCCGGTCGTATTTTACCACCTTGTCGTCCGCCAGCGCCCCGAGCGCCGCGAAGTAGCTCGCCAGCGCCCTCTCCGCCGTCACCGCCCGCCTCACCGCCTTGGCCCGATCCGCGCACCTCCCCTCCAGATCCTTCCTCTCGAACCACCCCTTCCCCTCCCGCGCCTCTCGGTACCCCTCCAGCCTCACGCAACTCGCCCTCATCTCCTCCGCCACCTTCGGAAACTCCCCCGCCGTCTCCCCCGCCGCCCTCGCATATCTCCCCACCGCCCCCGTCCGTACGCAGCCGCTGGAGATGATGACGATCCCCAAGACCATCCGCGCCCCGTCGCGCATATAGATCCCCCGGTCGAAGTGAGGAGATGATGGAGGAGAAACGAGGAAAAGGAAACAGGAAACAGGAAGCAGGAAGCAGGAAGCAGGAAACTGCACACCGACAAAGTCATCCCCGCGTAAGCGGGGATCCATGTTACCAAGCAAGCGTGGATTCCCGCTTTCGCGGGAATGACGACGGATCGTGTGCCGTTCCTGCTCCCTGCTTCCTGCTTTCTGCTTTCTGCTCTTTGCCCCCCTCCCCCTTCCCCCTCCTCTCAGCGTTACGTAGTATCGGCGCGTACAGAGGTCGGCATGGAAGCATCAGCATCCCATGCATTGTATCACTCACAACACCTCCATCTCATGCGACAACTGCCACTCGCGTTTTCACTCGTGGCCGCGATCGCGACCGTTGGCCAACCGCTTACCGCACAGCAGGCGAGCAGGCAGGAGGCGCCAGCGAAGCTGGACTCCGCCACGCTGGCGGGACTCCGGTGGCGATCGGTCGGGCCGGCCAACATGGGCGGGCGCATCGCGGACATCGCGGGCATCCCCTCCCCTTCCAGAACCTTCTTCGTTGCCGCAGCGGGCGGCGGAATCTGGAAGACCACCAACGCCGGCACCACCTTCCGCTCGGTCTTCGAGAACGAACGCGTGATCTCGATGGGCGCGCTCGCCATCGCACCCTCCGACACCAACATCGTCTGGGCCGGCACCGGTGAGCAGAACTCGCGCAACTCCATCTCGCCGGGCGGCGGGATCTACAAGAGCACCGACGGCGGTCTCCACTGGACGCTCATGGGGCTCGAGAAGACGCAGCAGATCGGTCGCATCGTCGTGCATCCCACCAATCCCGACATCGTCTACGTCGCCGCGCTCGGCCACCTCTGGGGCTCCAACCCGGAGCGCGGTCTCTACAAGACCACCGACGGCGGGAAGACCTGGAAGCTCATCAAGTTCATCAGCGACAAGGCGGGCTTCGTGGACGTCGCGATGGACCCCAAGGACCCGAACACGCTCTACGCCTCGAGCTACCAGCGCGTGCGCGGCCCCTGGTTCTTCAATAGCGGCGGCCCCGGCAGCGCGCTCTGGAAGACCACCGACGCCGGCGCAACCTGGACCAAGATCCAGGGCGGCGGCTTCCCCTCCACGATGCTCGGCCGCATCGGCATC
>DASSOX010000043.1:0-5097 GCA_035700125.1 Gemmatimonadaceae bacterium
GCCGCGCCCGTGGGTGGAACCGCTCGTCACGATGGCGGTCAACGGCCACACCTGCGTACCGCCGTTCATACAGCGCGCCGGGATCGCCGCGCTCACCGGCCCGCAGGACCTGGTAGCCGCACAGATTGCCGCCTACCGCGAGCGACGCGATGTGCTCGTGCGTGGACTGAACGCGCTGAGGGGCGTGAGCTGCCCCGTCCCCGCGGGTGCGTTCTACGTCTTCCCGGATTTCTCCACGCTCCTGGCCGAACGAGGCATCACCTCGCGCGCCTTCGCCAACCGACTGCTCGAGAAATACGGAGTGGCGCTCATCGACGGCGCGGCGTTCGGCCGGCGTGGTGAGGGACGCGTGCGCATCTCCTTCGCATCCGCTCGTGCAGATCTCGACGCCGCGGTCATGCGGATCGGTGAGGCCGTGTCGGAGCTCGAGCGGCAATGACCGGCTGCTGGCCGATGGAAACGGTCAGCAGCCGCACAGCGTAGTACGGCGCGCGCGAACGCTCACCGCTCGGCTTCGCCCTGGAAGAGCTGTAGCACCAATCCCCATCCGTTCGGCGAATCGACCGCGCCACGCATCGCCTGCGCCCCGCCAGCGTCGATGCGATCGAGGTGGTCATGCACCAGCTCCACGCGAGTGAAGCCGCCCGGCTCCTCGGTGAAGGTGACTTCCACTTCGCTGCATTTCGCCAGATCCGGCTCGAAGGTCCACTCGCCCGTGATCTGCCAGGCGAGCACGATCCGGCGTGGCGGCTCCCAGGCGAGGACGCTTCCCCAGTCGCAGTCTGTCCCGTCCTCCTGCTGGGTGTAGCAGCGCCCTCCCACGCGCGGCTCGAGAACCGCGCGCTTCATCGGCGACTTGCCGATGTGATGGTCGCGCGGCCACCAGCGGTCGAAGCCGGCGGTGAACACGTCGAAGGCGTGTGCCGCACTCGAGCGAACGCGGATGGACTTACGAACGGGTGCGACGCTGCTGGCGGAGAGCGGCACGGCGTTGTGGGGATGAGTCGTTGGCATGATCACTCTCTGGTGAACGTGAGCGCTCGACCTCGTCCCTGAACGCCGCGAGCGCGACATCCCAGAAGCGGTCGAGATAATCGCGCAGCGAGGCGAAGCCGGCGGGGTCGAGAGCGTAGATCCGCCGGGTGCCGGCGGCGTGGAAGGTGACGAGGCGGGCATTCTCGAGCACACGCAGATGCTGCGAGACGGCGGGCCGGCTCACCGGCAGACCATGCGCGAGTCGTCCAACGGGGAGCGGTCCCCGGAGCAGCCGCTCGACGATGGCCCGGCGAGTAGGATCGCCGAGCGCGTCGAGCTGGGAAGATTGGTAAGTTTGCACTAACGGTAAGTTATAACTTACCAATTATACGTCAAGTCCCCTATTGTGTGGCATTGCGGGATGGCGCCGCTAGCGAGCGAGCTCGCGCCGCAGCCGCGAATCCATGACCGCGGCCGCCGCCGAGCGTCGGTTCCCACTCTCTCCGATCTTCATCCGAAGCCGCCATGGCGCGGGCCGTTTCTTCCACGCTAGCAGCGGGATTGCCTTACCGACCGGACGCAGCAGGATTCCGTCGCTTCGCTCCTCCATGACCGCCGCGTCGCTACCTGCGAACCATGCGCACCACTCTCCCGCCATCGTAGATGGCGACGCGATCCGCGCGACCATCACGATCATCGTCGAACCAGCGCTGCACCTCGTTGCCGCGGCTGTCGTACCAGACCACCAGCGCCGGTCTCCCGTAGCGATCCAGGTCGTAGACGCGGACGCGCGGATTGCTCACGGTCAGCCAGCGCTGCACCTCGACCACCACGCCACCGTGCGCGATGGTGACTCCCCACACCATGTCAGGGAGCGCGACAGGGTACTCGCGACGAGGCGCGCGACGCGGGTCGCGACGGTAGCCGCACTCACCCCTGCGATAATCCCGCTCGTCGCAGTAGCGATCACGCGGACGCGCGTTGCGATCGCGATACGCCGCCGCACCGTAGAGCACTCGCCCGCCATTGTAGTAGGCGTCCGACTCGGCGATGTCGCACCGGGTGGGAGATGGCTGATGTCCCGGCGGCACTCCGTCGTACCATACGCGGCACAGCCCCGAGGGCGGCATGTGCCCCGGAGGCACACGGTCGTATTTCGCATTTCGACCACGACCCTGAGCGGCGAGAGCAGCGGGGAGCAGCATCGTCGCTGCCGCCAGAATGAGCATCCGTTGCGCCACCCTGTTCGACCCTTTCATACTTTGCCTCCACATTGGGCTCGAGGTGCACACCCATTTCGCACCTCTCGCGCCGGATGGCGAACGCGGCGGACCAACGCGTCCAAGCATCACACGCACAACGCTTTGCATCGCTTACCCCGGCGCTGCACGAACGCGTGCACACGATGCGATCGACGCGTCCCGCGGACGCCTGGCCGTCCGCCGCGGTGGACACGGGGCATCGAGCGCAGTTTCGCGGTTGGCCGGGTATAGTTCACCGATGCACCGGATTCGGAGAGGCGATAGGTGGGGGATGATACTCGGGGCGACGGTGGCTGTGGTGCTCGCCGGCATAACCCTCGCGCTCGCGAGCAGCGCTATCGCATGGCGCCGATCGTCGCGGCAATTGGTGAGCCAACTGCTCCTCGAGACTGCACAGCCGCCGGAACGCGGCGTGATGGAGGAGCCCGCCCTGGTGCCGGCCGATCTGCCCGCACCGGTCGCCCGCTACTTCGCCTTCGCGCTCCCTTCCAAACCAGTCCGTATTCGCACGGCGCAGATCCGCTGGACGGGAGAATTCCGGATGCGCCCCGGTGGAGGCTGGCGTCCATTCGAGGCGGAGCAGAACTTCACGGCCTCACCACCGGGCTTCGTGTGGGATGCGCAAATCCGGATGATGCCGCTCGTGCCGGTACGCGTACGCGACAGCTACATCGCCGGCGGCGGGGCGATGCTCGGCCGCGTGGGCGGCCTGATGACCGTGGTAAACGAGGGCGGCACTCCCGAGATGGCCGCGAGCGCACTCACCCGGTGGCTCGGCGAAGCGGTCTGGTTTCCCACCGCCCTTCTCCCGGGCGCGGCACGGAGCGAGGGAGTACGGTGGACGGCGATCGACGACAGCACGGCACGTGCGACAGTAAGCGACGGCCGCAATACGGCATCGGCCGACTTCCACTTCGCCCCGTCGGGCGAAGTCACCGGCATGACCGCGCTACGCTACCGCGACGTGAACGGCACGGGCGTGCTCACCCCGTTCGAAGGACAGTACCGCGACTACTCGCGCCGCAATGGAGTCATGGTTCCGATGTCCTCCGAGGTGGCATGGCTCCTTCCGGAGGGACGCTTCGCCTACTGGCGCGGACGCCCCCTCGAGGTGAAGTACAGCGGCGAGCGCCATTGACGCTTCGCGTTCCACAGGCAGTTTACACGTTTCCACGATCGATCGCGCGCAACGCCGCTCGCTCGCCGAGCCTCCGCCAACCCTGACGTACCTCTCGATGTCCCCGACCAGACGCGAAGCCCTCGCCCAGCTCGCGGCTCTCGCCGCGGCCGCTGCCGTGCGAATCCCCGACATGAACTTTACGGCTCCCTCCGACCCACTCGACGGAACGATCACCCACTACCAGGCGGGTCGCCGCCGCGGCGACTGGACCGCGGAAGAGCTGACGAAGCGCGCACTCGAGCGCTGCCGCACCGATGGCAAGCTGCTGCACGCCATCGACGCGCTCTCGAACGAGGCGATCGCCGAGGCACGCGCGTCGGATGCACGGCTGCGCGCGGGGAAGCTGCGCGGTCCGCTCGACGGCGTTCCCGTGTTTGCGAAGGCGATCTACGATGTGAAGGGGCTTCCTACCACCGGCTCGAGCGCCGCGTGGGCGATGATCTTCCCCGATCCCGTGCGGCGCGACTCGATAGAGGTATCGCGCATCCGCGCGACCGGTGCGGTGATACTCGGGAAGACCGCCGCCGACGATTTCGCGTTCCACGGCAACGGAACAAGCAGCTACACCGGCCAGGTACTCAACCCGTACGACCGCACTGGTACGCGCACGCCCGGCGGATCGAGCGCGGGCTCCGCGGTGGCGGTGGCGGATGGGATGGCGTTCGCCGCACTCGGCACGGATGATGGCGGCTCAAACCGGATTCCGGCGCAGTTCACCGGCATCGTCGGGATGAAGCCAAGCTTCGGCCTCGTGCCCCGCACCGGTGTGATTCCCACCTGGCCCTACCTCGACACGCACGGGCCACTTTCGCGTCACGTGGCCGATGCCGCGCTCTATCTGGCCGCCATCGCGGGCCCCGACGCGTCGGACCCACTCGCGCTCACCGGTGCGTTCGACGCGGCGCCGCTCGCATCGCTGCGTGACGACGCGCTCGAGGGCGTAAGAATCGGCGTGGTGGAGGGGAACGTTCCGCGCGAGCTGATGAGCGCCGAGTCGCTGGAGAATTTCGATCGTGCGGTGGGCGACCTGCGTGCGGCGGGCGCGATAGTGGAGGAGTTCGTATCGCCGGTGACGTCCGCCAACTACCGCGATCTCTTCAAGGCCGCGGCGAAGGAGCGCGGTGACGTGGAACCCAACGACTGGACGCCCGCACCCACCGCGAACGCGTATCGCATCTACTGGGAGGGGCGCAGCGCAGATCCGCGCAGAGACATGCGACTGGGGTATCCCGCGTATCGCTCCTTCTACGAGCCGCTCCCCGAGACTTACGAGAAGTGCGAGCCGCTCTTCGACAAGCCGATGACGAAGGACGCGGCCGGCCAGTCGTTCGCGAAGTCGCGCGCCACGATCGTAGCGCAGCTCGTGAAGGCGATGCGCGCGGCGAGGATCGAAGCGATGGTCTGGCCCACGATGCCCTTCCCCGCGCCACTGGCGGTGGATAGCTGGCCGAAGATCCGCACCACGCTTTCGTACAACAACTGGCTCGGGCTTCCGGAGGTATCGGTGCCCGCGGGCTACGGCGCCAACGGAATGCCGAACGGCAATCTCTCGGTGGCGGGATTCCCCGGCGATGATGCGCGCGTACTCGCATTCGCGCACGCGTACGAGCGGCAGTCGCGGAAGTTCGTGCGGCCGCCCCGGCCGGGAACGGCGGGGTCAGGTCTTTGTTTTCGAGGGGG
>DASSOX010000044.1:0-5575 GCA_035700125.1 Gemmatimonadaceae bacterium
TCCGCAGATAGTACGAGAGTGGCTCGGCGGCCTCGGGCGGCTGGACGAGGATGACGCTGGCGCGGCTCGAATCGCCCGCTATCATGCCGGCCACGGGACGGTAATCGCTGTCACGCGCATCGATACGCTCGTAGCTGCGCAACCCGAAGCCGCTAGTGAGAACGAGGACGCCGAGTGCGATCGTCGCGCTGACGACCCCGGAATCCGCGGCCATCCGCACCAGGCCGTGACCGATCAGCAGAAATAGAAACGGGCTGGCGAAGAGGAAGTATCGCGTGAGGTCGAGCTGCTGTGATACCGAAACGATGGTCCCGATCACGAGCGGTACAACCACGGCCAGTACCACCGCCCGCCGCGAGCCGCGAAGCATGCGGGCACCGCCGGCGCCGAGCAGCAGGACCACGACTATCAACGTGAGCGGCTGCACCAGAAAAAGCTCGAGGAAGCGCGAGAGCGCCGGCTCGCTCGGGTAACGCTGCAATTCCGTGGCAGCGGCGGCAAAATCGTGTGAGTAGTAATACACGCCGTGCAGCGCCACCAGCGGATACTCGAATAACGCGCGTAGCGAGTCCGTCACGCCGAGTGCTCCGCGCCATCCCTGGCTCGCGCCGGCGGCGCCGAAGCGAACAGTGAGGAGGTAGATCAGAAAAGCGATGGTGATGGCGGCATTGGCGACGATCCACTCGATAGCGGTGCGTCCAACGCGCGCTCCGCCCGCGGCCGCCGGATCCGATTCTTCTCCCCGGGCGCGCTGCGCCAGGAGCCAGAACGCATCCACGTTCACGGCGAGGATGAGCGTCGCCGAGATGATGTTGGTGTAAGACATCACCGTTCCGGCGAGCGCATACCAGACCAGAGCGCCCGGCGCGGACGTTGCGTCTCGCCAGCGAAGATAGGCCAGCAAGTAGAGTGCGGCAAAGAACGTGAGCAGCATGTACATGCGCGCTTCCTGCGCGAAGTAGAGCTGCAGTGGCGAGAGGGTGAGGAGCACAGCGCCGAGAAGCGCCGCTCGGCGCGAAAACGCACGAACGCCGATCGAGTACGCTACCGGTATCACGAGGACACTGGCGATCAGCGATGGCGCCCGGAGCGCCGCTTCGGAGTCACCGAAAAGCGCCATCCAGAGCTTGAGCAGTACGAAGTAGAGCGGGCCGAGCGGGCTGGACCGAAGGTTGTCCATCATCGCTCCCCAGGGTAGCCGCGCCACGTTCCAGGAGTTGGCTTCGTCGAGCCAGATATCTGTGGCGCCGATTCCCTTCACGCGCAGCACGAGAGCGACGAGCATGAGTGAGGAAACGACAATCACGGCGGTACCGCGTCGCCGCGGCACGGCGACGCTCGACGATCGCGTGCGCTCGCTGGGTGCTCCGATCGTGGCTGTCGTGCTATTCATTTTCCTCTACTGGGGCAACCACCAGGACGCCCGTGCCACGACGGGCGCCGTGCAGCGCGTCACGCTCTCGCAGAAGGACGCGCAATTCAACATCATCCCACCAGTGCGTGGTGGCGCGGTCGGCGCGGTGTGGTATCATGCGCGCGGCCCGGCACTCAGCTTCCAGCTCGTCGCCGCGGGGCTTCGGCCGCATCGTCGCTACCTGCTCGAGCTTTCGGTGGACGGCACCGTGTATACCGTGGCCAGCCATGCGGCGAGCGCGAGCGGCGAGCTCTCCATCGACTCCACGATCACTGCGTTCGAGGAAGGCGCGTGCGTTGGCGACAACTACGACCCGCCGCGGTCCGTGCACGGTGAGCACGAGGTCAAGTTCTGGCTCAAGAACGATGGGAATCCTGTGAGCGGGACGATGCCGGGCAGGCGTTCGCCGCGGGCCGCTGGGTCATCGCTTCCGTGTCACGGGAATGGCGACGGTGACTACAGCTACGTGCTTCTGGAGAACGCGTTGGCGCACTTCATCGGCGACTAGAGCTCGCCACAGTGCAGCGATTGTGCCGCGGGGAGCGCACCGCTCTCGCTCGCAGCCTAACGCCCTGCCTGCGATCGCAGCCTAACGCCCTGCCTGCGCTCGCAGCCTAACGCACCGTGTACCGCCCCTCCCGGTTCTCCATCAGCGCGTACCCGTAATCCCCATCCCCATTCCCCGTGCACCTGAGCACCGGACCCGCCGCGCTACCAGCGCCCGCTGGTACCTGCTGGCTGCCAGACGCCGCATTTCCGTCCCGCTTGAGCATGAACCCCAGCATATAACTCTGCCCCGGCTCGAAGCGCATCGGCGCGTCGTAGTTACTCCCAACGCATATCCCTTCGGCTACCGCCGAAAACGCACTGTCGAGCGCGATGCGGCCATCCCCATCGGCTGCGATGCTCGCCACGTCGTACACGCTGCTGTCCACCTGGATCTCGAAGATGTACTTCTTCCCCGGGGCCAGATGCTCCGCACTCAGGCGCAACCGCAGACGCTCACCGCTCGGCGTGTACCACACCGCCCCGCTCGGTCCACCGAAGAGCGACGTAACAGCGCTCAGGCCGCCCTTCTGCACCAGCTCGATCTGCTCGAACGCACCGTCTCGCACGGGCTCGGCGTTCCGCCAGGGTTTCATGAAGACCAGAATCACGATGATCGTGAGCGCGATGGGCAGAACGAGAAAGCGAAAGAGTTCGCTTGCCGGAAAGCGGCGACGACCGGAGCTCGAAGTTGGCATTGGCCTCAAGATATCCCGCGAGTGATGACCCCGCGAATCGACGCCAGGGTGCCACATGCTGCAGCCTGGCACTCGTAGTGTCGTCCGCCCGTACCAACCACCAGGGCGTCAGCGGTGTCGAAGTGATGGTATTCACTGCCATACTCAACGTTCAGGCCAACGGGATGGACTATTCGAGCTCGCAACCACTCACGAGCATGCTGCGGTCATTCGCACTCGGCCTCCTGGCCGTGTTCACATTGCCCGCCACCGCCCTCTCACAGCAGGGTTCCCCGACCCGACCCGCTACACCTCCTCCCTCGCCAGCTTCCGCCTCGCGCTACACGATCGCCGCGCACCGTATAACCGGCGCCAGCCCGACGATCGATGGCCGTCTCGACGAAGCCGCCTGGCGCTCGGCGCCCGTGGCGACCGACTTCGTTCAGCAGCGCCCCGATCCCGGCGCTCCCGCCACCGAGCGCACCGAAGCGCGCGTCCTTTACGATGACGATGCCATCTACATAGGCATGTGGCTCTACGCCGACGACCCGTCCGGCATCTCTACCGCCATCGCGCGCCGCGACTACACGGGCTACTCCGACTGGGCGCAGGTGATGATAGACAGCCACCACGATCGCCGCACCGCGTTCCGCTTCGCGGTAAACCCGTCGGGCGTTCAGAAGGATGCATTGGAGTACGACGACGGCCACGGCGAGGACGTGAGCTGGGATGCGGTGTGGCAGGCAGCGGCACACACCGACTCGGCTGGATGGACGGCGGAGTTCCGCATACCGCTCTCGCAACTCCGCTTCACCACGCGCGCGCGCGGCGCAGACGGCTCGGCGGCACCGGCGCAGACGTGGGGGATAGACTTCATTCGCGACATCGCGCGCCTCAACGAGCGCGACTACTGGGCGCCGCTCCCCGCCGACGGCTCACGCATGGTCTCGGTATTCGGCGACCTCACCGGTCTCGCCGGCCTGAGCGCACCGCGGCGCCTCGAAGTCCTCCCTTACACTCTCGCCAGCGTAACCAACGCACCGTCGATCGAGAACGATCCGTTCTTCCATCAGAACGATCTCGACACCAAGCTCGGCGCGGATCTCAAGTACGGCCTCACCGGCGACCTCACTCTCACTGCCACCGTGAACCCGGACTTCGGCCAGGTGGAAGCCGATCCGTCGGTGGTGAATCTGACCGCCTTCGAGACGTTCTTTCCCGAGAAGCGGCCATTCTTCGTGGAGGGCTCCGACCTCTTCGAGTTCGACATCGGATTTCCCTTCAACGATCCGAGCTTCAACTTCGGCAACGACCAGCCCTTTTACTCGCGCCGCGTGGGACGAGCGCCCCAGGGCAGCCTCCCCGATTCCGCCGTATACGTGGACGCACCAGAGGCGTCCACGATTCTCGGCGCCGTGAAGCTGTCCGGAAAGACAGCGCGCGGCTGGACGCTCGGGTTCATGGATGCGCTCACCAAGCGTGAGCGCGCCGATTACACCGGACCGGCGGGGGAAAAACTCACGGCGCCCATCGAGCCACTCACCAACTACGCCGTCGCACGCGTGAGGAAGGACTTCAGGCGGGGCGAGAGTGCGGTGGGCGGGATCTTCACGGCGGCCGATCGCAGCATCCGCGGCTCCGCGTTGAGCTTCCTCCCCGCGCACTCGTACACCGCCGGTCTGGATGGTCTGCATCGCTTCGGCGGCGGCAACTACCAGCTCGATGCGTCGGCGCTGGGGAGCTACGTGCGCGGCGATCAGAGCGCAATCTCGCTCGTGCAGACGTCTGCGGGCCACTACTACCAGCGTCCCGATGCGTCGTACATCGACTTCGATCCGACACGCACCTCGATCGGCGGTTTCGCTGCCAGCGCGGACGTGCAGAAAATCGCCGGCGGCAACTGGCGCTGGCAACTGGCCGGCCACGCGCGCTCGCCCGGTTTCGACATGAACGACGTGGGCTTCGAGCAGTCCACCGACTGGCTCCTCGAGGGGGCGCTCCTGCAGTACGTGGACTTCCAGCCGGGCAAGCACGTTCGCAACTGGGACCTCTACGCACTGCAGATGGGAGGTTGGAGCTTCGGCGGCGAACGCCGCACCACGAATCTCGGGGTCGGCGGCGACATCACTCTCCTGAACAACTGGGGTGGCTACTTCAACGCCGTGCGCCAGTTCTCGGCGCTATCCATAGACGCGCTGCGCGGCGGGCCCGCTCTCGTGACGCCCGCGTACGACGCGTTCTCCTTCGGCATCAACAGCGACGCGCGCAAGCCGGTCAACCTGCAGCTGAGCAGCAGCCTCGTTTACGAGAAGGAGACCACGCGGCGGTCCTTCTACGTGGAGCCCGATCTGAACATCCGGCCGAGCGGCCGCTTCGAGTTCACCGTCGGGCCGTACGTGCAGTGGAACAGGAATCCCTGGCAGTACGTCGCTCAACTGCAAGCACTCGGGAGCACGCGCTACCTCTTCGGCCGCATAGATCAGACGACCGCCGCCCTCACGCTCCGCGCGCGCTACAGTCTCACGCCCACGCTGTCCTTCCAGTTCTACGGGGAACCGTTCATCAGCGCGGGCGACTACTCGGAGTTCAAGGACGTCACCGATCCGCGCGCCGAACGCTTCGACGATCGCTTCCACACCTTTACTTCGTCGGAGCTCTCCTACGACGGAAGTACGGGAGCGTACGGCGTGGATCTCGATGCCGACGGCACGAGCGATCTCCAATTCGCGAACCCCAACTTCAACATCAAGCAGTTTCGCTCGAACGCCGTAGTTCGTTGGGAGTACCGTCCGGGTTCCACGCTCTTCGTAGTGTGGAGTCAGGGACGGACCCAGTTCTCACCCACGGGCGACTTCCAGCTCGGCCACGACGCGCGTCAGCTCTTCGACGCGCCGGCCACGAACGTCTTTCTCGTGAAGTTCAACTATTGGCTGAGCCT
>DASSOX010000045.1:0-29734 GCA_035700125.1 Gemmatimonadaceae bacterium
CTCACCGCCGACGAGCGTCGCGCGGTGCTGGAGTACTTCAGGCGAATCAATGCCGAGCAGCCGCCCGAAAATCCCTGAGCTGACGACGGTGGCGGCGTGCGCGTTGGCATGCGCGTTGTCGTGCGTGTTCGGCACGCTCGCACCGACCATGGTGCACGCGCAGACGCCCGCTCGGGAATCCGCGCAGGCGCGTGCGCAGTCGGCCGACACCAACGCGTACATCCGCGGTCAGATGTTCGAGGACGACAACCAGTACGATGCCGCCGCGCAGGCATATCACGAAGCGCTGGTTCAGTCGCCCGCGTCGGTGCCTGCGATGCTCGGGCTGGAGCGCGTACTCGCGGAGCTGGGGCGCTCGAGCGAGATCCTCCCGCTTCTGGACAGCGCCCTGGTACTCGCGCCGCGCGAGTCGGCCTTCCGCACGGCGCAGCTCCGTACCTTCCGCTCGCTGGGCGAGGCCGACAGCGCGCGCGCCGCCTTCGAGCGCTGGGTGCGCGCCGCGCCGCATGACCCCGCCCCCTATCGCACGTACTCGCGCATGCTCATCGCCGACGGCCGAACCGCCGCCGCCGATACCGTACTGCACGCCGCGCAGAGCGATCTCGGCTCCGCGCGCGGCTTCGCCTACGAGCTGGCGCAGCTGCGCGCGGCTGACGGCCAGTGGGAAGCATCGGCGCGAGCGTGGCGCGCTGCGCTCACCGACAACAACTTCCTCGGTCAGGCGGCGCTCTTCTCCCTCGCGCCCACACCGGCCGCGTCGCGCGATGCCGTGCGCAGCGCGCTGAAGATGCCTCCGCCTTCGATCGGACCTCTGCAGGCTCTCGCGCAGCTCGAGCTCCTCTGGGGATCGCCGCGCAACGGCTGGGATGCTCTCCGCGTGCTTCGCCCCGACAGCGCGGTGGTAGCGGCATGGACCGAGTTCGCCCAGCGCGCCGCCGACGCGCGCGCCTGGCTGGTGGCGCGCGACGCGCTGGTGGCCGCCAACGAGGCGAGCCCGCGTCCCGAGCTCGTGGCACGCGCGGCCACCGCGGCACTCGAGGGGGGCGATGCCGCTGGCGCGGTGCAGCTCGCCCGGAGCGCGGAGGCAAAGCTCGACTCGGCGAGTGCGGCGCGTACGGTTCTGGAAGCGCACCTGCGCGCGCTCGCGGCGCTCGGTCAGCCCAACGAGGGGGAGCGCTTCCTCTCCCTCTACTCACAGTACCTCTCGCCCGATGCGCGCGATCGCTACGCGCGGCTCGTGGCGTGGGGGTGGGTGCGCAACGGCAGAGTAGACCGGGCGAAGCGGCTCCTCCAGGATGCGGGCGGCGACGACGATCAGATCGACGGCTGGCTCGCGCTCTACCAGGGAGATCTCGCCCACGCGCGCGAGCTCCTCTCGCCGTCTACAAATGCACAGCCCGAGCTGCTCACGGTTCTCGCGCTGCTCGAGCGCACGAAGGCGGAGCGTTCACCCGAGGCGGGACGTGCGTTCCTCACGCTGGCGCGGGGCGACACGCTCGCCGCGGCGGCGGACTTCGGCGCCGCGGCCGGCACGCTCCCCGAGGCCGGCTCGCTCCTCCTCGCCACGTCGGCGCGTCTCTACGCCGCGCGCGATTCGCTCGGGAGCGCGATGGCCGCGTGGAAGACCATCGTGGATTCCATCCCCCACGCGCCCGAAGCGCCGGAGGCGGAACTCGAGCTTGCGCGCGCGTTGCGCCGTACGGGGAAGACGCAGGCGAGCATCCAGCACCTCGAGCACCTGATTCTCACCTATCCCGAGAGCGCCATGGTACCGCAGGCGCGTCGCGAGATGGAGCTTGCGCGGCGCGCGGTCCCCACCAGCGCCGATTCGAGCTCGCAACCGAAGCGTTAGGCCGCGAAGTTCGGCGGCACCGGAGCAGAATCTCCTGATGCGATCGATCTACACGATAGCCGCGTTCCTCCTCCTCGCCCTGAGTCAGGCGGCGCGCGCGCAGCACCTTCTCGTCCCCATGGACGACGACCAGTCCAACCACCTCAAGGCGTACGGCCTCACCTACAACGCGCTCCTCGCCGGCGGCAAGGGCGAGTGGCTCCTCAATTACCGCGGCGGCTCCTTCCTCCTCCCCGACACGCCGGCGCTGCGCCGCGAGGCGGGCCTCGATGGCGTGACCGTGGAACCGCTCGACGATGCGGCGCTATCCGACATCCGGGGCGAGATGTCGGGCGCCAACATGGACGCCGTTCCCCTCGAGAAGGCGCCGAAGATCGCCGTCTATACCGCCCCCTACACCGCGCCATGGGACGACGCCGTCATCCTCGCGCTCCGCTACGCCGGCATCCCTTACACCCCGATCTGGGACGAAGAGGTGGAGCACGGTGACCTGAAGAAGTACGACTGGGTGCATCTCTTCCACGAGGACTTCACCGGACAGCTCGGAAAGTTCTATCTTGCATATCGCGGCGCGCCCTGGTTCGAGGAGATGCAGAAGACCAACATGGACATGGCGCGCAAGCTCGGCTTTCCCAACATCCCCGCGCTCAAGAAGGACGTGGCCGAGAAGATCCGCGAGTACGTGGCCAACGGCGGCTTCCTCTTCGCGATGTGCGGCGCCACCGAGACTCTGGAGCTCGCGATCGCGGGCTACAAGGTGGACATCGCTTCGGAGTTCGCCGACGGCACGCCCATGGATCCCAATGCCGACTCGAAGATGGACTGGTCGAGGAGCTTCGCCTTCCGCGATGTACACCTCGAGCAGTCGCCCTTCGTCAACGCGATGAGCGACATCGACGGCCACCAGGCCAACGTCCCGGGGCGCCGTCAGCCGCTCGGCACTTTCACTCTCTTCGCTTTCAGCGCGAAGTTCGATCCGGTCGCATCGATGCTCGTACAGGACCACCGCTCCGTGATCCCCGACTTCTACGGGGTAACCACCAGCTTCATGCGCAATCGCCTGAAGCCGGGCGTCACGGTGCTCGCCGAGGAGCCGGGCGCGCCCTGGGTGAAATACATCCACGGCGACTACGGCAAGGGAAGCTGGACCTTCCTCGGCGGCCACGATCCCGAAGACCCGCAGCACGCCATCGGCAACCCGCCCACCGACCTCTCGCTCCATCCGAACTCGGCGGGCTACCGCCTGATCCTCAACAACGTCCTCTTCCCGGCGGCCAAGAAGAAGCCGTTGAAGACGTGATCGCCGCTGCGCCATCGGCGGCCATGCGCTCGGCGATCGCCCTGGCGGGTGGACGCGAGGTGTGCTTCGTGGCTACGGTGGACGAGGAAGGAACTGTGCGTTCCGCGCGCGTCGTGGCGCGCGGCGACGTGGGAAGCGTGCTCGCGCTTCCCGGTTTTGCAGCACCCGGAGAGATGCTCCTGCACAACCATCCCTCGGGTCTTCTCGAGCCGTCGGATGCCGACCTCGCGGTCGCAGCGCGCCTGCACGATGACGGGATCGGCTTCGGAATCATCGACAACGATGCGCGCGAGCTGTACGTGGTGGTCGAGATCCCACGCGAGGCGAAGCATACGCGCATCGATCCGTGCGAAGTGGAAGACGTGCTGGGCGCCGGCGGCCCGATCGCCGCGCGATTGCAGAGCTACGAGAATCGCCCGAGCCAGCAGACGATGGCCGGCGCCATCGCGCGGCTGTACAACGACGGCGGCATCGGTCTCCTCGAGGCGGGAACCGGCGTGGGCAAGTCGCTCGGCTACCTCGTCCCCGCGCTCCGCTGGGCGGCCGCGAATGGCGAGCGCACCATCGTCTCCACCAACACGATCAACCTGCAGGAGCAGCTCGTTGGGAAGGATCTCCCCTTCCTGCACCGCGCGATGACCGACCAGCCGGTGCGCTTCGCGCTGCTGAAGGGGTGGCGCAACTACCTATGCCTCAACCGTCTCGAACAGGCCGGCTCTGCCGGTCACGATCTCTTCGACGATGGAGTGATGCAGGAGCTCGACGCAATCCGCGACTGGGCAGAGCGCACCTCGGATGGCTCGCTCTCCGACCTCCCGGTACAGCCGCGCGCCGAAGTGTGGGACGAAGTCGCCGCCGAGCCCGATCTGTGCGCACGACTGAAGTGCCCGCACTTCGACGAGTGCTTCCTCTTCAAGGCGCGGAAGCGCGCTGCGCAGGCGGACGTGATAGTGGTGAACCACCACCTCCTTCTCTCCGACCTCGCCGTGCGGCGCGCGCAGCAGAACTGGGGCGAGGCCGCGGTGCTCCCCGCGTACAAGCGACTCGTACTCGATGAAGGACATCACCTGGAGGATGCCGCCGCCGCTCACCTCGGGATCACCGTGACGCGCCGTTCGCTCCTTCGCCTGCTCTCGCGACTCGACCGTCGTGGAAAGGGGCTGCTCAACGCGCTGATGGTGAAGCTCGGGAGCTACGACGACCTGCTCAGCGTCGCGAGCATCGACCTCGTTCAGGCGCGCCTCGCGCCCGCCACGCGCGCCGCTCGGGAGAAGGGGTCGCTCGTCTTCGACCTCCTCGACACTCTTCTTGCCGAAGAGGGTGTGCCGGTTCTTCGCCTCACCGATGCATTCGCCGGGCATCGCGTATGGAAGAGCGGGCTCGATGCCGCGCTCACCGACACGCTGCGCGAGGTGGCGCTGCTGCGCGAGGGGCTCGAGCTCGTGAAGAATCGCCTCGAGGTTGATTCGTCGCGACACGAGGCGGCGGCGCCGCTCCTCGGCGAGATCCGCGGCGTGACGCGGCGTCTCGAGGGCCTCGGCGATGGGCTGCAGCGCGCGCTTCGTCCCGCCGGCGGCGGAGCGAAGGAGGTGCGCTGGATAGAGGTGCGCGGCCGCGACCGCAACGTGGCCGCCACCTCGGTGCCGCTCGACATCGCTCCGATCCTTCGCGAGGACCTCTTCGAGCGCGCGGCGACGACCGTGGTTACGAGCGCCACGCTCGCTACTGGCGAGCGCTTCGACTTCCTCGCCGAGCGACTGGGACTCGATGAGCCGGAAGTCGAGCCGACGACCGCGATTTTCCCGTCGCCCTTCGACTACGCGCGGCAGGCGCTGCTCGTGGTCCCGGCCGACGCCCCGGCTCCGAACGTGGATGCCGCGGCGCACTCTCGGACGTTGGTCCGGATAGTGTGCGACATGGCCGGCGCGTCCGACGGCGGCATCTTCGTTCTGTTCACGAGCCACCGCGACGTGCGCGCCACCGCTGCTGCGTTGCGCGCGCTCGGTGTGGACGGCCGCTGGCCGCTGCTCGTTCACGGAGACGAGTCGCGCGATGCGCTACTCCGTCGCTTTCGCGAGTCCGGGCGCGCGATGCTGCTCGGCACCGCATCGTTCTGGGAGGGCGTGGACGTGTCGGGGAGCGCGCTTCGGGGGATCGTACTCGCGCGTCTCCCATTTCGCGTGCCCACCGAGCCGCTCACCGCCGCGCGCTGCGAGGCCATAGAGGAAAAGGGCGGCGACTCCTTCCGCGAGTTCATGCTCCCGCACGCCGCGCTGCGGCTGAAGCAGGGCTTCGGCCGCCTGATTCGCAGCTCCACCGATCGCGGCGTGGTGGTGCTCTGCGACCCACGCGTGCTCACCAAGGCCTACGGCCGTTCGCTCCTCGCAACGCTTCCCCCCGCCCGCCGCGTAGTGGGCCGGTGGAATGACGTCCGCCGGGAGGTGGAGGCGTTCTACAACGGCGAATCGGGATACCGCTATTCACCCGTCGCGGCGGACGTCGCAGAGGGCGCGCCCGACGATATCTACGAACTTCCGGAAGACATCTACGAGGGAGCCGAATGACCGCGAGCAGCGAGGGAATGGAATGACCGGCAACACCGGGAGAAGGCGATGACCGCCGAGCGCCCGGCACGTCCGGGGAAGATCGTGTGCGTTGGCCGGAACTACCGCGCGCACGCCGCCGAGTTGGGAAACGAAGTCCCGCGCGAGCCCCTCCTCTTCCTCAAGCCGTCGTCGAGCATCATCCACGACAGCGATACCATCGTACTACCCGAGGTCTCGAAGCAGGTGGAGCACGAGGGCGAAATCGGCATCGTGATCGGTGCTCGCCTGAAGGACGCCACCGAAGACGAATCGCGCTCCGCGGTTGCCGCCGTGATCGCGCTGAACGACGTGACCGCCCGCGATCTGCAGCGCTCCGATGGCCAGTGGACCCGCGCCAAGGGCTTCGACACCTTCTGCCCGGTCGGCCCCCCTGTCGTCCCTCCCTCCGACCTCTCCACCCTCACCGTAACCACCCGCGTCAACGGCGCGCTCCGCCAATCCGGCCGCGCCCTCGACATGGTCTTCCCGATCCCGTTTCTCCTCTCCTACATCTCCCGCATAATGACCCTGGAGCCCGGCGACTACGTCGCCACGGGCACGCCATCGGGAGTGGGCCGCCTCGTCCCCGGCGATGTCGTGGAGGTGGTGGTTGGTGGGAGCGTGGTGAGGAGTGGGGTGAGCGAAAAGAGAGAGCGGAGAGCAGAAAGCAGAGAGCAGAAAGCAGTGCACGGCTAGAAGAGGCAGGGGGCGGGAGCGGCACATGGTCCGTCGTTATTCCTGCGAAAGCGGGAGTCCATTCCGGCCTCATCCCTGCTTTCGCGCGGGCGACGGGTGGAGTTTTCGTGGGGATGACGCCGACCTACTTACCGCCTTCACTCCCGAGGCAGCTCCTGCTTTCTGCTTTCCAGCACTTCCACTGTTAACTTCACTCATGCCCAAATACTCGGATAGATTCGCCCGCCTCCCGGCCTACCCACTCGCGTCCATCCCGCAGAAGAAGCGCGAGCTGATAGCGCGAGGTGTGGACGTCATAGATCTCGGCGCTGGGGATGCGGACCTCGCACCGCCGCCGCAGGCAGTCGAAGCGCTGGAGAAGGCAGCGCGCGACCCGAAGATGAGCCGCTACGGCTTCGGACTCGGCCTCCCCGCATTTCGTGAAGCGATCGCGCGGTGGATGCAGCGGCGCTTCGCGCTCGAGTTCGATCCGTACAGCGAGATCGTCCCGCTCATTGGCTCGAAGGAAGGGATTGCGCACCTGGCGCTCGCGTACATGAACGCGGGCGACGTGGGGATCATCCCCGAGCCCGGCTACCTGGCCTACCTCGGCGGGACACTTCTGTCCGACGGTACGCCGTACATCTATCCGCTCCGCCCGCGCACCAACTTTCTGGTGGAGCTGGACGAGGTGGACGACGAAATTCTGCGGCGCGCCAAGCTGGTCTACCTCAACTATCCCAACAATCCGACCTCGGCGATCGCGCCGCGCGAGTATCTCGAGCGCACCGTCGCACGCTGCAGGGAACTCGACATCCTGCTGGTGTACGACAACGCGTACTCGGAGCTGACTTACGGCGGCTACCGGGCGCCGAGCATCTTCGAGATCGATGGGGCGAAGGAGGTAGCGATCGAGTTCCATTCGCTCTCCAAGACTTACAACATGACCGGGTGGCGCTGCGGCTGGGCGGTGGCGCGACCGGAGATCGCGGGCGCGCTCGCGAAGATCAAGTCGTTCGCCGACACTGGTACGTTCATGGCCGTGCAGGCAGCCGGGGCGGCGGCGCTCGATTCGTGGGAGGAGTTTCTGCCGGGGAATCTCGCTGTGTTCGAGCAACGTCGCGATGCGGCCGTGGAGGCCTTCAACGCCGCGGGCTTCGCCTGCGAGGCGCCGTGCGCCACGATGTATCTCTGGCTTCCGCTCCCCGAGAGCATCCCGAGCGCTGCCTTCGCGGATCGGCTGTTGCAGGAGGAGGGGGTTGTGGTGATGCCGGGTTCGTCGTTCGGATCGGGGGGAGAGGGTTTCCTCCGCATTTCCTTCATTACCTCGCCGGAGCGGATAGCCGAGGCGGCGGTGCGGGCAGGACGGGTGCTAGCCTCGTTCGCCGCCGGTGTGTAATGAGGCGTCCCAGCGGCTCGCTGCTGGTTTCGATCGCCCTGCACATAGTGCTGGGCGCGGGCCTGCTCTGGGTGTTGAGCATTCCGTACCCGTTCCACGATTGGATGCATCTGACGCCGACGTTGGAAGAGCCGGCCGAGCAGATCAGTTATGTCACACTACCCAGTGGTGGTGGTGGGAGCAGCGCGGAGAATCAACAGGCACCTGCAGCCGCTCCGCGTCCTGCACCCCGGCTGAGAGCCCCCAGCTCGGTACCGACCTCCGTGCCTACAGCGCCCTCCAGCAGCCAGCAAGCACAGCCGGGCGACGGCGGCGCCGGCGGAACGGGTACTGGGGGTAATGGGCTCCGGCAGGGGGTAAGCCCATCCTTCGAGGACCCCAGAGTCTGGCTTCCGCCCGGCCAGGTGCAGGGGCCGCCCAAGTCGCCCTCCGAACGTCTCGACAGCGCGCTCGTCTCGGTGCTCCGCACGCATCAGGATTCGCTCAACGCCCTTGCCAGAGCGCAGGGGCGGGAGCCGGGTGACTGGACTTTCGAGAAGGGCGGGAAGAAGTGGGGGATGGATCGCAACAAGATCTACATCGGTGATCACTCCATCCCCACCGCCATTCTGGCGCTGCTCCCGCTCAACTCCGGGACCAACCCGATCAAGAACCGGGAGGAGCGCGCGCTCAATGCGCAGCGCGTGGAGATCCAGGAGCAGGCCCAGCGCGCCATGAACGAGGAGGAGTTCCGCGAGGCGGTGAAGCGGATCCGCGAGCGGAAGGAGCGCGAGCACCAAGCCGAGCTCGCGCGCAAGAAGGCCGACCAGAACCCGAAGACTGCCAGCGAGCAGCCGATTCCCTGAGAATTCTTCGGGGTTTCGGCCGCGCTCCGGGCGGTCTTTCTACTCCTCGGGCGGCGGGTCGAGGACCGGTTCCAATTCATGGAACGGTCTGAATACACCGCAGACCACGCCGAGAACTGTGAACTTCTGGTCAGGATCCACCGCGATGTCGCGGTCCGCCGCGTTCGCCGATTCGAGTACCACGCGCCCGCCATGGTGCGCCATGGTCTTCACCGTACCATCGTCGCCGATGCGCGCGGCTACCACATCGCCGTCGCGCGGCGTGCTGCCGGGATCGACAAGGATGTAATCGCCGTCCACGATGCCGCGGCCGCGCATGCTGTCGCCCGAAGCTTCGAGGAAAAAGACGCGCTCGTTGGGAAGGAAGCGGCGATCCATGGTGATGAAGCTCTCGAGATTCTCCTCGAGGAGCGCCGGCTCGCCAGCCGCGATCTTCCCGTAGAAGGGCACTGGCTGCGTCTTCAGCGCGCCAGCATACCCGCGGAGATGAACGCCCCGGGAGCGCGACGGATTTCGCTCTATGTATCCCTTGTCTGCGATCGACTGCAGCAGCTCGGATACGGTCTTCGTCGACTTTATCCGGAACCTGGCGCCGATATCCCGTACACTCGGCTGGTAGGTGTTCTCGGAGAGGAAGTCGATCAGGTAGTGGTAAACTTTCCGTTCAACGTTAGTGAGCGGCTCGAGCATGAGTCCCTCGCGCGGTAAGTAATAAGCCGGGAACCCTTTCAGTCCGCGCGGATCCCCGGCACCCTCGGTAGGGCCCTAATATTCATTAGAGTTCGTTAATGGTCAACGGTCAGTTTTCCCGGCGGAGCCAGGCCAGCGCCTGATCGACTCGCTCCAGCGCGAGTTCGCGGCCCGAGGCGAGGAGCACGTCGAAGATCCCCGGGCTGACGCCCGCCCCGGTGAGCGCAAGCCGCAGCGGCTGGAATATCTTCCCAGCAGCCGTGCCCCGCTCCTCGGCCAGCTGCCGGAGCGCCTCCTCCATCGCCTGCGCTTCCCACTGCGGGAGCGCAGCCAGCCGCTCGCGGACCGCGGACAGGATGTCGGCCGTCGCTGCCGCGTCTTTCCATTGCTTGCCTACAGCGCCCTGGTCGTACTCGATGGGACCGGGGAAGTAGGGCACCGCCTGCCGCACGATGTCGTGTACCGTCCGCGCCCGCACTTTCAACAGGTCTATGAGTGCCATGTACCAGTCGCGCCGGCGATCCAGCTCCGCGCCAGTCACCAGCCCCGTGGCGATGAGCTCCGGCGTGACCTTCGGCTCGAGAATCGCGGCCGTGAGAAGACTGAGGTGCTGGCCGTTCATCCACTCGAGCTTCTTCGGATCGAAGATGGCTGCCTTCTTCTGCAGCCCGTCGCTCGAGAAGAGCTCCACCATCTCCGGGAGCGTCATCACCTCGCGATCGCCGCCGGGCGACCAGCCGAGGAGCGCGAGGAAGTTCACCATAGCGCTCGGGAGGATCCCCTCCTTCTGATAGTCCGCCACCGCTGTCGCGCCGTGCCGTTTGCTCAGCTTCTTCCCGTCCAGCCCATGGATCATGGGGACGTGCGCGAAGCGCGGCGGCTCGGCGCCGAGCGCGCCGTAGAGGAGGATCTGCTTGGGCGTGTTCGAAATGTGGTCGTCGCCGCGCATGACCAGCGTGATGCGCATGGTGATGTCGTCGGACACTACGGCCATGTTGTAGATGGGAGTAGCATCCGAGCGGAGGATGACGAAGTCCTCGATGTCCTTGTTCGGGAAGGCGATTCGCCCGTGCACGAGATCGTCCCACTCGGTGGTGCCCTCGGGGACGCGGAAGCGCACCGCGAATGGCACGCCCTCGGCGATGCGGCGCTCTACCTCGGCCTGTGGGAGCCGCTCGCAGCGGCGGTCGTACTTGAAGCTCTCCTTGCGTGCGTCGGCCGCGGCGCGCTGCTGGCGCAGCTCGTCGGGCGTGCAGAAGCAGCGGTAGGCGAGGCCCTTCTCGAGGAGCCGTTCCGCGTCCGCGCGATGCCGCGCGAGTCCCTCCGACTGGTACACCACCTCTTCATCCCAGTCGAGGCCAAGCCATTCGAGTCCCTCGAAGATAGCGGCCGTGCTCTCCTCCGTGCTCCGCGCGCGGTCGGTGTCTTCTATGCGGAGCAGGAACTGGCCGCCGTGCTTGCGCGCGTAGAGCCAGTTGAAGAGCGCGGTGCGGGCGCCACCCACGTGCAGGAAGCCGGTGGGCGACGGCGCGAATCTCACGCGCGGCTGGGTTGGAGCGGACTCGGTTGCGGCGTTGGTCATCGCGAAACTCCAGTGGCGAAAGCAAGAACAGGCCCGCCCAGGGGAAGGCGGACCTGCTCACGGAGTGGGAGGGATTCGAACCCTCGATAGGGCTTTAAGACCCTATAACGGTTTAGCAAACCGTCGCCTTCAGCCTCTCGGCCACCACTCCTTGTCCAGGCGGAGGGCACAGGATTCGAACCTGTATGGGATTGCTCCCGGCGGTTTTCAAGACCGCTGCCTTACCAATTAGGTCTAGCCCTCCGTATCCCCGTAAGATGGCGGAGGTCGAGCTCGATGGCAACGGTATCGGTGCAAGATATCGCTGCCTGAGTGGCCCATCACCGAGCGCCATGAGCACGGAGCGTGCAATAGGGTGGGGGCGCACGGACGGTCTGTCCAACCCGACTCGCTGGGGCCAGGTCTCGAACCCGACCTTCTCTCTGCAGAGGAGCCGCGGCGAATAAATTTCACGGGAGCATGGAAACCGATCACGCGGCCACTGGCGTCGGGCCCCTCGAGGCCGACAACGACTCGCTCTACAAGCTGCTCGTCGAGAGCGTGGTCGATTACGCCATCTTCCTGCTGGATGTCCACGGCAACGTGGCGAGCTGGAACGAAGGCGCGCAGCGTATCAATGGCTACACGCGCGAAGAGATAGTCGGACGCCACTTCTCCACGTTCTACACGGCCGAGGACAAGGCACGCCACAAGCCGGAGTGGGAGCTCGACACAGCGACCCGCGAAGGACGCGTGGAGGACGAAGCGTGGCGAGTGCGCAAGGATGGGTCGCTCCTCTGGGCGAACGTGGTGATCACCGCGCTGCGCGATCCGTCGGGCCAACTGATCGGATTCGCCAAGGTGACGCGCGATCTCAGCGAGCGGCGCGCGGCCGAGCAGCGTGCGCTGGCCGACGCGAAGCGGGTGGCGGAGTCGGACGCGGCCAACCGCGCCAAGTCCGAGTTCCTCGCCGTCATGTCGCACGAGCTGCGCACGCCGCTGAACGCGATCGCGGGCTACACGCAGCTCCTGGAGCTCGAGATCCCGGGCGCGGTCAACGACAAGCAGCGCGACATCCTCGAGCGCATAGCGCGCAGCCACCGGCATCTGCTCGGTCTCATCAACGACATCCTCAATCTCGCTCGGATCGAGGCGGGGCGAGTGGAGTACCGCATCGAGGATGTGCCGCTCGACGTTCTGATGAACGAGATCCTCCCGATGATCGAGCCGCAGCTCTTCAGAAAGAAGCTCGGGCTCGCGGTACGGATCCCTCCCCACCTGGTCGTCCGCGCCGACCGCGAGAAGACGCAGCAGATTCTGATCAACCTGCTGAGCAACGCGGGCAAGTTCACACCGCCGGACGGGCAGATCGCGATAACGGCCGCGGCGGACACCGATCGGCCGTGCATGGCAGCGATCACCGTCGAGGACAATGGAGTCGGGATTCCGGCCGACAAGCTCGAGGTGATATTCGACCCCTTCGTGCAGGTGGACCCGAGCCACACGCGCACGACCGAGGGCTCGGGTCTGGGCCTGGCCATCAGTCGCGACCTCGCGCGCGGGATGGGCGGCGATATCCGCGTGAGAAGCGTGCTTGGCGGCGGTTCGACTTTCCTGCTGACTCTCCCACGCGCCGAAGCGGGTGCGGAAAAAACATCGGGCTGACTTCCAATCGGAAATCAGCCCGACGTTGGTGTGCCCAGCATGAACATCGACTTGGAGGTGAGAGTCCTCTGGGGAGTTGGTCGTAGCGACCCGAGTGAAGCGCAAGGCGGGAATCGTGAGAGACTCGCTGAAAGAAGCGTGTAGCGAGAACTGCGGGGCGACGAACAGAAACCGGATACGAGGCGGGGCCGACCAGGGCGAGCGGGCCAATGACCGCGAAGCTCTTGCGACCAAGGGGAAGTTCCGTAAATCCGGCGCTCGTGCAGCGAGAGCCGATGTTCTTACCTGGGGAGATCTCGCCTCACTTCTGAAAAGAAGACGGCGCATCGAGCGGTGGTACAACGAACGACGCGACGTAGCGAGAAGTCAGCAGCGGCCATAGTAGCGAGGTGCCGTAGACGTGGGCCTCGGAGAAGGCGGGCCGCCCCACGGAGGGGCCACTTGCGAAGGGCCAAACGGAGAGGAGAGCGAGGCGACCATGAGTCTCGAGGAGGTCAGGCACCAGATGTCCAACGGACGTATCAGCGATCAGTTGGAGCTAGCGCTGGAGAGCAGGGGTGAAGCCCCGAGGGTAGAGCGCAGCGGTGAAACCGACTCGGCGATGCAGGGAGACGAGCGCTCGGGATACGACGCAGAGCATTCCATGGAGCAAGACCTCATGGTACTCATCGTCGAGCGGGGGAATCTCGTCCGTGCCCTCAAAAGAGTACGGTCGAACAAGGGCAGCCCGGGTGTGGATGGGCTCACGGTGGAGGAACTTCCCGCCTATCTCAAGCAACACTGGCCAGTCGTCCGGGAGCAGTTGCTCGCGGGCAGCTACCAGCCGAGCGCGGTGAAGCGAGTGGAGATTCCAAAGCCGGGAAGTGGTCCGAATGGCGGGACGCGGCAACTGGGCATTCCGACCGTGTTGGACCGGTTCATCCAGCAGGCCCTATTGCAGGTCCTGCAGCCCATCTTCGATCCCACCTTCAGTGAGTCCAGCTATGGCTTCCGGCCGGGGCGCAGAGCGCACGACGCGGTATGTCAGGCGCAGCGCTACGTGCAGGGCGGTCGGCGCTGGGTGGTGGACGTGGACCTGGAGAAGTTCTTCGACCGGGTCAACCACGATGTGCTCATGGGGCGGGTGGCGAAGCGAGTGGGTGATGCCCGGGTGAGACGACTCATCCGCCGCTACCTGGAGGCCGGAGTAATGGCCAACGGCGTGGTGGTGGAGCGGCACGAAGGGACGCCTCAGGGCGGCCCCTTGTCGCCCCTGTTGGCGAACGTGCTGCTGGACGAGGTGGACAAGGAGCTGGAGCGGCGCGGTCACCGTTTCGTGCGCTATGCCGATGACTGCAACGTGTACGTGAAGTCGAGGCGAGCGGCGGAGCGGGTGATGGCGGGACTCACTGCCTTGTACGCGAAGCTTCACCTCCGAGTCAACGAGTCCAAGAGTGCGGTGGCACCGGCGCGGGAGCGCTTCTTTCTGGGCTACGGCTTCTGGGTAGCACCGGGTAGGATCGTCAAGCGACGGGTGGCACCGAAGGCCCTTGCAGCAATGAAGGAGCGCGTCCGGCAGATCACGAGCCGGACGAGCGGGCGCAGCTTCCGGCAGGTGGTAGCCGAGCTGCGGAGCTACCTCACGGGCTGGAAGGCGTACTTCCGACTGGCCGACACGCCCGGTGTATTCGAAGACGTGGACAGGTGGCTCAACCGCCGGCTGCGCGCGCTCATCCTCAAGCAGTGGAAGCGTGGGACGACGACGTACCGGGAACTCCGAGGGCGAGGTGTGCCGGAGCGAGTAGCTCGGGCGGCAGCGGCTCATGCGAACCGATGGTGGGGAATGGCGGCGCATGGTGCGCTCCAGACGGCATTCCCGGTGGCGTACTTCGGCAAGCTCGGAGTGCCCCGCCTTTGTAACCGCTAACCTCAACTCACCGAACCGCCGGATGCGGACCCGCACGTCCGGTGGTGTGGGAGGGAAGCAGGAGACAACTACTCTCCTGCTCCCTATCCCGATTAAGTCCGCCAGACTCGCTGCTACGGCTTCGAGGAGTCTGCACCGCCGAGCGGCACCGCGCCGCTCTCTCCGGTGAGCGGCACCGCAGGTTGGGGCTCCAACGGCGGGGGCGTGAAGATGTCCTCGAGCCCCGTGGCCTTGGCGATCGCCTTGGCATCCGCGATCAGCGAGTCGGCCTGCGCGCTGTTCCCGAGCCGCTGCTCCGCCTCGGCGAGTGTGGCCGCCGTGGCGATGTAGAGGTAGGGAATGCCCACCGACGCGCGATCCACCCACCCGTTGCGCGCGGCGAGCGACGCAGGCGCCTCGAAGTCGTTCTTCCAGAGCCATACCGAGCGCTGCACATCCAGGAATCCCTCGCCCGGGATCAGCAGCGTGTCGCGACCGGAGACGGGCGCCTCGGGCATGAGCTTGCGCGCGAGCCCCTGGCTGAGCAGATAGCGCCCTAGACCCAGCGACTGCGGGTACCCCCCTGCCGTGCGGCTGAAGTAGATCGGCCGCTCGGGGAACGCGTCATGGATCATCCTCAGCACGATGATGTCCGCCTTCACCAGCATCTGCGGCTGTACGGTGGCTTCGATACCCGCCTTCTTGAAGAGCTGTGGCTGCCGGATGTCCATGGTGGGCGGGAGTGCATTGGCCTCATCGATGGTCATGTCCAGCGGAGGTCCGCTCGGCTTCTTCCACTCCTTGCCGCGGTAGATGGCTGGCCCTTTGGCGGCGTCGTACTCGTACACCGGCCGGCGGATGAGCTGCCGCACGTACCAGTCGGTGTTGAGCAGCGAGGTGTTGGCCACCACGACATCCTTGCGGATCCCCTCCACCTCCTGCGCATACCAGAGCGGGAAGGTATCGTTGTCGCCCACCGTGATCAGCACGCCGTACGGCTCGACCGAGTCGAGCAGGTCGTGCGCGAAGTCGCGCGTATCGGTTTGCCCGGCGCGCGAAGCCGCCGTCCAGTTGGCGAAGAGCGGAACGAGTGCGAGGACGAGAATCCACGAAGCGAAGATCCAGCTCTTTCGCTTGGGGAGTTGCACGAACTCTCGACCGACCTTCACGCTGTGCGATCCAAAGAGCGACGCCAGCTCCTCCCAGAGGTACACGAGCCCCAGTCCCGCCCACACTCCCCACGCGGAGAAGCTCACGATGAAGAAGTAGTCGCGGTCGCGCACCTCGCAGGGGACGCCTGGCGGATTTCCCATCGCCGTGCACTGGCTGTGGCCGTACTTGAAGTTCAGGTACCAGATGAGCAGAAGCGTGAGCGTCAGCATGAACGTTCCGAAGTACCAGAACGAACGACGGTCGCGCTTGAAGTGCACCCAGCCGCCCAGGAGTCCGAGCACCATGAACACCGCGGCCAGCAGCGACTGCAGCCGCGGCCAATCGCCGGTCATGTCTCGGAACCACTGCCAGCTGAAGTACAGCCAGTACATCCCGATCTGCCCCACGAAGGGCGCCTGCCGGTCGAAGACCGATGGCTTCCCGTACTGCCCGCGGTTGAAGTTGTACCAGAAGGCGGTCCAGGTAGTGGGCTCGCCCTCGTTGATCGGCGGGTAGTGCGCGGCGCGGATTGGCTGCGTGAGGAATGGCGTGTTACCCAGGAGGAAGACACCAAACAGGACAAGCAGGAGCTGCCAGCGGAGCAGCGTGTCGGGGCGCCGCACGAGCACCGCGACCACCACGGCGGGGAGTGCGAGGAGCCCCATCATGTGGTTCGCGTTCCCGAGGCCGAGGAGGTAGGCGATCAGGATGAGGGTGCGATCCGCTCCCGGGCCCTCGGGATCATCCGACCATCGAACCGTGAGCCACGAGATGATCGCCAGCCCCATGAGCGAGACGGTGTAGACCTTCTCGTTCACCACCGACTGGTTCCATACCGTGAACGCGGTGGCGCCGATGACCGTGGCGACGACTCCACCGACGATGCGCTGCCAGCGCTCGGGGAGCCACGACACCAGCACCCGCTCGGCGACGAGGAACCACATTCCGGCCGCGACCGCGCTGGTGAGCGCCGCGAGGATGTTGATCTTGACCGCCACGCTCAACCCGCCGAGCGGCAGGATTGCGAAAACTCGTCCGAGGAGGACGAAGAGCGGATTCCCAGGCGGGTGCGGAAGTCCCACCACGTACGCCGCCGCGATGTACTCGCTGGTGTCCCACATCGCCGTCGACGGCGAGAGGGTCACGAGGTACAGAACGAAGATTACGGCAGCGGTGATCGTCGCTGCCAGATACGACGGCCTGTAGTCGAGCTCTGTGCTGTTGTTGAGCGCCATAGACGGGAAAAGATGGCGGGGGGTGGGGGAGGGGGGAAGGGAGAGGAAAAGAAGAAAGAGAGCAAGTGACACGGAACGGGCAACAGGAACTGCCTCACAAGGCCGTCATCCTCTTTGCAAGCGGGCTCGTAGTCATTCCCGCGTAAGCGGGAGTCCATTTTACCCGGCCGAACATGGGTCCCCGCTTTCGCGGGGATGACAGTTGTGTAGGTAGTTCCTGAACCCTGAACCCTGCCTCCTGAACCCTTGTAGTCCCTGTCCCTTATTACTGCTTCAGTGTCTGAATAGCCTCTTCCCCGTAAATACCATCGCGATGCCACGCTCGTTGGCGGCGGCGATCACCTCCTGGTCGCGGACGGAGCCACCGGGTTGGACGATCGCGGTGACACCTGCTTCGGCGGCCTGGTCGACGCCATCGCGGAAGGGGAAGAAGGCATCGGAACCGAGGACGGAGCCGGCGGTTTCGTGGCCCGCGCCGGTGGCTTTGTGGACGGCGAGGAAAGCGGCGTCCACGCGCGACATCTGGCCGGCGCCAATGCCGATCGTGGCGCCGCCGCGGACGAGGACGATCGCATTCGATTTGACGCTGGCCACTGCGCGCCAGGCGAAGTTCAGGTCGGCCGTCTCGGCGTCGGTGGGGGCGCGCTCGGTCATCACTTCCCAGCGGGTGTTGTCGGTGTCCACGATGCTCCGCTCCTCGGCGAGGAAGCCGCCGCGGACGCGCTTCATGTCGAGGGCGCCGCCAGCCCAGCGCGCCCGTCCCTCGAGGACGCGCAGATTCTTCTTGCGGCCGAGGATCTCGATCGCGCCCGGCTCGAACTCGGGAGCGACCAGGCATTCGACGAAGAGACTCGAGATCGCCTCGGCGGTGGGCTCGTCCACCGGGACGTTGATGGAGATCACCGAGCCGAAGGCCGACACGGGGTCGCACGCCAGCGCCTTCTGGTATGCCTCGAGCGGGTTGTCCGCCGCGGCGAGGCCGCAGGGCGTCGTGTGCTTGATGATGGCGCAGCAGGGGCGATCGCCGAAGGCGTCGGTGGCGGTGAGCGCGCCCTCGAGGTCGAGAAGGTTGTTGAAGCTCAGCTCCTTCCCGCCGTGCTGGCGGAGGCCGGCGAGCCCGCTCCCTCTGTGCTCGGTGTAGAACGCGGCGCGCTGGTCCGGGTTCTCGCCGTAGCGGAGTCGTTGCGCCAGCTCGAGCGAGATCACCATCCGGTCGGGGAAGAGCTCCGAGGCGTTCGACGCGAACCACGATGTGATTGCCGCGTCGTACGCCGACGTGTGCGCGAAGGTCTTCTCGGCGAGCACGCGTCGGAGATCGTGGTCGTCGTCGCCGGCGCGGAGCGCGTCGAGCACGCGGCCGTAGTCGGCCGGATCGACTATCACGTACACGGAGTCGAAGTTCTTCGCGGCCGAGCGCAGCATCGATGGTCCACCGATGTCGATGTTCTCTATCACTTCCTCCGGCGAAACGCCCGAGCGAGCGGCGGTCTCGCGGAAGGGATAGAGGTTGACCGCGACGAGATCGATGGGCGTGATCCCGTGCTCCGCCAGCGTAGCCATGTGCTCGGGCAGATCGCGGCGCGCGAGGAGGGCGCCGTGGATGGCGGGGTGCAGCGTCTTCACGCGGCCATCGAGCATCTCGGGCACTCCCGTCACGGCGCCCACGTCCGTCGGATCGAGCCCCTCGTCGCGCAGCGCGCGCGCGGTGCCGCCGGTGGAGAGGAGCTCCCAGCCGAGCTCGGAGAGCCCGCGGGCGAAGTCTACCAGGCCGGACTTGTCGGAGACGGAGAGCAGGGCGCGTGGCATGTGTATGTAGATCCTCCTATGTCTGGAGTGATTGCGTGATCAGTGTAGCGCGAGCGCGGCGACCAGCCGTCCGAGCTGCGCGATGTCCGCCAGATCCACCACTTCGGCGGGCGAATGAGAGTAACGTAGCGGCCAGGAGATCGGGACGTCACGTACGCCGTAGCGCACGAACTCGCTCCCGTCGTTTCCGCCGTTGGTGGTGCCCACCTGGACCGGTACTCCCGCCGCTCCGGCGGCCGCGCGGACGCGCTCCACTTCGGAGCGCGGAGTGGCGCTCGAGTTGTCGAGCGCGCGGGCCACCGGGCCGGCGCCGATCGGCGCGAAGGCGAAGCGGTGATCATCGAGCGGCGAGTCGGAAGAGACGAACGTATCCACCGCGTACACGCGTACGACGCTGCCGCGCAGCGACGATGCGAGTGCTGCCGCGCCCTCGAGCCCGATTTCCTCGCGCACCACCCAGGCGAAGATCACCTTGCGCGTGAGAGCTTCGGGGTGGAGAGCGCGTACCGCCTCGATGAGCGCCGTGCAGCCGGCGCGGTCGTCTATCGAGCGCGCGGTGAAGCGGGTGCGCCCCAGGCGTGCGGCCGTCTTGTAACTCGTCACGCTGGTTCCCTTCGTGACGCCCCGTGCCGCCAGTGCCGCCGAATCCATCCCGAACCACGCTACCAGCTCGCGTGGCTGTCGCGTGGTGACCGTGTCGCGTGGAACGAAAATGCCGCGAATCTGCGACGTGTGGCCGTTGCGCTCCACGTGGAGGATGGCCGTCTGCCCCTCCCAGAGCGACAGATAGAAGCCACCGCGTCGGCGGAGCGACACTGTACCGTCGGGCGCGATGGACGAGACATCGAAGCCCACTTCATCCATGTGCGCCACGAACGCCACGGTGTCGCGGTCGGGGCCGAGCGCGAGGATGAGATTCCCGGCGCTGTCGGTGGTGGCACGCGCCTGCGCCCACGCGGGAAGAGCGGCGAGGATCTTCTCGCGTACTGGTGTCTCGTGGCCCGAAACTCCGTAGGTCTCCGTGAGTATGGAGAGGAGCCGAGCCGTTGTGGCGAGCGAGTCGTCGCGAGCGCGCGACTGCTCGGCTGCGGTGGAGAGGGGCGGGAGAGGGAGGGCGGCGCTCCGCGATGGGCGCACACCGGCCGCCGCGGCGATGGCAGCGGCGTAACGCCGGGCATCCTCCGGGCGCACGCTCTCCACGAGAGTTCCGTCGAAGAGGGATCGCGGAGCGAGTGCAACGGTGGCGCGGACCGTCACGCCCGGAACCATCTGGAAGGGTGGATCGATGAGTGCGCGCGTGAAGGGTCGTTCGCCCGCGAGCGAATCGAGGCGCGCCACCACGCCTCGCGGGATCACCCGACTCGCCGCGATGACCAGTGTGTCCACCTCGCCGAGCGGCGCGAGCACTCCGCTAAGTCCTGTCCAGCGAAACGAGCTCTGCGCGGATATCACGAAGATCGTGCGGCCGCGCTGCGGCGCGGAGCGCGCGGCACCGGCTACCGCCGCGCACCCGGCGCGATCGGCCGCCGCCGGCCCGGCCACGTACGAGCCGTACTTCCAGAGCGGCCAGTCGCGCGCGACGGGGTCGAGCATCTCGATTCCCAGTGCGTGCACTTCCGCGCTGTCGTGCGCTCCGACGTCCACCCAGAGGTCGCCGATGTGCACGGGCGCCTCCGCACCAGGCTGACCGCGGCGGAGGTGCGTGCTCGGCACTCCGATCACTCCCGGTACGGCGCCGCTCTTCGTGTGCACGAGGATCCTCTGCCCCTGGTGGAACTGATCCCAGAGCGGATCGCGACGGGCGTTGCCGGCGTAATGCAGCCGGAGATAGCCGTCGTCCGTTATCGCGCTCACGGCGTAGCCGGCTTCGTCGAGTCCGCACGCCACTACTCGGAGCGGCCGTCCGCTCCCGCGCGACAAAACCAGGTTGCCGATCGAGTCGCGCTTCCAGCCGGGGAGCGAGCGCGAGATCGTCTCGGCGGCCAGGAGCTCGCGCCCCGGCTGCGCCTGGAGCGCGATCCACGATCCGATCGCGTCGAGGGTTACGTCGTCCGGAGCCGCGACCGGGCCCTGGGCTGGAGCGCTGGTTGCGATGGCCGTGCACAGCGCGAGGGCCGACAGCGCGAGGCGCACCGCCGAGTCAGACATCAGTGAGCACACGGTCGATTCCTTCGACGATCGTCTCATCGCTCTCCGGTTGGAGGTTGAAGGCCAGCTCGGGGGAATGCGTGACGGTTGGTGGGTGGGATATTCGTCCATTCTCGTCGAGTCGGATGCTCCCCGCAGCCACCGCGCACGCCGCGCGTGGGAGAAGGAGATGCTCCACGCGCAGCACGCGAGCAGCGAGAGCTTCGGCTGTGTCGCCGCGGAGAACCGGGACTGGCCACTGCGCGATTATGGGGCCGCGGTCGTACTCTTCGTCCACGAAGTGCACGGTCGCACCGCTCACGCGCGCTCCGTGCTCGATGACCGCGCTGTGCACGCGCTTCCCGTACATCCCCGCGCCGCCGAAGGCGGGGAGGAGCGCCGGATGGATGTTGATGATCCGCCCGTGGTATGCGCCGATCACGGAGCGCGGCACCATCCGGAGGTAGCCGGCGAGGACGATGAGATCCACGCGATGCTCGCGGAGCAGGTTCTCGAGCTGCCGAGCGTTCGCTCCGCGATCCGGGAGCACCGCGGCTTCGACCCCCCACTTCCGGGCGCGCTCCAGAGCTCCGGCTCCCTTTTGATCGGAAGCTACGAGAACGATCTCGGGAACGGCGCCGGATGCCGAGCCGCTCTCGCGCAGTTCGCGCAGATGGTCGTACAGCGCCGCGAGATTCGAACCGCCTCCCGATCCCAGCACCCCGATGCGTTTCATCATGCGCGTGATGTTACACGTCACCGCGCGATGGCGGAACCTTCGTCATTCACCGAGGAGCACGAGATCCACAGCCGCTCCCAGCGAGTCTGCCATCTGCAGCTCGGCGCGTGCGCGCGCGAGATCGGCCGGAGGCGTATCCGGGGAGGGGACGAGGATGCCGCGCGCGCCGAACTGCAGGGCCGGCGACACGTCTCTCCAGCGGTCGCCAATGAAGGTCGATCGCGGAAGATCTAGCACGTGCTCCGCCGCCGCAGTGCGGAAGAGCAGCGTACCCGGCTTCCGGCACTCGCAGAGCGCGGCACCGCTCTCGGGTGATGGAGCATGCGGACAGATGTAGGTGGCGTCGATGCGAGCGCCGGCATGCGCGAGGCGGTCATCGATTCGCGCGCGCACCGCTTCGTATTCGGCGCGCGTCAGTAGCCCGCGACCTATTCCGGACTGGTTCGATACCACGATCACCGGGATGCCCGCCGCATTCAGTCGCGCGATCGCCTCTGGGGCGCCGAGGATGAGCTGAACATCTTCGGGGCGTCGAAGGTAGTGCGTGTCGATGTTTATGGTGCCGTCGCGATCCAGGAAAACGGCGGGGCGCGGCGCGGTGGCGCGCGGAGTCGTCACGAGAGAGCGGCGAGCACGGCGATCGTCAGCGCATCGTCATCGCTCTCCGGTACCGAGCGAAGATCCAGCAGGACGCGGCCTTCCTCTATCCTCCCGATCACCGGGCGCGCGGCGCCACGCAGCCGCGACTCGATGGTCTCCGCGTCGCCCTCGAGTGCCACCGCCGCAGACGGGATCCGCGTGGTGGGGAAGGAGCCGCCGCCGACGCTCGCGCTGCTACTCACCGCGGCCGCACGATGGCCCGCCGCCGCCAACCGTGAGCACAAGGTGCTCGCGCGCTCGCGTATCCGTGCCTCTGGAGCGGTGAGCATGGCGAGCGCCGGTATCTCTCGCATCGCAGTCGCGGGATCACGGTACAGTGCGAGCGTCGCCTCCAGCGCGGCGAGGGTGAGCTTGTCCACCCGCAGCGCGCGCGTGAGTGGATTGCGGCGCATCCCGTCGATCACGCTTCGCCTTCCGAGCGCGATCCCCGCCTGAGGGCCACCGAGCAGCTTGTCGCCGCTCATCGTGATCACCGCCGCGCCGGAGCGAACGGCGTTGGACACCAGTGGCTCGCCGCGCAGCCCCAACTCGTCCAGCGAGACGAACAGGCCGCTCCCGAGATCGTTGATGATCGGAGGCCCCTCCGCGCCAAGCTCGGATGCAAGCGCCTCCACCGATACCTCGGTCACGAAGCCCTGCATGGTGAAGTTGCTCCGGTGCACCTTCACGACGGCACCAGTCGCCGGCGAGAGGGCACCGACGTAGTCGCGCAGGTGCGTGCGGTTGGTGGTGCCGACTTCCACCAGCGCCGCCCCGCCGCGCGCCATCACATCGGGGATGCGGAAGCTCCCGCCAATCTCCACCAGCTCTCCGCGCGACACGATCACCTCGCGTCCGAGCGCGAGGGTGTTCACGGCCAGCAGCAGCGCCGCCGCGCCGTTGTTCACCACCATCGCGTCTTCCGCGCCGGTGATTTCGCGGAGCAGAGCGGCGCAGTGGGTGTGGCGGCTGCCGCGCGTACCTCGATCGAGGTCGTACTCCAGGTTGGAGTATCCGGTCGCGACCTCGCCGATGGCGGCGAGCGCAGCGGCGGGAAGCGGCGCGCGACCGAGGTTGGTGTGCAGCACCACGCCCGTCGCATTGAACACGGGACGCAACGACCGGCGTTCCCGCTCCGCCAGCGCGGCTTCGATGAGCGCTCCCCACCCGGCATCGCTGTCCGGCGCGCGCCCCGGTTCGCGCCTGATGCTTTCGAGCGCGTCGCGGACGGCGTCCACCACCAGAGTCCGCGGTGCGCGCTCGAGAAGCGCCCGCGCCGGCGTCGCCCGCAGCAGCGTATCCACACTGGGAAGCGAGCGGCGCGGGTCGCTCATCGCCTGGTCACGCCCCGGGAACTGCCTGGCGGCGCCGCGCGCGACGTGTCGCGCGCCGTCCGCGATGTGTCGCGCGGTACTCGCGAAGTGTCGCGCGGTACTCCCGAAGTGTCGGGGCGCACGCCCGCCGTGTCCGGCCGCGCTGCCGGCTGCCCCGCAGGCGGTACGGCACCCGGTGGCCCGCCCGGCGCTGCCGCACCCGGCTTCGGAACCGTGAAGAGGAAGTTCCCGGTGGATGGCTTCCCCAGCAGGTTCTTCACGTCGTGCCATTCGATCCTGTACGACGCTCCCGTCTCGAGCGGCGCGGCGGTCACCACGACCACATCGGTCGTGGGGCTCGGCCTGCTTGGCCTGGGTGCCGGAGCGCGCCGCGTGGTATCCGCCGCGATGTTCCCCAGCCCCCGCCGCTGGTTGGCGGTGCGGAGGGAGTCGGCGGTGCGCAGTGAATCGGCGCGCGCCGCGGAGTCGCCCGGCGACGGCGGAGCGGCGGCGTGCGTGCTGTCCCAGACAGTGGCCGACTGCGCCAGCTTTATCGGCACCGCGCTGGAGTCCGACGCCTTCAGTGCGAAGAGCGAAGCGCTGATGGGCGCCGACGGATCGAGCGGTTTGTCGAAGCGCACGCGGAGCGTTACCGAGTCCGTGGTGCTCACCTGCGATATGCGCGCGCCGATAGTGTCGTGGATGAACGCCAGCAGCTCCACGCTGCTGCTGTCGCGCAGCGTGATGCCCGCGGTATCCCACGGCTCGCGCAGATCTATGAGGCGGTCGTTGTTCGCGTCGCCGAAGGCACGCACGGTATACGCGCCGGACGGAACGTGCGGCACCACGAAGCGGCCGACGGAGTCGGCGCGCGCCACGTACACCACGTTAGTGTCGGCGGCCGAGATCACCTGGGCCCACGCGTTGGCGAGGGGCCTGCCCGCGACCCAGTCGAAGACGATTCCGTTCACACTGCCCGGCGGAATGCTCGCACCCGTGGAGAACACCGTCACCACCGGCTCCTTCCGCACGTTGCCGCGCAGGTCGGCCAGCCCGGGGAGGATGGTGATGGTGTAGGCCGTGTTGGGCCTGAAGCCATCCTGACCGCGCACGCTCAGCCTGGTCCGGTGCCAGCCGACGCGCGGCTCGCCCGCCTGCGGCGAGATGATCACCTGCGTCTTGAGGTCCTGGCCGCCAATCTGTTCGTTCAACACCTCGTCGAACTGGAAGTCCACTTCGCTGGGTCGCACGTTCACCGCGCCGCTATCGGGCTTCACCGAAAGCAGCTTGGGGGGCACCTTCTCCTGTGGGCCGCCGGGCGGAAAGCCAGGCTGCGCGCACGCTGCCGCGATGAGCGCGGCCGCAGCGATCAGGCGCCGCACAGTGCCTTCACTCGGCCTCTGAGCTGCTCGCGCCGCACCGTCCACTCCTCGTGCTTGCGCCGCTCCGCTTCCACCACCTCGGGCTTCGCCCGAGTCACGAACTTCTCGTTGGCGAGTCGCGCCGCGAGCCCGTCGAGCTGCGCCTCGAGCCGCTCCAGCTCACCACCGAGTCGCGCGCATTCCTTCTCGAGATCCACCACGCCAGCGAGCGGCACCGTGAGCTGCGAGCCATCGCTGAGCAGCGAATGCACAGCCGCGCCTTCGCCGCTCTTCTCGGCGCCGGCTTCCACGCGCGCCCGCGCCATCTGCCCGATCACCGCTGCCTCCTGCGCGAACACATCGCGCGAGCGCGGCGTCGCACCGGACAGCACCGCGTCCACCGTCTTCCCCGGCGGCACATCGTACTCGGCGCGTGCCTGACGAATCCCCACCACCGCTTCGCGCACCAGCTCGAAGTCGGCTGCGGCGCCGCGCGTGTCGTCTGCGACGTCCCCGCGTCTGCGCGGCCACTCGGCGCGAGCGAGGAACTCGCCTTCCTCACGTCCGGGAAGGCGCTGCCAGAGCGTCTCCGTGATGAAGGGCACGACCGGATGCAGCAGCCGAAGCGCCGAGTCGAAGACGTGCGCCAGGACCGCGCGCGCCACCTCGCCGTCGCTCCCGCCGCCCGACATGCGAGGCTTCACGCTCTCCACGTACCAGTCGGCCACTTCATTCCAGACGAAGCGCCGCGCGCTCTCCGCGTAATCGTTCAGGCGAAGTCCTGCGTGCAGTTCTTCGCTCCTCCAGCGTTCCCCGTCCGCGGGACGCGCGCGGCCGAGCGCAGCGTCGCATTCGGCGATCGCCTGGTCGAGCCGCTCGAGGATCCACTGGTCGGCTCGCAGCAGCCGGTCGGGCGCGATGTCGGCAACGCTCGCGACCTTCGCGTCGCCGATGTTCGATAGCAGAAAGCGGCCGATGTTCCAGAGCTTCGTGGCGAAGTTGCGTCCCGGCGCGAACGACTGCTCCAGGTTGGATGGGTCGAGCATGACATCGGTGCCGAGTCCCATCCCCGAGATTACCGTGAAGCGGAGCGCATCCGCGCCGTACAGCCGCACCACGTCGAGCGGATCGATGCCGTTACCGAGCGACTTGGACATCTTGCGATGCTCCATGTCGCGCACGGTACCGTGCAGCAGCACGGTGTGAAAGGGCGCGCGACCGGCGAAGTAGTAGCCGGACATGATCATGCGTGCCACCCAGAAGAAAAGAATCTCCGGCGCGGTCACCAGCACGTCGGTCGGGTAGAAGGCGCGCAGGTCTGCCGAATCCTCGTTCGGCCAGCCGAGCGTGGAGAGTGGCCAGAGCCAGCTCGAGAACCAGGTGTCGAGCACGTCCTCGTCCTGGCGCACCGCGCCGCCGCACTTCGGGCACTCGGTGATGTCTTCGCGACTGACCATCGGCTCGCCGCCGCATGCGTCGCAGTACCACACCGGGATACGGTGTCCCCACCAGAGCTGCCGCGAGATGTTCCAGTCGCGGATGTTCTCCATCCAGTGGACGTACACACCCTCCCACCGCTCCGGGACCAGGCGAATCGTCCCGTCGCGCACCGCCTGGAGCGCGGGTTTCGCCAGCGGCGCCATCTTCACGAACCACTGGTCGGAAAGACGCGGCTCCACCACCGTGCCGCAGCGATAGCAGTGCCGCACCGAATGCTGGTGCGGTTCCACTTTCACGAGGAGTCCCGACTCCTTCAACATCTCCACGATGCGATCGCGCGCCGCGAAGCGATCCACGCCGCGCAGCTCTGCCGGCACGCGGCCCGAGGCATCGGTCACCTCCGCCATGTGTGCCGTTGCGTCTATGACCACCGGCATCGCGAGCGAGTGGCGCAGCCCGACCTCGAAGTCGTTGGCGTCGTGCGCGGGAGTGATCTTCACCACGCCGGTACCGAACGACGGATCCACGTATTCGTCCGCGATCACCGGGATCTCGATGTTCGCGATGGGGAGGAACACTCGCTTCCCGACCATCCCTGCATAGCGCTCGTCGCCCGGGTGCACCGCCAGCGCCACGTCACCGAGCATCGTCTCGGGACGCGTGGTCGCCACGATGAGCGTGCGGCCTTCCTCGCCCACCACGGGATAGGCGATGTGATAGAGCTTCCCCGCGCTCTCCTCGAATTCGGCTTCCTCATCGCTGAGCGACGTGAGGCAGCGAGGACACCAGTGGATCACGCGGTGCCCCTTGTAGATCAGCCCATCCTGGTACAGCCGCACGAACGCCTCGCGTACCGCGCGCGAGAGCTCGGGCGAGAGCGTGTACGCAGTGCGCGTCCAGTCGCACGAAGCACCGATCGCGGCGAGCTGCTCGAGGATCACGCCGCCCGTATCGCTCACGAAGCGCTCGGTGCGCTGTACGAACGCGGCGCGCCCCAGGTCGAAGCGCGTGCTCCCCTCGGCGGTGAGCTGCTTCTCGATCACGTTCTGCGTGGCGATTCCCGCGTGGTCGGTGCCGGGGACCCATAGCGTCTCATCGCCCGCCATGCGCCGCCAGCGCACCAGCACGTCCTGCACTGTGTCGTTGAGCCCATGGCCCATGTGCAGCACCGCCGTGACGTTGGGCGGCGGGATGACCATGGTGAACGGCGTGCGGTCGCCGCCCACGCGCTCGGAGCGATCGGCGTGCGCTGTGAAGATGCCAGCGCTCTTCCAGCGCTGGTAAATTTCCGGCTCGTGGGCGGCCGGGTCGTATTGCGGGGGGAGTTCCGATTGCATGGTAGGCCTAAAGATAGCGTCCGCGGCCGATGGAACGGAGCCGCGGACGCCTGAGCGCGAGCTGTTTGTGAGTCGTGCCGGTCAGCTCTCCGGCCGTTCCACTTCCTGGGTGGGCGGCGCCGCTTCGGGGTCAGCGACGTGATCGGCCTTCGGAACGCCGCTCGGGGCCTCGGCCGCCCCGCCCGCGCGATCTCCCTTTGCCGCGCCCTTCTTCCCCCGGGCACGTCGCTCGGCGAGCCCTTCGATGTCGCCCGCCGCCTCCTCTATCGCGTGCTGCTTGTCGAGCCAGCGCGACTCCAGTGGGGGCTTGGGGTCGGAGTGGCGGTCGGCCTCGTCCGACGTTCCCTGCCGGCGCCGCCCAGTCCCCACGCGCTGCCCCTGCCACTGACCGCCTGGCAGAGGCTCGTTCGTGTCTTCGTTCTCGCGGTTCTCGTCTTCGTGCTCGGGTGGGTGCGTCTCCACATCTTCCTCCGATGAAAGCCGGTTGACCACTGCCTCTACTCCGGTCACTCGGCGAGTCACCGATTCCGCTCTCCGCGACTCCATTTCGTTCCTCACCCAGCCGGAGAGCTCGATCACTCCGGTGCCGACAGAAGCGATGTCTATCGCGCGCTCGGCGAGAACGGGGTCGCGCTCGAAGGCGTCGAGCACCTGCTCTTCGAGCAGCATTCCGTCGTCCGGCTCGATCTCTTCCAGGTCGTCTTCACCGTAGCCGTGATGCAGCTCCGAGCCATCGTCGGGGTCGGGGAAGCGTCGGCTGATGCGCGCCGCGATACCGGAGAGTCCACCCATCTTCTGCGCCACTACGACGCCCACCGCGAAGCCGGCCAACGCGCCAGCGGTGATGCTGGCGATGACGCCGCCAATGGAAGGACTTTCGTCGCGATAACGAATTCGTGACATATACGCTGACCTGTAGCGGAGGTGATCGCGTAACGATAACTTGCCGTAGCGCGAAGGGCGAGAAGGTGCAAGATCGAGACCAGCCACAGCCCAGCGCTCTTCCCTGTAGACGACCCGCAGCCATGATCGACCGACCACACGAAGAGCTGACGCTCACGCTCCCCGATGGATCCACCCGCACCGTGGCGTACGACACGCTGCCGCGCGATGTCGTCGCGTCGATCGGTGCAGGTCTCGCCCGTGCCGCTCTGGCCGTCGAGGTGAACGGAAAGATACAGGATCTCGTGACGCCGCTGCGCGAGAGCGGGAGCTTCCGCGTTCTCACCGAACGCGACATGGACGCGCTCTCGGTGCTGCGCCACTCCACCGCGCACGTGCTCGCGACCGCGGTGCGCCGGCTGCGCCCCTCGGCGAAGATCGGCTTCGGACCCTCCATCGAGGATGGTTTCTACTACGACTTCGAGGTGGATGAGCCGTTCACTGCTGACGACCTGGCCGCTTTCGAGGCGGAGATGCGCAAGGTGGTGGCGGAGAAGTACCCGTTCGTGCGCGAGGAGGTCGACCGCGCCGAGGCTGAGCGCCGCTTCGTGGAGGATCCGCTCAAGCTCGAGCGGCTCTCCGAGTTGGGCGAAGATGAGGTGATCTCGGTCTACACCGACGGTCCCTTCGTTGATCTCTGCCGCGGCCCGCACGTGCCCGACACGTCGCGCATCAAGCATTTCCGCCTGATGCACACCGCGCCCGCCTACTGGCGCGGCGACGAGCGACGGCAGCAGCTCCAGCGCATCTACGGCACGGCGTGGTTCAACAAGGACGACCTCGAGGCGTACATGCGCCGCCTGGAGGAGGCGAAGCGGCGCGATCACCGCACGCTGGGGAAGGAGCTCGACCTCTATTCCACCGATCAGCGCGTGGGGCCCGGCCTCATCCTCTGGCACCCGCGCGGCTCGATCATCCGCAACGAGATCGAGAACTTCGAGCGCGATCTCATCCTGCGACACGGCTACGAACTGGTGTACACGCCGCACGTGGTGAGCGAGAAGCTCTTCGAGATCTCGGGACACCTCATCACGTTCAAGGAGTCGATGTTCGGGCCGATCGAGGTGGAGGGCTCCAACTATCGCCCGAAGCCGATGAACTGCCCCGGGCACATCTGCATCTACCAGGCACACCAGCGCTCGTACCGCGATCTCCCTCTGCGGTTCGCCGAGTTCGGCACGGTGTA
>DASSOX010000046.1:0-8325 GCA_035700125.1 Gemmatimonadaceae bacterium
GGCCGCCGCGTTCTTCCTGCGGCGGGCCGGGACGCGCGGCGCGCCCTTGTCGCGGGACGACGCCATTATTCGCCGAATCCTGGAGGAACGTCGGGGGGCCAACTTCCGCGCTGCTCACCATGCGCGGGAGGCGGTCCGGCGGGCGGCGACGGAGGTGAATGCGGCGGCGGACCGGGCGGCGGAGGCGGCGGCGTGTAATGCGGGGGCGAAGGGGGAGTCTGCCGCGCGGGAGCCGCGTCGTGCGACGAGGATGCCGTGGAAGATGCATCCGCAGAAGAGGATCCCGCCGCAGACCCGGGCGGGTTGGACGAGCCGGCGCGGCTGGCCGCGCCCATCACGTCGCTGGCGACCGATTTCCCGGCGGCCGCGACGCCCGAGAGTACGCCCATCGCCTTGTTCAACAATCCCATCGTCTCGGCGATCGAGCTGGCCGAGACGCGACCCGCCCGAAGACTGTCTTCCACTCCTTCGGTGAACCGCTGGAACAGGTTCGGTACCTGGGCCGTCTTGTCAGCGTACTTCGACTCCAGAAACTCGACGTAGTCGAGGACCTGGTAACCACGCTCATCCGAAAGGGTGTCGAGCCTCCGGAGAATTCGATCGCGCAACGACTCGTTCATCGTCCCATCCTCGCTCGGTCATCGTCAGCCACGCCAGCGCACCCGGTTTCCGCGCACGTCTATATGAACATAAGGCTGATGATAACGCGAACTCGTGTACACCCCCACCCCCCCGATCAGGTCCGGGAACTGCGCCTCCACCGAATCCACCGCCGCGGCCACCAGGCGTGCATCGCGCGCGTTGATCCTCCCGTCGCCGTTCGCGTCTATGGCTACATCTACCGCGTCGCCGTACTGGTGGCGGCTGTCGGTAGCCGCGAGTGGGACGCGGCGGTTGTGCGCCGGCGTCCTGTACCCCGAGTGCACGTTCACCACGAGGTCCACGTCGGACTTGTGGAGGCCACCGGCGATGCGCGCCATCACGAGCTCCAGCTTGTCTACCATGCGCGGATTGACAGCGATGAAGCGAGGCCAGCCCTGCTGTCCATCGTGCGTCAGCAGATCGCCGAGGCGGAGATGCTCGCTCATCGGGAGATCCACGTCGTCTTCCGTCACGCGTACGAACCCGATCGGGAGACGATCATCGACACTCCCCCGCCGCTCACCGAGATACGTTCCGATGCGATAACCGTCGAGCGTGGAGCCCTTTTTCTGATCGAAGGGGACGAGCACCGCGAGCGTGAGGCTCTCGACCACGCGACTCAGCCCATCACCCACGAGTGCGAGGCGATAGAGTCCCGGCCTGGTGGGGGTGATGAGCGAGTCGCCCGTGAGCGCCCGGAGCGGCGCCACGGGCACTGTGCTGTCCACGGCTTCCCAGGTGTAGGCGAGACTCGCTACCGGTCGCCCGGTGACATGTACTTCGACCGGCTGCGCCACGCGCGCGCCGGGGAGCGCGAAGGCCATCCGCACCGCGCCGCTAAAGCCGACCGGCAGCGGATCCACACGCAGCGCTGGGAGTACGTCGCCGAAGGCGCTGTCGGGGGCGAAGGGTGCGCGCTCGAAGCTGCGCGGTGGCTGATACGCCGAAATGAACGCCACTGCCGAAGCCACGGTGGCGCACGTGAAGGCTCCGCGCGCGATCCTTCTGCGCAACGGGCGTCTGGCACGCCCAGCGGGCTCGCCGTCCTCCGTGTGATTCACAGACGTCTCCTTATTCCAGATCATCTATGGCGCGCTCATCCACGGAGCGTGCCCGACGGCGGTTCTGCGTAAGACGTGCCGCACGCGCCCTTGGAAGTCGAGTGTCGACTCGTTTCCGGCGCTGGCCCCGCGTCGGGCCCGGGAAGAAGCTAAGCGGCGGCCGTTCCGGGTGGGAACGGCCGCCTCATTTGTTCGGCGGTTCTGACTGACCAGTTGGTCAAGCGAGGTCTACAGAGCCGAGCCGTGAGATCGCTTCCTCTATCATTCCCGTGCAAGCGGGTATGCCGTCGTCGGGTGAACCGAAGGGGTCGCACTCCCTCGAGCGCCTATGCGCTCGAAGGAGTGCGACCCCATCGGTTCGGCTCAGTAGATGTAGACGGGGGTGCCGGTGGCGACCATGCTGTACAGGTAGTCGATATCCTCGTTGCGGAGTCGCACGCAGCCGTGGCTCACGGCGTGGCCGATGGAGCTGGGCACGTTGGTGCCGTGCAGCGCGTAGCCGTCGCCGAGGTTGAGGCGATGCGTCCCGAGCACTCCGGCGTACTTCCGCTGGTTCGTTCCGAAGGGAGGAACGATCACGTTGCCGCCCGCGACGATCTCCTTCCCCTCCTCCCCCAGGCCGTACGGTACCTCGCGCCCATCCGGGAAACGCTTCACGACGTCGTTCCCGCTCACCGTCACCACCGCGCCGTCGGGCGTGGAGATGTCCTGCCCGCGCGTCAGCTTCACGATGCCGAGCCCCTTCTTCCGCGCCAGCTCCAGGTAGTGCCAGTCGGGCGGCACCCACACCGGGTCGGCCTCCTTGCTCTGCACCACGAGCCGGCCGCGCGGCGTGTCGAACTTGTACTCGCTCCTGCCACCGTGTTTTACGAGCGTCTTCCCGCTCCCCACGGCGACGCGCGTGGTGTAGAGCGTCTCATCGCCCTTCTTGTACCAGAGACGGCGATCGCTGATGCTCACGACGATGTACGGCTGCTGGGCCGACGGCGCCGGACTCGATGCGAGCACCTGCTGCAGGGAGTCGTTCACTATCCCCGCCTGGCGCTTCACCTGCTCGAGGAGATCCCAGTTCCGGTTGAACACGATGCGATTCACGTCGCGCCTGAACCGGACCTGCACGGTGGAATACGTTAGCCACGCGCTCCCCGCCAGCACGGCGAGCGTGAGGGCAACCAGCGCCCAGGCGTAGCGGGGTGCGTCGCGAAATGCGGAGAAGCGCATGCTTGGCGGGTTTCGCTCGGTATCAGTAGAAGTAGACGGCCATCCCGCTCTGCAGATTCGGCGCGATCGCCTCGAGATCGGCCGCGCTCGCGCGGATGCTCCCGGGGAGAACGTACGACGAATCGTTGAGCGGGCCCGCGGTGGGGATCGAGTAGATCACCGTGCCGCCGTCGAGCATTATGGCGCGCGGACCGAGCGCGCCAGCGAGGCGCGACTCCTCGGGCGGGGTGAGGCCGCGGTCCGCGTACACCCACCCGGGCACCTCCCACACATCCTTCGGACCGAGGATGGCCTGCACCGAGCGCGTGCCGCGTGGAACGGCGAGCCGCACGGTGTCGGGCGCGATCCCGATCCGCCGCTCGGGACCCACTTCCACCGGGATCGTTCTCAGGAGCGCTCCCTCGCGCTCGAGATACATGCGCGAGCTGTCCACCGAGATGGCGAGATGGATTTCCTTGTCGCCCTTCGCCTGGCGGCGGAGGAGCTCCATCATCATTCCGAAGCGCTTGTCGTGCGAGCCGAGGATGGCGTCGGTCCGCGCGCGCTCGAAGTCGCTCATGCCGGCGCGCAGCCGTTCGGTCTCGCTCTGATAGCGCGCGCGGCGCTGCAGCACGAGACCGTCGAAGATCAGCGTCAGCACGATGACGCCGCCCAGCACCCACGCGAATCGTGCGTGCCGTCGCAGAAACTCCTTCAGATTCATCTACTTCGCAGGTCCGTTCATCTCTCCGCTATGCTCAGAACGTCGAGCAGTGGTACACCGGAGGGCTCACTTCGTCCCGCGCGCACGCGCGCCGTCACCACGAGGCGCGCCAGCGGCTCGATGCGCTTCGCCTGATCCACCAGTGAGCGAGGGAGCGCGAGATAGAGGAGCGAGTGCTCGTCGCCTGGCCCGCGCGCGAGGAGGTATGGCTCGTCTGGTGCGAGTCCCTTGCGCAGCGGATCGGCGGTCTGCAGGGCGATCTTCTGGACTTCCCACCGGACCGTCTGCCCGGCGTACCTGTCTGGTTCGGCGCGCAGGTCGGCGGCGCTGATCGCCGTCAGCACGCTCCCCGCTTCGGGGACGAGGACACTGTCGGGGACCCAGCCTTCCACGCGCACCAGGGTCCACCCGCGCTCGCGAGCCAGCACCGCGACGCCGGCGCTGGAGTCCAGCGCTGCCACCCGCTTCCCTCCGGGCGCGAGGCGCAGCTCGGTGGCACGGTGCGCCACCATCGTGCTCGCGGCGCCGCCCGCTCCCCCCGTCGAGTCGCTCGCGTCATCCACCTCGCCGTGCTCGGTACTGGTGGAGTCGCCAGTCGCATCGTCCGACGGCGACGCGTCGCCGGGTGCAGCCGGCGGCCGGGGTTTCGTTGCTCCGGGGCTCTCACCCTTCCGCGCGTTCGCCAGCGTGCGCTCCTTCGCTATCAGGGAACTGTGCACCCACGCTGTGCGCCGCACCTTCACCCAGTCGCCCTGGCGCCCTATGCGTACGAGCCCCATCCCTTCCCTCATGCTCCCGAGCTGCTTCCCGCTCGGGCTCGCGCTGGCGCGAAGCAGCACCCCGTCCGACGCGGCGGAGATGCGGAAGGTGTCGCGCTTCCCCCCGATTCCGGTCTTGTACACGTACCCCTCCACGGTAACGCGCGTCCAGTCACCGCTCGTCTTTCCTACGTCTACCGCTGCTCCATTCTGGAGCGTTGCTATGAGGACACCGTCGGGCGTAGCGCGAAGATGCGCGTTGCTCCTGAGCGCCGTCTGCGCGCTCGCGGCGACCGGGAAAAAGAGGGCTAGCGAGAGCAGCGGAAGGAGGCGCATCGCTGGATGGCGGGTGTGAGGGCGAATACATTGTGGTCGGCGCGCGGGGCGCCGAAGGGTAAGGTATCGCACGTTCAGGCGGGTCAAAGATGCCGAGAAGTGGAAAACGGTCTGTGGTACTGCTGGTCCTCGACGGCTGGGGTTATCGCGCCGAGAGCGAAGGCAACGCCATCGCGATGGCGTCCACGCCCACCTGGGACAAGCTCATCGCGCGCCACCCGCACACGCTCCTCGAGGCCTCGGGCCTGGCCGTGGGTCTCCCTTGCGGCCAGATGGGCAACAGCGAGGTCGGACATCTCAACCTTGGTGCCGGTCGCGTCGTCCCACAAGACCTGGTGCGGATAGACGACGCGATTGCCGACGGATCGTTCTTCGAGAACGAGGCATTCCTGAATCTCTGCAAGCGGGTGCGCGAGAGCGGCGGCACGCTGCATCTCATGGGGCTCCTCGGCAACGGCGGCGTGCACGCCGTGGATCGCCATCTCTTCGCCCTGATAGACCTCGCCGAGCGTCAGCGCATGCCGCGTGTGGCGCTCCACCTCCTGACAGACGGTCGCGACACGCTCCCGCACTCCGCGCTCGGCTTCATGGAGCAGACGATCGAGTACGCCAACGGTCGCGCCGCGGTGGCGTCGCTGGGTGGCAGATACTTCGGTATGGACCGCGACAAGCGCTGGGACCGCACGAAGCTCTGGTACGATGCGATGGTGCACGGCGTGGGACCGACGGCGACGGACCCGCTGGCGGCCATCCGCTACGCGTACGAGCGTGGGCAGACCGACGAGTTCATCCCGCCGGTGGTCATGGTGCGCGACGGAGAGCCGGTGGCGCCCGTCCACGATGGCGACGGAGTGATCTTCTTCAACTTCCGCGCGGATCGCATGCGGCAGATAGTGCGCGCGCTCACTCAGCCAGCCTTCGACGAATTCGACACCGGCCGTCGTCCGCAGATAAGCGCCGTCAGCATGACGATGTACGACGAGACCTTCACCGTGCCGGTTGCCTTCGCGCCCTTCACGCTCGCGCGGATAGTGGCCGAGGTGCTCTCGACGAACGACATGACGCAGTTCCGCACCGCCGAGACGGAGAAGTACGCGCACGTCACGTATTTCTTCAACGGTGGCTACGAGGTGCCCTACCGGGGCGAGGTGCGCGAGCTCGTGCCGAGCCCGAAGGTGGCGACGTACGATCTCAAACCGGAGATGAGCGCCCCGGGCGTGACCGACGTGCTCTGCCGGGCGATCAGCGATCGCGACCACGATTTCATCCTGTGCAACTACGCCAACGGCGACATGGTGGGGCACACCGGAGTGATCCCGGCGGCGATCAAGGCCGTGGAGACGGTGGACGCGTGCCTGTCGCGCGTGCTGAAGACCGCGCAGGAAGCCGAAGCGCGCGTGATAGTCACGGCGGACCACGGCAACTGCGAGATGATGATAGACCCCGAGACCGGCGGGCCGCATACCGCGCACACCACGAACCCTGTTCCCCTGGTCATCGTCGATCCAGATGGCGACCGTCCGCTTCGGGGCGGCGGCGCGCTGCGGGATGTGGGACCTACACTCCTCGCCATGCTCGGCGTGGAACGGCCCGGCGAGATGACCGGGATCGACCTCAGAGAGATCGGAGCGCGCCAGTGAAGCTTTCGGCACTGACAATCCTCCTGGCGCTGGTTGCCGCGCCCGCCGCCGCGCAGGTGGGGCATCGGCCGTCGGAGAGCCCCTACCACGACATCCCGTTCAAGCAGGAGATCACACTCTTCGGCGGGACGTATCAGGGCGCCATCGGCAAGGCGGGCGTGGGACCCACCGGTGGCCCCGTGATCGGCGCGCGCTACTCCATCCGCCTGGGCGGCCCGGTGGAAGCGGTGGCGCACGTGGCGCGCGTCGCGACGTCGCGGATGGTGAAGGATCCCACGAAGGTCGACGAGGAGCGCCGGCTCGGGGAGCAGTCGTTCGGTCTGTACATGGCTGACGTGGGGTTCGCTCTCAATCTCACCGGCCAGAAGAGCTACCATCGCTTCGTGCCGGTGGTGGGGGCGGGCCTCGGCGTGGTGAGCGGGAGCAATACCCCCGACGTTGGCGGCTTCAAGGTGGGCACTCCCTTTGCACTCAACTTCCGGGCCGCGATCAGGTTCGTCCCGGAGGGGAACATCTCCGCGCGGCTGGAGCTGTCCGATAACATGTTCCAGCTCTCGTACCCGTCGTCCTACTTCAGGTCTCCCGTCATCGGTTCGGGAACTCCGATCCTGTCGACGACGGCCGGGGACAACCAGTGGACGCACCACCGGGTGTTGACGCTCGGAATCTCTTACATGTTCTCTCGTTAGACGCAGGAGCGACTTATGGCGGACGATTACGAGGACACCTTCAACCTCGACGACCTTAGCGACCAGGAGCTGCAGGAGCTCGTCCGCGCGCAGCTCGACGACTACGACACGATCGACGCCGACAACATCCTCGTACGGGTGAAGAGCGGCGAGGTGCAGCTCTCCGGGCGAGTTGGCACGATCTCGGAGAGGGAGATCGCCGACCACATTCTCTCGGATGTCATCGGCCTCACGAGCTACACGAACGATCTCGTCGTGGATGAGGTGCACCGCGACGAGCAGCCCGAGGCAGCCGACGACGCAGTAGCTGATGCGCAGGCGCGCGGCGAAGATCAGCTCGGAGGCGACGCGGACATGACGACCGACCCCGCCGCGCTGCGTGAGGAGGACGATCTCGAGGCGGACCTCTACGGCACGCACGACGTACAGCGCGCCATCGAGCAGGGTACCTCGTACGAGCCGCCCGACACTCCCACTCCGGAGAGTGGCGAAGACCGGGCCTGAGGCGGCGCTCCGCGCCTACCTCACTCGACGCATCGGCTTCACCGCCGAGCACCGGTACTACCGGGAGGACTGGTCTCCCGAGGAGAACGCACGCGTCTTCGGGGATGCCGCGAAGCCGGAGTTTCACAGCCACGACTACCTCTGCGACGTCACAGTGACCGGCTCCGTAGATGGGCCGAGCGGAATGCTGATGGACCTCGCGGAGCTCGATGCGGTTCTCCGCCGCGAGGTGCGCGACCGCTTCGACGGCCGCCGCATCAACCTCGATGTCGCCGAGTTCCGTGACGGCGGCCTGGTCCCGAGCTGCGAAGTGCTCGCCCGCTTCCTCTTCGATCGCATCCAGGCAGCGCTCGGCTCGCGTGCGCGCCTCGAAAGCGTCGTCATGCGAGAGAGCGATACCCTCAGTGCCGAGGTCCGACGCAACTGACCAGCTGCATTGAGGGTCCGCGCTTCCTTGACAGCAACAACAGGGGAACTGTTCTCGGCGGCTGGTATCGCGATCCTGAGATTGGCTGCAGCTCGGGTGCGGGGTTCCGCTCGGTGAACTGAAATCGCGGAGAGCGCGGAGGACCGCGGAGAACGCGGAGAAAGGCCGTAGGGCCTGGATCTCGTACTTCAGAGAAAAGGCATAGGGCCGAGATCTCGAACAAGGGTCTTTGGGGAACTGCTCCCGCACTTTGAGTCCTGCCCACCTGGGCAGAACTGAGGCGAGGGAGCAGTTCCCCCTTTTTCTTTTCTGTTCCTTGCGCTTGGTAGCCCGGCTCCTTGTGC
>DASSOX010000047.1:0-3132 GCA_035700125.1 Gemmatimonadaceae bacterium
AGCATCGCCGTGCGCACGGCCTCGCCCAACAGCGAAGCGCTTCTGAGCTCCATCCGGGAACGACTCCGCGCCATCGACCCCAACGTTCCCATATACCAGGCGCGCACGATAGATCAGCTCATGGGCGACTCGGTCGCCCAACCCCGCTTCTACATGCTGCTCCTGGGTGCCTTCGCGCTCTGCGCGCTGGTGCTCGCGGCGATTGGGATCTACGGTGTGATGTCGTACGTTGTGGGGCAGCGCACCCATGAGATCGGCGTGCGGATGGCGCTCGGCGCGCGAGGAACGCAGGTACTGCGCGAGGTGGTAGTGCGCGGGATGCGACCGGCGATCGTGGGGTTAGGGGCGGGCCTCGCTGGGGCGCTCGCGCTCACGGGCGTGCTCTCCAGGCTCCTCTACGGCGTTAGCGCAACCGATCCGCTCACGTTCATGGGTGTGGCGATCGTGCTTGCCGCGGTAGCGCTATTGGCGAACTGGATTCCGGCGCGCCGGGCAGCCGGGGTGGATCCCGCGATCGCTCTGCGAAGCGAGTAGCGAGACTATGATCACGCTCGACGTGGCTCACGCCCATCGGAGGGTCGGATGATCGAGAACGTGCTGCAGGATGCCCGTCACGCTCTTCGGGCGCTGCGACGGAGCCCCGGCTTCACTGCGGTGGCCGTACTCACCCTCGCGCTCGGGATCGGCGCGACGACGACGATCTTCGGCATCGTGAACGCGGTGGTCCTGCGTCCACTTCCGTTCCACGACCCCGATCGCCTGGTACGCGTCTGGGAAGTGAACCCGCACGGCGGCGACTTTCTGACGTCCGACGCGACGTATCTCGACCTGCGAGAGAGGAATCGCTCTTTTCTGGAGATGGCCGCGTTCAGCGACACGAAGCGCAGCCTCGTGCTCACCGACGGCTGCGCGCCGAACGCGACCGCGTGCGAACCGGTGCGAATCCAGAGTGCCGCCGTTACGTCGAGTCTCTTCCCCCTCCTCGGCGTAGCTCCCGCGCTCGGCCGCGCGTTTACCACGACTGAGGATCGGCCGGGCGGCGACAATCGTGTCGCGCTGATCGGGCACGATCTCTGGGCGCGTCGCTTCGGGTCGGACCCAGCGCTCGTGGGTCGTGACGTCACGCTCGACGATCGAATCTACACCGTGGTCGGCATCATGCCCGACAGCTTCGCCTTCCCGAATCCCGCGGAGCTATGGGTGCCGCTGGTGCTCGACCCCGCGCGCGATCGCGACGAGCACGATCTCACGGTGATCGGCCGCCTGGGACCGGGCATCGCCCTCGACCGGGCCAGCACGGATCTCCGGCGAGTTGCCGAGGGGATAGGCACAGAACATCCACGTACCAACGCCGGATGGCGTATCCGTCTCGCGAGCTTCGCCGACTGGATCATTGGCCCGCGGCTCGAGCGCGCGGTGTTCGTTCTCTTTGGCGCGGTGGGTTTTCTCCTCCTGATGGCGTGCGCCAACATCGCGAACCTGTTGATCGCTCGTGGGAGCGCGCGGCAGGCAGAGATCGGGATTCGCGCCGCACTCGGCGCGAGCCGTGCACGACTAACGAGACAGCTCCTCACGGAAAGCATTCTGCTGGGTCTCCTCGGCGCGGCGGTGGGACTCGGTATCGCTTCGTGGTCCATCGCACTCGTACGCACTCTCGGGCCGGCGGACATTCCGCGGCTCCGCGATGTGGGCATGGACTCGCGCGTGCTCGTCTTCACTCTACTCCTGGCGTTGCTGACGAGCGTGATCTTCGGCCTCGTACCCGCCATGCGCGTGTCGCGGGCCGATCTCCACCCGGCGCTGGAGCACGGCACGCACCGCACGACCTCGCGCGGCCGCGCGCGTGTTCGCAGCATTCTGGTCGTGGTGCAGGTAGCGCTGGCCATGATGCTGCTCGTCGGCGCTGGCCTGATGTTCGGAAGCTTCCTCCGATTGCAGGCGGTGCCGACGGGCTACGACGCCTCGAACGTTCTCACCGTGCCACTCGAGTTACCTGATGAGCGGTATTCCGAACAGCAGCGCACGGCGTTTTTCGATGACGTACGCACCAGCATCGCAGGCATCCCCGGCGTTCAGTACGTGGGTGCAACGAGCACCGACCCGCTGCGGCAGTGGGGACTCAGCAACGATGTGACGCCTGAGGATCGCGCTGCCGACGCGCCCGCGGGCGGCTTCATGCAGGCTGGGTGGCGCAGCGTCACGCCGGGCTACTTTCGCGCCATGGGAATACCGCTCTTGCAGGGCCGAGTGCTGACCGAGTCCGACGGTGCGGGGAGCGCGCAGCCGGTAGTGATTACGCGAAGCATGGCGAGCCGGCTGTGGCCGGGCCAGGACGCCATCGGCAAACGCCTCTTCTGGGGCGGCACCGACGGAAACCCGCACACTGTGGTAGGCGTGGTGGGCGACATTCGGGATGTGCAGCTCGATGCCGAGCCGGGACCGATCATGTTCCTCCCGTACCACGAGGCGCCATTGCCAGGCATGACCCTGGTGATTCGTACCGCGGGCTCTTCTTCGAGCGTTGTGGCCGCAATCCGTAGTGCGATCAGCGCAGCGGACAGGCAGCTTCCCCTTCCCGAGATCAGCTCGATCTCCGAGAACAGGGCCGCTGCGGTAGCCGAGCCGCGCTTCAGGATGTTGCTGCTCACCGGCTTCGCGGCGGCCGCGCTTCTGCTTGCGATGCTGGGCGTCTATGGCGTAATGGCCTTCGCGGTCACTCAGCGGACGCGCGAGATCGGCGTGCGCATCGCACTCGGAGCGCAGGCGCGCCGCGTCTTCGCTCTGGTCCTCGAGCAGGGAATGGTGCTCGCGGGTCTCGGAGTGCTCGTTGGTCTGGGGGGCGCGCTCGCGCTCACTCGTGTACTGCAGAGCCTACTTTTCGGGATCAGCGCTACCGATCCGGTGGTACTCATCGTGGTGGCGATCCTGCTGGGTGCCGTGACGATGATCGGGGCCTATCTCCCGGCACGGCGCGCCGCACGGATAGACCCGATCGTGGCGCTGCGCGAAGAGTGACGGCCGTGCCCCCACTCGCCGCTCGCGTTAGCTTTGCAGATGCCACTGCGCTGCTCCCTGGCGGCGCGACTTCCAAATCCACGAGGTACGAGTGATGGCATCGCTCAAGTCGCTTTT
>DASSOX010000048.1:0-37818 GCA_035700125.1 Gemmatimonadaceae bacterium
AGGCACGCCTACTGGCGTGCCTGCTAAACATTGGAGACCTGACCCCGTCGGTTACCTGCTCCCGCCCGTCTCCTTCGACCCGGTCTCCGTGCTCACCGGCTCGCCCGCTACCACGGGCTGCAGCTGATCGCGTCCCTTGTCGAGGAAGGGGATGCCGTTCACCATCCAGTCCGGCGCGGGGGCGCCCCTCAGGTGGTGATCGAAGAACTGGCGCATCCGCATCGCGATGTCGAGCTGGTTGGCGCGCTTGGTGGGGTTGTGTGCCTCGTCGTTGTAGTCGATGAGGTACACCTCCTTGCCGAGCCGGCGCAGAGCCACGAAGAGCTCCACGCCCTGGTACCAGGGTACTGCGCCGTCGCCATCATTGTGCATGATGAAGAGCGGCGTGCGAATGCGGTCGGCCCAGAAGAGCGGCGAGTTGCGGAGGTAGCGGAGCGGCTGCTCCCAGATGCTCCCGCCGATGCGGCTCTGCGTGTGCTCGTACTGGAAAGCGCGCGCGAGTCCGGTCTCCCAGCGGATGCCGCCGTAGGCGCTGGTCATGTTCGCCACCGGCGCGCCCGCCATCGCCGCGCGGAACATGCTCGTTTGCGTGATGATGTACGCCACCTGGTAGCCGCCCCACGACTGGCCCTGCAGACCCACCGCGTGCCGATCCACGAAGCCGGAGTCGATGAGCATCTGCACTCCGGGGACGACCGACTTCACCGCGCTCTCGCCGGGATAGCCGATCTCGTAGTGGATGTCCGGCTCGAAGACGAGGTAGTCATTCGAGACGTACACGGTCGGGTTGATCACGTTGCGCCCCGCGGGGGGAACGTAGTGGTGCAGATTATCGGAGAGCTGCTCGTAGAAGTAGACGAGCATTGGGTACTTCTTCGCGGGGTCGAAGTTGTCGGGCTTGTACAGGATGCCGGCGAGCGGCACGCCATCATCGCTGAGCCAGTGGACGAGCTGCGCGGTGCCCCAGCGATATTCGGACTGCTGCGGGTTCGCCTCCGAGATACGCGTGGGCGCGCCGAACGAGGCATCCGTGAGCCACAGATCGGGGAACTCGCGGAAGGTGGAGCGTGTGAAGAGGTAGACGTCCGCTTCTGGCGCCTTCTGCAGGTCGGCCAGCCGGCGCGCCTCCATTATGAGCCGCTTGGGCGCCTGCGTGACGCCCACGCGGTCGCTCCAGAAGCCGCTCGATTTGGTGGAGTCGTCCGTGGCTTCGAGGAGCACCGGGCGCGCGCTGCTCACGAAGCGCTGCGCCGTGTCCACCTCGGCGATGCGGAAGATGGTGTGTTCTCGACGACCTACGGAGTCGGTCAGGACGCGCGCAGGGGCGCGCCCGGAGGGGTCCACCTCCCAGATGTCGTAGCGATCGTACAGGAGCACCGACTTCTCACCCTCGGTCCATCCGGCGATCCCCCACGGAGCGGCGGTGCTGGGAGTATCCCACGTCTCCTGATCGAAGCGAACGCCGGCGATGGAGCCGGTGATGTCGGCGCTCCGGTTGGTGGCGGTGGAGTACGAGTACCAGTGTCCGTTCTCACCGAACCAGAGGACGTAGCCGCCGTCGGGCGAGAGCGACGCGCGGAAGGGGACGCGGCTCGCTATCTGCTTGCGCTTGCCCGTAGCGACATCGATGGCGTAGAGATCGCGCCCGCCCTCGCCCCACATTGCCTCTACGCGGTACGGTACATCGGTCTCGCCGAGCGCCGTGCGGAAGTCCGGAGACAGGCGGATCTCGGGAAGCGCATCGCTTCCCAGGATGCGGAAATCGCGGGCGCGCAGATCGTACACCGATGTGAACGAACGCTTGCGGTCCTTCGACGCCTCGACTCGCTGCTCGGGTTGCAAGCGGTCGTCCTTGTAGTGCCAGAGGTTGAACACCGCCTTGTCAGCGAGCGAGTCGGCGGGGATGGAGTCGGGAACGATGGGCGCTACTCCGAAGCGGAGCGCGGTACCATTCGACGAGAACTCGAGGCGAGCATCGGTCGAAACGAGCAGAGAGTCGCCGAGCATCAGGGGCGTGACCGCAGCCGCCGCGGTGCTTCCGTTCGGCGCGTGGGACACGCCCGCGGGATCTTTCCCGTTCTTCCTGGCGCCTGGCGCGCGATCACTCAACGCGGCGGTGTAAAGCGAGTAACGCGGCTCGTCGCGCTCGTGCTCCGCGTGATCCGAGACGAATGCCACGGCGGTACCGGCCGAGTCCACGGCGAGCGAGCGGTAAGCGCCCGGGCCGCCGAGCAGAGCGAGCGTGCGACCATCGCCGAGCGAGCGCGCATACGCACCGTTGGTGCTCTCACTGCGCGATGCGACCGTGTAGGCGAGCCACCGTCCCGGCTCGTCGAAGTCGTACTCGGTGACATCGGCGATGCGGAGCTCCTTCCCCGACTGGAGATCGCGGACGACCAGTGTGGAACCGTATTCCTTCCTGGCGCGCTTCCCTGTGGAGTCGGCGCTCACCGGCCGCGCTACGCCTCCGGGTGCCGCAGCGGCGCTCGGCGCGGTCGAATCCGGGGCGGCGGAGTCGGCCGAGGCGGAGTCGTTGGAGGCGAGCAGGTAGGCGAGCCAGCGCGACGAGCCGCTCGGCATCCGGAACGATTTGACGTCCGGGATCTCGTCCACGTGACCGTCGCTGGTGCGGAGGATCGCCAGTGACGGTTTGGGGCGGTCGGCGCTCTTGCCGCGCTTCGAGTGGCGCGCCTTTTCGAATTCGGCGCGGTTCGGCTCGATGGTGAAAACGAGGAAGCTACCGTCAGTGGTGAAGCGCGGGGCGGGGAAGCGGGCGGCATCGTCGCGTCTCGCGCCCGGCTTCATCTGCGGCCGGCCGATGAAGCCGCGTGTGTGGCTCACCTCCTTCCCGCTCCGGAGGTCTCGGAGGACGACGTCACCGTCGCCGACCTGTGGGACGAGCGACCATGCGGCCCAGCGACCATCGTTGGAGATGGTGACATCGCGAATGGAGCGCCAGGAGTCGAACGCTGCCTGGGTCAGCGGCCGCGGGGCTTTAGACCGCGGGGCGTTGGGCCGCGAGGCGTTAGACTGCGGGGCGTTAGACTGCGACACGCTTGTCGCTTCGCGCGATACGCGCCCCGCAACCGCTTGTTGGGCGCTGAGCGCTGCGCCGCTGGGGATGGTGGTTCCGAGCGCGAGGAGCACGGTGGCCAGAGCCGAGGAATAGCGCGCTCGATGCTCGGCTGGTGGACGGCGTGGGGATCGGAGCATGATCAGGTGCTCTGGGCGAGAGTGGAAGCGTCCGGCCGCTGGCGGAGTGCTGCGTGGCAAGCGCCGGATGGCGCGCGGCAATGGAGTGGTCACGACGAGGTCGTCGGGATAAAGTGTCCCGAGGCAGACGCACATCGCAACCCGCGAGCGCAGCTTCGTCGCCGAGAATGATCGCTAAAGAGCGCCACCACGGGTTCCTTCCGGCGTAAATGAACTATCGCGGTGGCCTACCGGCGGCGTTGACTCGATTTCCAGCGCTGAGTAAATTGCGAGGCTCGGAGATAAAAGGGGCCTGTAGCTCAGTTGGTTAGAGCGCACGCCTGATAAGCGTGAGGTCAGAGGTTCAACTCCTCTCAGGCCCATTTCCAAAGCGAAGACCCGCACCAGCCTCGTTCTGGTGCGGGTCTTCGCTTTCGCAGCCATCGCGGCGACGCTGCGCGGCCGGTCGGCCCGTTCGTCGAAAGCCCCGGATCACATCTCCACTCCGAGGCCAGACCCACCGCAGCGAGCTTCTAGCGAATCAGATAGAAGTCGCTCTGCCGCCCCAGTACCCACTCCCAGCCATCATCGGTGAGCATCGCGTCTTCCTCGAGCGCGAAGCGCACCGGCGTTCCTCCCCATTCGGGAACACGGTGGGTCGCGTTCAGCTCGATGGAATACCAGGTGTTCGAATGAAAAGGGTAGTCGCCCGAGCCGGGCACGCCCTGCTGGTAGTCGGTCATGCCGAGTGTAGTTCCGGCGCCGTGACCGTGATAGCCGATCGGGTGCGTGTAGATGGACGGCGTGATCCCTTCCGAGATCGCCCGCTTGCGCGCGGCCGCCAACGCCGCATTGCCGGTGACGCCTGCCTTCGACTCGGTCATAGCGATGTCCTGCAGCCTGTTCGCCGCTGCGAGACCGGCACGCAGGCCGGCGGGCGCTTCGCTCTCGCCGGGAAGGAGCACGTACGCTAGGTGCTGCGTGTCGGTGAAGAGGTTCAGATACACGAGGCCGAAGTCGCAATGGAGCATGTCGCCGCGCTGGATCACGCGGCGATCGGGAGGTACGGTGTCCGACACGACTCCGCTCCTCCGCCAGATGGTAACGGACGGCTGGAACCACTGCCCGAAGCCGTAGTCCGCCACGCGCTGGCGCATCCACCATACCACGTCCTCGGTGGTCGTGACGCCGGGGACGATCACCTCGTTGGAAAACGCCTCGGCGATTATTCCGTGTGCGAAGCGCATCACGTGTCGGTAGTCGGAGGCCTCCTCCGGCAGCTTGGCCTCGAGCCAGCCGACCGAAAGCTGCTCCGCTGATCTCACGCGCTTCGACCATTCGGGGCCAAGCGCGCGGAGGAGGTTATCGCGTTCGTTGGCGGAGAGGCCGTCGGCGTGGCTCCACGTTTCCGACATGTTCACGCCGATGACCTTCGGTTTCCGCTCCTCGATGAGCTTGCGAAGGCCGACCCACTGGCTGTCGTTGTGCGTCGGATAAACAGTGTACAGGTCGTCGTAGGAGAATCGTCCGACCGAGATGCGCTCCACTCCACGATCGCCGCCCCGGTCGTGGAAGACGAGGATCGTCCGGCGCCGCGACGAATAGGTGGAAAAGGGAGCGAGCGAGCGGAAGACAGGATCGTCGTTGTACTCGCGAGAGATGACGAGCCACATGTCTATCCCCGTCCGTCGCATCAACGCCGGAAGCACGGTCGCGAAGCGGTGCTCGAGCCGCTCCTGGATGCGCGTATTCTGCTCTCTGTGGGTGAGCACGCGCGTCGCGGAGACCGGAGTCGCGACCGCCGGAACGGGGTGGGTGGAAGGCGCCTGCGCGAACGAAGCTGCACAGGGGACGAGAAGGCAGGCGAGCAGCATTCGCAGGCGAGACATGGGCCCATCCCTCCATGGCAAAGTTAGCGGCGGATCAGGGCAGCATCCGTGCCCCGCCAGGTCGCGTCATGGCCCGCCACGCAACAAACTGCATCTCATTGCACCGTCTACGCTTGCCACCATCCCATGCGCTCCAGCGGAAGTGGTGCGCCTCCTCGAGCGCGCCTTCCGTGATGCGGGGGTGCAACCGCACGGCTGCGGTCGCCGCGCTCGCCGCTCGCGGCGAGATGCAAAGTGCTTCTGGTGCGCTCGCCCGGGACGCTGTAAGCTAGGCCGAACATATTTGCCGCCCGCGGGCGACACCGGGCTCTCACCAGCAGAGGTGCGTACAATGCCAAGGTCTCGCAGTAGCACCGTGGTCACGCTCCGATTCGCGCTGATCGCCGCACTCGCAGTCGCTGCCGGCTGTAACGACAGCACCAGTCCCGCTGCTCCCCGAGAGACGACGCCGAGCCTTGCGCGTGGTGGGCAGCAGGGACCGGATCTACACGCCGCCATGGCGGCTCGCGCCAAGTACGAGGCGCGCATCATGGCCAGGCACGGGGTGGAAGGGATCGGGGTAGGTCTGCTGGACGACGGCTCACCGGCCGTCGTGATCATGACCACGAATGGAGCGGTGGGCGGTATGCCGCACGCGCTCGACGGCGTACCGGTCAAGCTGATGCCCACCGGCCCGTTCTCGGCGGTATTGCCGCGCAAGGGGAAGCCCGGTGGAGGCGGCGGAGGGGGAGGCGGAGGTGGCAGCGCCGATCCGACGGCGACCTTCGCGCGGCCCGTTCCGATCGGCGTGTCCATCGGCAACGAGAACGAGTGCGCCGCGGGTACGCTGGGCGCGCGCGTGACGAAGGGCGGCAACGTCTACATCCTCAGCAACAATCACGTGCTCGCGCGGCAGAACGCGGCCAGCATCGGTGAGGACATCCTCCAGCCCGGGCGCTACGACACGAGCCCGCAGTGCAGCATCCCGGCGAACAGCTCCATCGGTACGCTCGCCCAGTTCGTGAGGATCAATTTCAGTGGCTCCAACACGGTGGACGCCGCGATCGCCAGCACTACGACCAGCATGGTTGGCAACGCGACGTTCAGCGGCGGCTATGGTGCGCCGAACAGCACCACGAAGGCAGCCGCGATCGGTATGCTCGTGCAGAAGTGCGGGCGCACCACTGCCTGCACGCACGGGTCCGTAGCATCCATCAACGCCACCGTGAACGTGCAGTACGATGGGGGTGTCGCGAACTTCGTCGACCAGGTCGTCGTCTCTGGCAAGAGGGGCGCGTTCAGCAAGGCCGGTGACTCGGGTTCGCTGATCGTGACTGACGATGCGAACGCCTACCCGGTGGCGCTCCTCTTCGCTGGCGGGCAGACCTCCACCATCGGCAATCCTATCGGCGCGGTCCTCTCCGCTCTTGGGGTCACGATAGACGGAAAGTGATTCGCGGCATCGCACTGACCATCCTGCTCGTGGCGTCCACCGCCTGCGGCTCTTCGAAGCCGTCGGCCGGTGGCGCCAGGGGGAGAGACATGCCATCCATCGCCGACGTCCTGCGGCGTCATACCGATTCGCTGATGGCCATCCCCGGCGTGGTTGGCGTAGGTGAGGGAGAGAAGCACGGCGCCCCCACTATCTACGTCATGGTCGAGCGAATGACCGACACGCTTCGGCGTGCCGTCCCCGATTCGATCGAGGGCTACGCCGTGGACGTTCACGTGACGGGAGCGATAAAAGCCCAGCCGGAGTGACGAGCTCTTTCCTCGGAGCACGGAAGGTGCACGGAAGCGCGCGTGATCCGATCGAAAGGAGATTCGCGCCGCTCCACGCTGCGCCGGCTCGTCAGCGAGGCAGGGCGGATAGACAGCTCGCTCGTCTCCACCTCGATGGCGCTGCGCAACGCCATCGGAGTGGTGATGCCGTTGGCAGCGGGTGCCGCGACCGGGCATCCGGTCGTGGGGCTCACCATGGCCGTCGGAGCCCTCAACGTCGCCTTCTCCGATGGCGGCGACGCCTACCGCACGCGCGCCGGCAGGATGCTGGCCGCGACGTTCCTGAGCGGGCTCTCGGTCTTCGCCGGTGCGTCGGCCGCGGTTCACGGAGCTCTGGCGGTGCTCCTCGCCGCCCTCTGGAGCTTCGTCGTGGGGATGCTCGTCCTCTTCGGCACCACGCCCGCGCAGCTCGGTGTCACCACGCTCATTCTGCTCCTCGTCTTCGGTGCGGAGCCGATGTCGCCCCACGAAGCTCTGGCGACTGCGGCGCTGGTAGCTGCCGGCGGCCTGCTGCAGACCGTGCTCGCCGTGGCGGCCTGGCCCACGCGCGGCTTCGCGCCCGAACGGCGGGCACTGGAACGCGCGTGCCGTGTGCTGGCCGCGTGGGCAAGCGCTCCGGTACGCCCGGTAGAAGGTCTCCCCGCATCCAGGGAGCTGTCAGCGGCGAACGAACACCTCACCGCCACGCGGAGCGATCACGGCCCGGTGGCGGAAGCGCTGGTGAGCGTGCTCAATCAGGTCGAGCGTATGCGACTCTCCTTCGTCTCGCTCGACGACATCCTGGCTCGACTCCAGTCGAGCGAGGATGGCATGGACTCCGCCATGGCGGTCAGAAATGTGCTGCTGGCCACGGCAGACGGTCTTCGACTCGTTGCCGGATCGCTGGCAGACGAACCGGCGCCACGCGAGATACCGCTCGTCCTCGAACGGCTGGAGCTGGCGCTACGCTCCATGCGCGAGATGGCGAACACCGCGCGGGACGACGTCCGCTGGCTGCTGGATGCGGGCCTCTCTCGCGCGTATACGCTGCGCGGCGAACTGCGGGCGGCGATGGAGATGAGCGCGCGCGCACGTGCGGGCGCTTCGCTGGAGAGCTTTCGTCTGGAGCTCGAACTGCCACGCTCACTGCGTCCCTACGGTATCTGGCGGCGCTTCCACGCGAACCTCACCCCACGCTCGGCCGCATTCCGCCACGCGACTCGGCTGGTCGCGTGCATCGTGCTCGCGAAGGCGCTCGCCGTGGTGCTGGAGATGCCGCACGCGTACTGGATTCCCATGACGGCAGCCATCATCCTCAAGCCCGACTTCACAGCCACCTTTGCACGCGGCATAGCCCGGCTGGCGGGCACACTTGCCGGCCTCCTGCTGATCTCGGTCGTGCTGCACATCGTTCCCGGCAGCGCGCCCTTCTACATCCTGCTCGTGGCGGTGCTCACCTTCGTGGTGCGCGGGGTAGGGCGATCCAACTACGCGGTGCTGGTATTCGCCGTCACGGGACTGATAGTGGCGCTCCTGGCGCTGGGTGGCGCGCCGGCACTCCCCTCGATGGAGGCGCGCGGGATGGCGACGCTCGTGGGCGGCGCACTCGCACTCGCGGCGTACGCCGCGTGGCCCACCTGGGAGCGACATCAAACCCCGCTGGTGCTGGCAGACATGCTCGATTGCTATCGCAGCTACTTCGACGCGGTAATGACCGGCCTCATGACGCCCGAGGGAGAAGTCTCGTCGCGTATCTCGGCGGCGCGCCTGCGAGCGCGGCTGGCCAGGTCCAATGCCGACGCCTCGGTGGACAGACTCTTCGCCGAGCCGCGCGGCACGCGCCACGAACGCAGCGTGGCTACCCGTCTGCTGGCCACCTCTCGTCGCTTCACACGCGCCACCATGCTGCTCGAGGCGGAGCTGCACACCAAGGGCGAGTTGCCTGCGTGGCCTCCCGAGCTGGCCTCGTTCGCGAAGAGCGTGGACGTTACCCTTGCCGCTCTGGCGCGTGCGCTACGCGGGCAACGCGCGGCGCTCGAATCACTCCCCGACCTGCGTGACGACCAGGAGGCGCTCCGTGCGGCGCTGCAACCGGACAACGATACGGCAGCCGGCGCGACGGTGAATGCACCGAGGATCGCGCTCGCGCTGGATCAGACCGACACCATCGCGAACTCCGCGAACACCATGGCGGCGCTACTGGTGTAGCGCGCGCTCGCGCGACGCGGATGATGCCTGCCCATCGTGGAACCCGTCTATCGCCCGAGCGGCGATGGCGGCGAATCGGCTTCGTCGGACTGCCACTTCGCGTACGTCCCGAGCAGCCGATATTCGAGTGACGCATGTCGGAGCTGCACGAGAGCCGACGATGCACGCGCATCGAAGGCCGGGTGCTCGAACTCGAGGAAGAACCGGTATGTCCATGGCTCGCGTGTGGGACGAGCGGCAAGGTGGGTGATCCTGAACGATGCGTCGGCGATCGGCTTCAGTCCCTTCACCAGAGAGCCGGCGGCGTCGGGGAAGACGCAGCACACCGCGGTGCGTGCCGTGGTGTCGTCGGAGAGCGGTGCTGGTTCTCGAGCGACTGCCAGGAAGCGGAATTGCGAGTCGGGGCGGTCTTCCACGCCGTCGGCCAGAATCTCCAGACCGTACTGCTCCGCTGCGCGCCGACTGCCGACCGCGCCACGAGAAGGGTCGCCGCCCTCCGCCACCGCGCGTGCCGCGCCCGCGGTGTCTTCGGCGGCTTCCGCTCTGATGCCGCGATGCCGCTCGAGGAAGTAGACGCAGTGCTCGAGTATCAGCGGGTGGCTCGCCACGGTGCGCAGCTGCGAGATGCTCGTACCAGGCACTCCGAGCACCGCGAGACGAACGGGAAGAACCACCTCGGCGGCGATGACGAGGCAGTCGTGCAGAGAGAGGAGGTCGTACGCCGAGCTGACATCGCCAACCAGGGTGCTCTCCACGGGGAGCAGGCCGAAGTCCACATCGCCTTCTTCCGCTGCGTCCATCACGGCGGCGAAGGTGGGCATTGGCACCGGTTCGGCGAGCGGCCCCCAGAGAGCATGGATCGCGTCCTCACTGAACGCTCCCGGCTCGCCCTGGAATGCGACCTTGAGGCGTTCGACCACTCCGGTCAGCAACGGCTTCGGCTCGTCTTCCGGGAGCAGGTCCGGGAGCGGAGCATCCACCCCTGACGGTGGACGGGAACGCGCTGAATCGTCGGGTCGAGGCATCGCGTTGAAGCTGACCTGGCGGTCCCCCTTTTGGCAACTCCCAAAAGCTGCGGCTGCCGAGCTTTCATTCTCAGCGTGCCGAGTGACTCATCCTCCTCGGCAGCGCACGGCCGTCGTGCGCGTGACGCGGCGATACCATCTTCTCCCACTTCAACGCCAGCCGCTCGACCACCACGTGCGGATGCCACCTGAGAAGTATCCAGCATTTCGCGAGTGCCCCCCGCCAGCGATGCGCGGCCACGTCGTCGTGGATCTGGGTTATCACCTGCTCGGTGAAGTAGCCGTGCACTCGCGCGAGTCCCTGGCGGCGCGCTGGCTCCAGATACGGCTTTCGGCGCGTGAAGCCGCGCTGTCTCTGAAGCACGCGAAGGATGGACATCATCATGACCGCCGCGTTGCGGGTCATGTTGTTGCCATGCTTCCTGTACTCCGCTATCGGCTCGTTGTACAGGTAGAAGGGAAAGCGCTGCGCGAGGCGGATGTCCATGTCCCAGTCTTCGGCGGAGCGCAGCGACGTGTCGAAGCCGCTTCCCATCGCCTCTATCGCGGAGCGACGGTACATGACCGTGAGCGGATAGATGCCGCAGTGATTGATCAGCAGTTGCGCGAAGTCGTCGCTCGTGACGGGGTAGGGCTGCCAGCCGCGAAGGAGCGAACCGTCGGCCGCGATGGTGTGCATCCGGCCGGCCACGAAGCCGCACCCCGGATGCCGCGAGTGATGCGTCACGCCGCGCTCGACGGCGCGCGGCAGGAGGCGGTCGTCGGAGTCGAGGAAGACCAGAAGCTCGCTCGTGGTTGCGCGGATTCCGGTGTTGCGCGCCGCTGACAATCCCTGATTGCGCTGTCGGATGTATCTGACTCCGGGGAAGCGCGCGACCACGCCACGAACATCATCGGGGGAGCCATCATCGATCACCACGATTTCCGATGGCGGGAGGGTCTGTTTCAGTGTGCTCTCGATAGCGTCGCCGAGAAAGTGCGCTTGCTTGTAACAGGGAATGACGACTGCAACTCGGGCCACTGGCGCCATACTACTCATACTGCGGGCACCTTTCAGCTGATGGTCCAACGCACCATCGTCGAGACGTCAGGTTCCGTGCCGCGGTTAGCTACACGCGCAAGCGCTTCGCCAGTGGCTGGTTCGTGCCTCGCACGGAGCGTCAGCCGAGCGCGAGCCGTACTGCGGCTCGCGCTCGGCGGACGAGCCGCTCGCCTATCCCGCGCGGGTAGTGTCGCAGCAGAAGGATCGTGCCGCGCAGCGCTGCGGCCCAGCGATGCCCGTGTACGAGCGATCGTACCTGCCCAACGAGCTCGCCGCCATAGTAGTCCTGAAAGAAGCGAGTACCCCTGGCGAGCTGTGATTTGTAGAAGGCGTTGCCACTCACGAAGCGACGTTGGGCGTGCAGCACGCGCATGGTCGAGCTGAGCATCACGCCGGGGTTCTGCGAGAGACTGGTTCCCTCGCGCTGGTAGCGGCGGTACTCCGCGACGAGCTCGTGGTGGAAGCTCGTCGGGTAGCGTCGCGCTAGCCGCAGCAGCAGCTCGTAATCCTCCGCCGAACGGAGCGATGAGTCGAAGCCCCCCTCGCGCTCGAGAATGTCGCGGCTGAAGAGAACGGTGGAGGTCATTTCTATGTGATTGCGGATGAGCAGCCCACCGTACAGATCCACATCGAGCGGCTTGCGCTCGCGGCGTCGAAGCGGCTTGCCATCCTCGCTCATGTAGCGGAAGTCGCCGTACACGAAGGCGCTCCCGGGGTGAGCGGCGAAGCATGCGAGTCCGGCAGCGAGCGCTCCGGGGAAGAGGTGGTCGTCGGAGTCCAGGAATACCACGTACTCTCCGGTGCACTCGCGCAGGCCGGTGTTGCGCGCGGCCGCGAGTCCCTGGTTTCGCTGACGCACGTAGAGGACGCCCGGATAGCCGTCCACTACGGCTCGCACGTCGTCGGGCGAGCCATCGTCCACCACAATCGCTTCGACGTCCGCCCCCTCCTGCGCCAACGCGCTGTCGAGCGCTTCGGGCAGCAGATGCGCCTGTGCATAGCAAGGGATCACCACCGAGACGCGCGAAACTGGCGGGCACATGGTGGTCAGTGCACGCGGCTCACCAGCCGCTTGCGGGCCGCACTGGCCGCGCGTGCGGCAGGACCGGGCGCGCCGGGGCGCACGCGAGCTCGACATCGGCTACGCCCGCGTAAGAACGGGATTCCGAGATCCCCAGCGAGGCAGCGGGCGAGTACCTGCACAGATGCGCCTGACTCGGGTTGTGGAAGACGTGAACCTGAATGTGGTACTGGCCGCGAACCAGGTGCGCATTGAAATCGAAGTACAGCCGAAGGCGTTGACCCGCGTGCACCGCGTCGAGTCCCACCTCGGTGTCGTCAATGCCGCCGTCGTAAACGATCATGTTGTCGGTGGAGCGGTAGATGACGAATCCGAAGTGGAAGTCGCGCAGCTCTTCGTGAACTTCGTAGTCCACGGTGAGGCGGAGGGGAGTCCCCGGCTCGACCGAAGTGACCTGATCGCCTGCCTGGTCGGTAAGACTCGCCTCGGTGATCGCGATGGCGCTCCCGGCTCCCGTGTCGCGCAGCGCGTCGGTTCCATTGACGTAGGCGGCGAGCGCATCCTGCACCGGTCCCTGCTCGACCACCGCGCGATTGAGGAAGATGCCGCGATCGCAGAGCGATGCTACCTGCTGCAGATTGTGCGACACGAACACGATGGCGACGCCGTGAGACTTGAAGAGCTTCATGCGATCGAGGCAGCGCTGCTGGAACGCCATATCGCCCACGCTGAGCACTTCGTCGATGATGAGCACGTCGGGGTCGAGGTGCGCGGCGATCGAGAAGCCGAGCCGTGCGCTCATACCGCTGGAGAAGCGCTTCACCGGTGTGTCTATGAACTCGCCGAGGTCGGCAAACTCGATTATCGCGTCCATGGTGCGGGCGATCTCGCTTCGCTTCATACCGAGGATGGCGCCCTGCAGGTAGATGTTCTCGCGTCCGGTGAGATCGGCGTGGAATCCCGCTGCCACTTCTATGAGCGCGCCAGTCCGCCCGTGCACTGCGGATGTGCCGCGCGTCGGCTTCAGGATCCTGGTGAGAAGCTTGAGGATGGTGGATTTTCCTGCGCCGTTTGGCCCGATGATGCCGAGTGCCTCGCCGGGGCGCACCGCGAAGGACACGTCGCGTAGCGCCCAGAAGTCGCCGCTGCCATCCTCCAGCTCGTCGGCGGGCGGCCTGCCGCGCACGATACGGTGCGCGACGGCCGGGATGAGGTCGCGCAGACTGTCCGCGCGCTCGCCGCGCCGGAACTTCTTCCATACACCGTCGAAGACGACGGCGGGTTCGGAGGAATCAGATCTCTTCCGCAAAGCGAAACTCCATCCGGTGAAAGATCACCCACCCAATCGCGAGCACGACGAACGAAAGGACCGCGGCCGCCGCGAAGGGACCCGGATCCGGGAGCGATCCGCGCAGCAGGACCGCGCGGTAGCCGTCGATGATCGGCGTCATGGGGTTGAGCATGAGCACTTTGGCCAGCCTGCCGCCCACCAGTTGCACGGGGTACACCACGGAGGTGGCGAACATCCAGACAGTGATCACTACCTCGAAGAGATACTTCACGTCGCGGTAGAAGAGATTCGCCATCGCCAGGATGAGTCCCACGCCTATGGTGAAGGCGATCTGCACGAGCAGCACGACCGGGAGAAAGAGCACCGTCCAGGTGACGCCGATTCGGTAGTAGACCATCAGCGCCACGAGCACCAGGAAGGCTACCGCGAAGTCGATGAGCGACACGAGCACGGCGGAGAGCGGAAAGAGCTCGCGCGGGAAGTAGACCTTGGTGACCAGAGCGCTGTTGCTCGTGAGCGATCCTACCGAGAAGCGGAGCGAGGTGGCGAAGAAGTTCCAGGGGAGAAGCCCCGCAAAGGCGAAGATCGGGTAGGGGATCCCGCCGGTATCGAGCCGCGTCACCCGTGTGAAGATCACGGAGAAGATGATGGTATTCAGCACGGGCATGAAGATCGCCCAGCCGAATCCCATGATTGTCTGCTTGTAACGGATGAGGAGATCGCGGCGCACGATGCTCAGAAGGAGCTCGCGGAACTCCAACTGCTCGTGCAGCATCTCGCGAACATCTGCGCCGAGGCGCGTAAGTGCAACAGAAGCCATTGTCAACAACGATGCAGACTGCGGCAGCCGACGACGTTGGTTGCCGCCGCAGCAGGCAGGTGCAAGAGGCAGGCCCTGCGCACGTTGTAGCGCCTGCCACGTATCGTGGCGGCGGTCTGGCGCCGGAGGCGGCGCCCGGGGGTCAGCGATGCGTGATGATGGCGAGGCGCTTGATGCGGCCGCGCGGACCGACCAACCAGCCGGAAGTAGGTGAGGCGAAGCTCACTGACCAGTACGCAGCAGTGTCAATCGGCACCCAGTTGCGTCCGTCGTCGAACGATGCCGCGGCACCACCGGGTCCCACGGCCACGAGGGTCGGAACGCGCGAGCCGGGCACGTAGCTTCCGCCGTAGACCGCGCTCGGGAAGGGAGCGCGACCAACCGCCGTCCAGCTCCTGCCGCCATCGGAGGTGAATGCGACGTCGTCCGCGCGCGAGGACGTGTCCATCATCGACCCTCCCATCACCACGCCGTGCTTGTCGTCGCGGAAGGAGACCGAGGCGATGCCCACGCCTTCGGCAGATGGGAGCGGAGTGGCGACGGCGGTCCAGCTCCGGCCGCCGTCGGTAGTGCGGAGAACGCGGGCGGTGGTGGAGTTGCCCGTGCCGATCCAGGCGGTGCCGGGCGCGCGCGCGGCCACGCAGCTGCCGCTCGCGGCGAAACTCCCTTCGCCGGGGAGTGCACCGGGGAGAGCGGTGGGCGCGACCGGTTTCCAGCTCTGCCCTCCGTCGTCGGTGGCGATTATGGGGAAGTGGCCGCCCACCTCATCGCTCATCGCGATCCCATGCTTCGAATCCCAGAAGGCCATGCAATCGTAGAACGCCTTCGGCTCGTGGCTGGTGAACTGCAGCTGCCAGCTCGCACCAGCGTCGGTGGTCTTGTAGATGCGTGACAGCTCGCCGTTGCCGGCGCTCATGAGGTAGGCCGTGTCGGCGCTCACCGCGTGCACGTCGCGGAACTGGAGCGAGTCCGCGCCAGGCACCACCGCTGCATGCCAGGTAGCGCCTCCGTCCGTGGTGCGAGCGTACGTGCCCTGGTGGCCGCTCACCCAGACGACCTCCGAGTCCACCACGCTCACCGCCTGGAGGAGCGCCGTGGTGCCGCTCACCTGAGGGATGGCGATGAAGGAGGGACGCGTCGCAGATGGATCCGTGCGGGCGCGCTGCGCGCAGGCGGCGACCGAAGTCGCCAGAGCGGCGAAGGCGGCGAGGCTCATTCTCGAGCGCCCTGGGAAGATGGATCCCCGCTTCCGCGGGGATGACGGTGTTCGCGGGAATGACGGTGTCAGGTCGCGGGAGGTGGGGCGACGACGCGGTAAGAGCATGGTCACGGGGAAGGGAACCGGAAGCGAAAACACGGGCGGCAGCCAAAGTTGGCTCCCGCGCGCGCGATCCGCCAGCGCGTGAAGCGTAGAGGGTGCGGCTGCTCCCGGAGAGCAGTCTTGCGGCGCGGCGCGCGAGGGTCGCATGCTACGGGATGACAGAGAATACGCTCGCCAAAGGCTTCGTGCTGGTGGCGCTCGCCTTCGCGGCTGGATGCGCCCACAATCCGAGAGCCACCGTTGCTTCGGCCGATGCTTCCACGCCGAAAGCGGCGCCGGATGGACGCACGGTGGACTCGCTCATGGCGAAATACGATCACCACGACGGCCCGGGAGCGAGCGTGGTGGTGATCCAGAATGGCAAGGTCGCGTACATGCACTCCTACGGGCTGGCGAACGTGGAGGAGCGCACGCCTGCCGCGCCGGCGACCGACTTCCGGCTGGCATCGCTCACCAAGCAGTTCACGGCTACGGCGATCATGCTGCTCGTACAGGATGGGAAGCTCCGCTACGACGACAAGGTCATCGATCTCCTTCCCGGCTTCCCGGCGTACGGCCGCGACATCACCGTGCGCCATCTGCTGACTCACACCTCCGGGCTGTGGGCATACGAAGACTTCGTTCCCGACACGGCTACGGTGCAGGTGAAGGACAGAGATGTGCTGGCGCTGATCGGCCGCGCGGACAGCACCTACTTCCCGCCCGGCTCCGCCTTCCGCTACAGCAACACGGGCTACGCGCTGCTCGCTCTGATAGTCGAGCAGGTAAGCGGCCAGCGCTTCGCGAGCTTCCTCCACGACCGGATCTTCGCGCCGCTGGGAATGACTGGGTCGGTGGCATTCGAGAACGGGATCTCCACGATTCCGAATCGCGCCTACGGTTACAGCAGGCGCGGCGACGGCTTCGTGCGCACCGACCAGAGCTCCACGAGCGCGGTGCTGGGTGATGGCGGGATCTACACTTCAGTGGTCGATCTCGTGAAGTGGGACCATGCGCTCGAGAGCCATGCACTCGTGAGCGCCGAGGCGCGAAAGCTGTCGTGGACGCCGTACGTGCTGACGAACGGCGATGCCACCAACTACGGATTCGGCTGGTTCGTGGATCAGGACCGGGGACGCACGCGCCTGACGCACAATGGCGAGACGCGCGGCTTCACCAACGCCATCATCCGCTATCCCGACCAGCGGCTCAGCGTCATCGTCCTGACCAACCTTACGAGCAGTGCGCCGTGGGAGGCGGCGCAGGCGATCGCGGACCTCTGGCTGGGAGTGGGAGCGACTGCCAAGTGTGCGCCTCGCTGGCCGTTCCAGGCCAGCGCGCCCTGAGAGATGCACTCGGTGGCCGGGATGGCGGGAGGGCGCGTCGTTCCACTGAACGACGCGCCCTCCCGAGCGCTGGGGCGCGGTCGAGCGCCCGGAGCTCCTGCTATCGCCGCGCGTTAACGCGAGGAGGAACGCGAAGACGCCTGGCGCGATCCGCTCCGCGATTCGCCGCTCTGGCTGCTCCGTCCTTCCTGCGTGGGAGTACGACTCACTTCGCGCTCGGTGTTGCGCGACCCGGAGCCGGAAACGCGTAGCTGGTTGTGGACATCACGCACGCCCGAGCAGCTCTCGGCCGCATCCTCGGCCATGCGCTTGTCCTGACGGCTGTCTACAGTGCCAGTGAGCGTGACCTCGCCATTCTGGACCTTGACGTCGATCTCGCTGGCGTCGAGCCCAGGGTGGCGAGTGAGCGCCTCGTTCACGTCCTCTTCGATGCGGTCGTCGGAGCGCTGATAGTTGCGCGGTCCGCGGCCGGCGTGGTTCTGTTGTCCCCAGTTCCCCTGGCTCTGCTGCCCCCAGTTCTGGTTGCTGCCCTGATGGCGCGAGCTCCCGGGCTGGTAGCCCATGCCGGCGTCGCTGCCGCGCCACTCGCCGGGGTTGTTTCCGTAGCCGCCGCCGTAGCCGCCATATCCACCGTAGCCATAGCCGGTATAGCCACCGTAGCCGTAGCCACCGTAGCCGGGATAGCCGCGCTCGGACCCTCCATAACCGTAGCCGCGGTCGTAGCTCTGGTTGCCGTAGCCACGATCGGTACCCTGGTAACCATAGCCGCCGCCGTACCACGGCTCGCCGCGGCTGTAACCGCCGCCATAGTTGCCGTAGTTGTAGTCAGGGCCGTATGCCCCAGCCCCGCCCCAGCCACCGTAACTCGCGCGATTCCCGCCGCGGTCCCAGTCACCGTAACCACCGGCACCGTAGCCGCCGTTCCAGCGATCGCGATCGAAGTCGCTGCGGCCCCGCCAGTTTCCGCGGTTCCCGTAATCGCGATCGAACTCGTAGTCGCGGTACGCCATGCTTACCTCCATGTCTTGTGAGTCCCCGCGAGCAGATGTGCGCAAAACCCCTTCGTGCACTCTCCACGCGGCGGGGATGTTCGTATCAAGTCGCGCGCGCGCCGATTCGGCCCGCGTCAGAAGTCGAACGAATCGGCTGCGTGCGCGTCGCGAAGCTCAGGAGTGCTCGCGGTTCGGATTGTCGAGATGGAAGAAGTTGCTCTGACTCCCGTCGGCCCTGTGCTCCTGGAAGACGAAGACAAGGTCTCGCTCATCGAAGGGAGCGAACCACTGGTCCCAGTCGACGTGCTTCAGCCGGGAGTCATCGTGGCCGCCGAAGTCGAAGCGCAACACGCCAGGCTCACCGTGGTGCTCGGTGCCCTCCACGGTCGCGGGGCTGGCTTTGCGCTCTTCGGCCCAATGGCGGATGACATCGTGGCTTCTGGTGGCCAACGTCTCGCCGTGGCGATCCTCGTGCTGCGATGGAGAATCGATCCACTTGGCGCTGAGGGTACTCCGGGAGAGCCCGCTGTCGTGTTCCTTGTGTGCCATCGCTACTACCTCACAACTGATTCGATATCGTACTTCCTTCGGAGAAGCTCTTGCACGTGACAGGGGCGCATAGCGCGTACCGCGGTCGCGGACTTCCGAATGCTCCGGGCGGCATCCGCGTGAAGAGGCGGTGGTCAGCACGTCTCTTGCTGCCCAAGGCGGAACCGGGCTGCGTACCAGCGCGGCAAGTTGGTCGCGCGCGGAGCCCGGAGGCGCGGAAGCGCACATCCCGCAGGAGGTATCAGGATGGCGGAGCACAAGAAGAGCGACAGCGGCTCCAGATCGCACAGCGGCCGGAGCGGCTCGCACGACTCGAGGAGCGCCAGCTCCCACGAGCGCGACGAGAGCAGGCGAGAGCACGGTGGACGGGAGCACGATCGCGACCGCGAGAGGTCGCACTCCGACCGCGACCGTGATCGCGAGAACGAGCAGAAGAGTCGGGGAAGGGAGGAGGGGCGGAGGAGCTGATGTCCAGAAGGGGAGCGCGGCGTCCGACGGCCCGCTCCCCTTTCTCGCCCCCGTTCCGCGGCCGGCGCTCGCCGACCGCGCTTCGCGCCGAGGTCGCACCCCATGTGCTGCGCCGAGGCGTGACCCGCGACGCCAGCTTCCACGGCAACCTGCGTGACATTGGAGTTGACGGCGCGAAAGCGCTATAAGTACCTAGCTTACGACATGTCTGCTACAGTACGTTATCACCTCTGGATACGCGACTCCCTCGGCCCTCGGTGGTAGCGGAAGGCGAGACGCGTGGCTACGCTCGTACACCGGCGCTCGTCCTCAGGCGTACCAGCATCAGCATCATATTCGCGATGGTATCGGGTTTGCCGAGGCTGGTGGCGCCGGTTACGTACCGACGGAACGGGTGGACTCGCCCGTGCCAGCGGTGTGGTACATCATCGAGCACGACCCTCTGGAGGATGCCATTTCATGAAGATCTCTTTTCCGGCCCGCGCGGTTACACGTCTCGCCTGCGCCCTCGGCGTGGCCGTCGCTCTGGCGGCCTGCGGCGACGACAACGGTACGGGACCGAACACCGGCTCCATCACGGTGAGCGTCACCAGCACCGGTCCCGGAGTCGGATCCGGCGGCTACGTGGTAACGGTGGACAACGGCGACGGCCAGGATGTGGACGTCAACGGCGACATCTCCATCTCGGTTGCGGCCGGGACGCATTCCGTGAAACTCTCCGGCTTCGGGAGCAACTGCACGGTTGGCGGCGACAATCCGGTGAGCGTGGACGTCGCCTCTGGCCAGGATGCCGAGGTCACCTTCCAGGTGACGTGCGTCTCGCCCACAATAGTCTTCGCCAGTACGCGGGATGGGGGATTCAACATCTTCACCATGCGGCTCGACGGGAGCAACGTGAACCAGGTGACGCACGACGTTGCGCCTGGTTTCTCCACACTACCGGCGTGGTCACCCGACGGCTCGAAGATCGCCTTCTCTTCCACGCGCGACCGCACCACCGCCGGGCTCGACATCTGGGTGGTCAACGCTGACGGGTCGAATCCCACCCGCCTTACAGAGACCGAAGGGCAGAACGGCCGGGCCGCCTGGTCGCCCGACGGCTCGAAGATCGCCTTTACCTCCACTCGCGCGAACGGTGGTGCGCTCGATAAGGCGGAGATCTGGGTGATGAACGCGGACGGCTCTGGCCAGCAGGCGCTCACCTCCGACGGCGATTTTGCCAACACGCCGAGCTGGTCGCCCGATGGTTCCAAGATCGTATTCCAGTCCAACAGGGATGGGACCGACCAACTGTACGTCATGAACGCCGACGGGAGCGGCATCACCCGGCTCACCAACGGCGCCTGGGCCGACCAGGATCCGTCGTGGTCGCCCGACGGTTCGCAGATCGCTTTCCAGTCGAACCGCGATGCGGCGACTCCTGGCACGGTGACGCAGGCCGACTTCGAAGTGTACGTCATGAACGCCGATGGCAGCTCGCCGCAGCGGCTCACCAACAACAGCGCCTTCGACGGGCGCGCGTCGTGGTCGTCCGACGGGGGTCAGATCATCTTCGACACCCGCCGCGACGGCGACGAGGAGGTCTACGTCATGAACCGCGACGGAAGCTCCCAGACGAACGTGACGAACAACGGAGCGGAAGACGGTTTCGGCCACTTCCATCCCTGAGCGCCGCGGCGCCCTGGCGTTCGCTGCATTGCGAAGCTCGGGCACATCCTCTGCGATGGATTGAATGATGGGATCGTCCGCGCCACCTCTCCGGTGGCGCGCGACCCCTGTCCATTGTCGAGGAGCAGAGTGAGATGAGCGATCGTGAGGTGGTTGTAGTCACAGGCGCGTCGGCGGGACTCGGCCGTGCCATCGCGAGGCGCTTTGCCAGCGATGGCGCGTCCGTGGCGCTTCTGGCGCGCGGCAAGGATGGCCTGGAGGGCGCGAGGCGCGACTGCGAGCGCCTCGGAGGGAAGGGGCTCGTGATCCCCACCGATGTCTCGGACGCTGCTGCGGTAGAGCGCGCGGCCGCCGAAGTGGAAGCGGAGCTCGGACCCATAGACGTCTGGGTAAACAACGCGATGGTGTCGGTGTTCTCCCCCGTCAAGGAGATGCTCCCTGAGGAATACCAGCAGGTAACGAACGTGACGTACCTGGGGTACGTGTACGGAACGCTGGCGGCGCTCGGGCGGATGCAGGCGCGCGACCGCGGCGTGATAATCCAGGTGAGCTCAGCGCTCGCCTATCGCAGCATCCCGTTGCAGTCCGCGTACTGCGCGGCCAAGCACGCCATCCTCGGCTTTACGGCGTCGCTCCGCACGGAGCTGATCCACGACAGGAGCAACGTGCGAGTGACCATGGTGCACATGCCGGCGCTGAATACGCCGCAATTCTCGTGGGTGAAGAGCCGGCTTCCACGCAAGCCGCAGCCGGTGCCGCCGATCTTCGAACCCGAAGTCGGTGCCGACGCAGTGGCGTGGGCCGCGCGTAATGATGTTGGGCGCGAGATCACCGTGGGCTGGCCGAGCGTGGAAGCGGTGTACGGGAACAAGCTGGCGCCGGCGTACGCCGACAGGTACCTGGCCAGAACCGGCTATGCCTCGCAGCAGACCGACGAACCAGCCGATCCCGACCGGCCCAACAACCTCTGGGCCCCGCTACCGGGCGACCATGGCGCGCACGGCCGCTTCGACAGCCGCTCGCACCCGTTCAGCATCGAGCTCTGGTTGAGGGAGCACCGCGGCCTCGCCGTGGCGGTGGGAGCGGGTCTCGCCGGCGCCCTGCTAGGTGCACTACCAGGGCGCGGCGATGGAGACCACTATCTCGAGCGCTGATCGTTAGAGGAGCGCTGGTCGGAGTGGGAGCCGCGGTCGGAGTCCGAAGCCTGGTCGGAGCCGGAACGCTGCTCGGTGCTCGTGCGCTCATCCTCGTCGGAGCTTCGCGATGCGCGCTGCCGGTCCCGCTCGATCCGGCGGCGGATTTCCTCGGAGCTGGCCATCTCGGAAGTGCCCGAGTCCTGGTAGCCGGCCGCGCCCCGCTCGCCCTGTCCCCACGCGTTCTCCGTGCGTACCGGCGCATCCGGACTCGGGCGCTCCGAGGCGGATTCCGGGTACACGCCGGAGCGCCCCACTGCGTCGCGTCGTTCCTCGTCTCGCTTGTTGTTCTTCTTCTTCGCCATTTCGACCTCCTCCTTCACATCGGAGCGTGCCGATCGCTTGCGCGAAACATCATCCCATGCGAGCGGCGCCTCGATGTCTTCGAGTCAACTTCGGGCGCCACCGTGCGTGGCGCCCGCCGCTATAGCGAGCAGGTCGTGTACCTCCTCGTCCGTGGTCTGGCCGAAATCGTCGTACCAGAGGCCAACGGCATAGAACGGCTCCGGGGTCATGGCGCACACCATCTCGTCCACCAGCGACGCGATTTCCTGACAGGTTTCCGGGGCGGCCGTAGGTACCGCGACCACCAGCCTGGCTGGTCCCTCCTCGCGCAGCGCCTCCACCGCCGCGCGCATCGTGGAGCCGGTGGCCAGCCCGTCGTCCACCAGGATTACAGTCTTCCCCGCCACATCCGGGGCGGGCCGACCGTCGCGGTAGCGCCGTTCCCGGCGCTCGAGCTCCATCTGCTCCTCTGCCGTCACCGCATCGATCTCGGCATCCGTCACGGCGAAACTCCTGATCGCCTCTTCGTTGATGATTCGCACTCCGCCGCTGGCGATCGCCCCGATGGCGTATTCTTCGTGCCCCGGCATGCCGAGCTTGCGAACCACGAACACATCGAGCGGCGCCCCGAGTGCGCGCGCCACCTCGAACGCCACGGGCACCCCTCCCCGCGGCAGAGCAAGCACGAGTACGTTGGGTTTCCCCTTGTAATCCTCGAGCGCCCGGGCCAGCACCCTCCCGGCGTCCACGCGGTCTCTGAATCGAGTGATCATCTGCCCTCACCTCCGGCACCTACATCGTGCAGGGCTCGACTCCCAGGTGATGCACGACACCGGCCACGGCGCCCACCCCAACTCTGGGCATCAGGCTCAGCGTACGGGATCTTTCATCGCGCCTGGCCCTTACGGGCTGGCGCGATGAAAGATCCCCGAGTGCGCCGTTAGGGACGGCCGCACGGAGACGTCCTCACCATCCCGGCGCGATCTGGAAGCCGAAGTGGCCGCCTTTTTCGGGGCGCTGGAAGGGGTACGCATAGTATGCCTCGAGAACCAGGTAGCCGAGGATGTTCATGCGCGCCGAAATGCCGGTGCTGAACACGGGGACGCGGCCGGTGGAGTTGCGCGCGAACTCGAGGGTGGGCGACTGGTTCGACGTCCACGCTACGCCGGCATCCACAAAGGGTGATATCTCCGTTGCCACGTACGGGAAGTTGATCAGACCGAGCTGCTCGGTCCCCAACAGCGGGATACGGATCTCGAAGTTCGCTACCGCGATCCGGCTCCCTATCAGGCGATCGAACGCGGGGCAGGAGCTGGGGGTGCTTCCACCGATGCACTCCTGCTGCCTGAAGTTGTCGAACTCGTAGCCGCGCACGAGCTGCGGATCGCCTACGTACATCGGATACAGGCGCTGATCCTCGGAGCCATTGCCGTAGCGCCCGACGTGCACGGCGCGGAAGGCGAAGGTGATCGGTCGCGCGAAGAAGTAGCGCCTGTAGTCGCCGAGGACGTTGACGAAGTTGATGCCGCCGAAAGTCGGCCCCACCTCGAGGCGATAACGGCCGCCAGCTATCGGTGATGTGAATCCGAAGAACGAGTAGTCGCCCACCAGCGCCGCGCTGACCTGGCCGTAGTTTATGGACGGCGGTTGGTTGGGTATGCCTTCCTTGGGCAGCTGGTATACCTGGTTCCCCACCACGAGGAAGCGGCGGTTCTCGCCGCCGTAGCCCACGTGCGTGAGCCCCGCATTCAGCTCGAGGCGCTTCGTCATGGAGAACGGGTACTGCGTAAGGAATGATGCCTGCTCGTAATAGATGCGCTGCAGGAACTGATTGACTATGTACGCGGGGTAGGTGCCACCGGGTACCGCTACGCTCGTGTCCTGGTAGCCGACGAAGCCCGTGATGTACGGAGTATGCGAGAGTCCGACTCCCCAGTTCATTCGATGCGACAGGTTCTGGTAGATCGCCTGCCCGCCGAAATTGCGGATGTCGCCGCCGCCCGAAATCGCTGCGCCCACCACTCTGTTGCCGAGCAGGTCGCTGAAGTAGGCCGCCACTCCGCCGCCGGCCTGAATCCCTCCGTAAGGGCCGGACGCCACGCCGATACCCACGCCGGGCGAGCCGATGTAATCGATGGAGAGCGACGACTTGTACGGGGACGTCGGGAAGACCTGCTTGGGCGGCAGGCCCGTTAGCGGGTCGTGCACGCGCCGCGTGATCAGGCCGTACCCCGGTACGTTCGGCGGGAGGACCTCGGCCATCGTGATCGTGTCCGGAAGCTGTGCGGCGAGCGCGAGACCCTCTGCCTTCTGAGGATCGAGCCTGCGGAGCACGTAGCCGCCGTGCTGGAACACGCTGAAGATCACGCGTCCGGTCTGCCGCGCTACGGAGATCGCGGGCGAGAGGTCCGTGATTCCGCTGATCCCTGTCGCGACGTTCGTTACCCTGTACGTGGCGCCCGTGGAGAGATCCATGCGGTAGATGTTGCTGATGCCGCCCAGATCGGAGATGAAATAGAGCTCGCGCCCGTCGGGTGAGTACTGCGGATTGATGTGCTTCGCACCGTCGAAGAGCGGGAGCAGGCGCGTGGCGCCCGTGGCCACGTCACGTAGCGCGATGTTCATCTTCCCGAACTTCAGTTTGTCGAAGTCGGTGTTCGGGCCGCTGTCGGTGGCGAAGGCAATCGTCTTGCCGTCGGGCGACCAGCTGGGCTGCAGGTCGGCGTACGCGTCGTTGGTGAGCTGGACGAGCGCGCCGTTCGAGAGGTCGTACGTGTACAGATCGCTCATCCCGCCGTGCATCCCCGAGAACACCAGCTTGTTGTTCGGCCCCCACGATACATCGTTGATGGCTCCAACGTTGTCGAAGCCGAGCTGGCGGTCGGTGTTACCGGAGGCGACATCGTAGATCGCGATCTGATTGTCGCCGTTGGCGTAGACAATGAAAGCGAACTTCTTCCCGTCGGGCGAGAATGCGCCGGCGGAGTTGACGAAGCTGAGCGCGTCGAAGTGCGTGTTGGTGTTCGGCGTCGTGAGCTTCTTCACGATCTTCCCGGTCTCCACATCGGCGACGTAAAGCTCGGTAGCCAGCAGCGCGCGTGAAGTGAAGAACGCCACGTACTTTCCATCGGGGCTCACGACCGGCGCCACGTCCATGGCGCCAGGCTCGTTCACCGCCGGGAGGATCCCCACCCCCGTGGAATCCGGGATGGTCATGCCCGGCGCGAGCGGCAGATACTGCGCGCGCAAAGCCTCGAGCCACTGGGCAGACAGAGTATCGGCGGAGATGCCGAGGACGCCCTGCAGCGCGCCCTCCATGCCGTTCTTCACGGCCGCCCTGAAGAGCACGGGTATCACCCCGTCGCCCCAGCGGCCGCCGATGTACGCCCAGAACGCCTGGCCGTAACGATAGGGGAAGTAGCGCGGGTCGCGTCCCAGTTGCTGCAGCGTGGGTAGATCGTTGCGCACCGCCGCGTCGCGCATCCACATGGCGGTGTTCGCGTCTATTCGGCCGATCGACAGGTACTCGGCCATTCCTTCCGAGATCCAGAGCGGGAGCCGCTGGAAACCCGCCATTCCGCCGGTGCCCATCTTGTTGGAGATGTCGAACTGGAAGACGTGAACGAGCTCGTGTCCCACGAGGTGGTCGTCATCTGCAGCCACGCCGTTGAAGCGCACGACGACGCGGTCGCGTAGCGGTTCCGTGAACCCTTCGACGCCCTGCGGGATCAGTCCACCCGAGAGATTGGTCTGCTGGAAGTCGGGCGGGTCGGCGTAGAATATCAGCGGGCGCTTCTCGAACTCGTCGTTGAGCGCCGCGGAGTGCCGCGCGTACCAGCGTTCGGCCATGCGTCCCGCCTCCGACACGGCAAGCGACTCGGCGGGGTAGTAGTAAAGGTCGAAGTGAGTCGTGTGCATGGTGCGAAAATCGAACGACTCGTAATTGACCTTGTTGCGGCCAAAGTACTGGGCCGCCGCGTTACCAGCGGTCAGCATGATGGCGGCGAGGGCCGCCCCTACAGGGATAGCCAGGCTCACTCCGGAGCCACAGCGCGATCTCACCACGGATGTCATCCTCGATTCACGGAAGTACCTCACGCCACGTCCCTCCTGAGCCCGCGCAAGCAACATACCAAGCGCGTCAACTCGTTTCCGCCACCCTCCGCGCGCCGAGGTCCGCTACACACCGCTGGACATCCTCCGGCTCGCGCACTGGCACCGAACAGGTGCAGGGGTCATCCTTCCCTGACCCCATACCGTCACGAGAATACCTGACCATATACGCCGGCTACCGCTGCACTGTTCCGCGCCGGCGCCCGATTCGATGCGAGCCCGACTGTCACTCCTGGTTCGGTACTACATCTTCTGGGTCGTACTCTTCGCCGCGGCCCGGCTTCTCTTCATGCTCTACTACCACACGCGGACGGCGGCGCTCGGACCGTCGCTCGCGCTTGGTGCCGTGCTGCATGGCCTGCGGATGGACCTCTCCGCCGCCGGCTACCTGACCGTCGTTCCCGCGCTGCTCCTGTTGGCAAGCTCCTGGAGCCGGCTCAGCTCCGTCCGCGGCATCATCCGCGTCTACTCCTGGATAATGATCGCGGTCGTCTCGCTGCTCACCGTCGGAGACCTGGGCATCTTCGACGCCTGGGGCTTCCGGCTGGATGCGACGCCGCTCCAGTTCATCCGCACGCCGCACGAGATGCTCATCTCGAGCGAATCGGCGCCGATAATTCCGCTCGCCCTCGTGCTGAGTGCCTTCGCGATCTTCGCGGTGTTCCTCTTCCGCACGATCGTGAGACCAGCGCTCCGGAACGATACAGCGGCGCCACAGCGGAGTCGAGCATTCGCTAGCGGATTCGCCACCGCCGCAGTGATGCTGCTCGCCACGGCGCTTCTGATCATTCCCATCCGCGGCGGACTGCAGTGGACGCCGCTCAACCAGAGCAGCGTCTTCTTCTCGAGCAGCGAGTTCGCCAACCAGGCGGCGCTCAACGTGGAGTGGAACTTCGTCCGATCGCTCACCTACGGACGCAAGGCGCCCGAGTCCAACCCGTACACCGAGGTGCCGGCGAGCGAGGCCAGGGCCGTGGTGGACAGCCTCGTGGCATTGGGAAGCGCGCCGTCGGTGCCGCTCCTGCGGATATCGCGGCCCAACGTGATCCTCCTGATCTGGGAGAGTCTCACCGCGAAGGTGGTCGGGCGGCTCGGGGGAGTCGGCGGCGTGACGCCTTCGCTCGACTCGCTGTCGCACGAAGGGATTCTCTTCGATAGTCTCTACGCATCCGGCGACCGGAGCGCGCAGGGGCTGGTGGCGATTCTCAGCGGCTTCCCGACGCTCCCACACGTCCAGATCATGAATACGCCGAACAAGGCAGCCACGCTCCCGGCGCTCAGTCAGAGCTTCGACGGCGCAGGCTACACGACCTCGTTCTACTACGGCGGCGAGCTCGCATTCGCGAACATCAAGGCCTACCTGATCAACGCTCACTTCGACCGCATCACCGGTGAGGACGCCTTCCCGAAGAGCGAGCGCAACTCGAAATGGGGCGCGCACGACCATGTGGTGCTGGGGCGGCTGCTGTCGGACGTGGCTCGCGTGCCGCGTCCGTTCTTCACCACCATCTTCACGCTGAGCAGCCACGAGCCTTTCGAGATCCCCATGGCTCCGCGCTTCCCCGGCGATGACATCGAGGACAAGTTCCTGAGCGCGCACGCGTACACCGATCGCAGCGTCGGTGCGTTCGTCCGCGCGGCGGAGCGTCAGCCGTGGTGGGACAGCACGCTCGTGGTGATCGTGGGCGACCACGGCCATCCGCTGCCGCGCGTCAGCCCCACAGACGGAGAGCAGGCCTCGGCGCGCTATCACATCCCCATGCTCTGGATCGGCGGCGCGCTCGCGGTGAAGGACACGGTGGTACATCGCATCGGTTCGCAGACCGATATCGCTCCGACCCTGCTCGACCAGCTGCACATTCCGAGCGATGACTACCGTTGGGGGCGCGACCTCTTCGCGTCTGGGGAGCACGGTGCGTCCTTCGCCTGGTTCTCCTACCACGACGGTTTTGGCTTCGTGGATCAGCGAGGCCGGTTGGTGTACGATGCGGTGGGCAGGCGTGTAACGCAGCGCGCCGGCGCCGCCGGGCCGCCCGAGGTTCGCGCGGGACTCTCGTGGCTGCGCGGGGCTTACCAGAGCTATCTGGATAAATGAAAAAGGGACGGAGCAGCGCGCTCCGTCCCTCTGGATGCTCCGCGCCGCTGGCGGCGAAGCCAATCACACTTGCCGAACGATCGCCGCGCGGTCAGGGAAGGGGACTGATTATCACGATGCCGCTCCCCTTCGATCCGCCCTGGTCGACGAGGTCCTCGTACTTGTAGTTCCCCTGCTTGAGGAAGATCGTGGAGTCGCGCTGCCCCGCGGTGAGGGTCTTTGTGGGGCTGGGCGTAGGCACTCCGGATGGAACCTGGGTGAAAGTGATCTGGTGCGATCCCTCATCTTCTGCCGCCACTTCCCAGTAGATGACATCGCCGATCACTGCCCTTGTCGTATCGGGAGTGAATACTGCCCCGTTCACGGTAATGGTGTAGTGTTGAGGATCCGGATTCGGATTGCCGTCGCCGGGTCCTGTGCTGTCCTTTCCACAACCAAGTAGCATCGTCGCTGCAACGGCGGCGATGATCGTCTTGCGCATGGTTTCCTCCGATGCGTGATCCGAGTGGCCTCCACCAGCCCCGTACTCCGCCCCGCGCCCGTTCATCCGCGGACAGGCGCCTCGCCCAGCCTCTTCCGCAAAAGCTCTGCCGTTGGCTTTCGGGGCAGGATTGGGAGGGGAAGAGAGTGGAAAGAAAGCAGACAACGCGAGGCAGCGAACCGTGATCAGCCTGTAATGCCGTCATCCCCGCGCAAGCGGGAATCCATTCACCCGTCCTCCCCGCGCAAGCGGGGACCCAGGTCGGGCTGGTCAACATGGATTCCCGCTTCCGCGGGAATGACATGGTCGGTGTGCAGTCCACCGCTTTCTGCTGTCTGTAGTCTGCTCTCTGCTTTCTTCTCCCTCTCTCCCCGCCCGTCTCATCCCACTACGAGACTGTAAGTCAACAACGCCAGCACGATGGCGGAGATGAGAACATACATCCAGTCGCGTTGGACGGCGAAGGCGATGAGGGTGAGGAGGACGCGGGCGACGGGGGTTGCGATCAGAAGTACGATGCCGAGTTGGACGATCGCGGCCGGCTCGAGGGCGAGGGCGCCGGAGATAACACCGGTGAGGGTGCTCAGCATCTCGGGTTGACCGCGGAAGACGGAGTGGTCGGGGACGAGCGAGCCGTGGTGGATCATGAAGGCGATCCCGCCCACGAGAGCGACGGCTGCGGCCACCAGAACTCCTATGCGGAGCAGGTTGCCGACCATCTGCTCCACGTGCTCTTCCGACGGGGCGTGTCCGGAGGCAGTGGTCATCGCTCAGATATTCCCGGTGATGCCATTGTACAGCATCTCGAAGGCCATCACGATCACCACTATCGCGAAGATGAGGCGCAGGCGCGGCGTCTTGAAGTTGGGGAGCACGCGCGCGCCGCCGAGCGCGCCGCAGAGAACGCCGAGCATGACCGGGAAGGAGAGGCCGGGGTCTATGTAGCCGCGGTGGAGGTAGACGCCGGCGCTGGCGGCAGCGGTCACGCCGATCATGAAGTTGCTGGTAGTGGTGGATACCTTGAACGGGAGCCGCATCGCGCGGTCCATCGCGAGCACCTTCACCACTCCCGATCCGATCCCCAGGAGCCCGGAGAGAATGCCGGCTACGTACATGATCCCGAAGCCGAGCGGGACGTGCTGCACCTGGTAGTGTTGCGGCCCTTCGCGCGTGGGATACGACGAGTCGAGTCGCAGCCATGTAGCGATTCCGTCGGGCGCCCCGCCGGATACGTGCTCGACGCGCTGCCGCGTCGTCTGCCAGGCCGACTGCACGAGCACGAGGCCGAAGATGATCGCGATCACTCGCGGCGAAACCAGTCCGGCCACGAAGGCGCCGGTGAGCGCGCCCACGGTGGTGGCCACCTCGAGGAGCATCCCCACCCGGACGTTGGTGAACCCCTCCTTCACGTACGCTGCCGCAGCGCCGGACGAAGTAGCGATCACCGACACCAGTGATGCGCCGATCGCGTAGCGGATGTCCACCTTGAAGACGAGCGTGAGAAGCGGGACGATGATAATCCCGCCTCCGAGCCCGGTGAGCGCGCCGAGCAGCCCGGCGGCGAGCGCTCCGGTGAAAATGAGGATGCTCAGCTCGAGAACGTTCACGCGTCCCTCAGCATCTCTCGCGCGGCGTTGTAGCCGCAGGCGCCCATCACTCCACCGCCCGGGTGCGTGGCGGCGCCGCACAGGTACAACCCGCGGACCGGCGTGCGGTAGTCGGCGTAGCCCGGCAGCGGGCGCATGAAAAAGAGCTGATCGAGATTCATGGCTCCCTGGAAGATGTTGCCGCCGTACAGGCCGAAGCGCTTCTCGAGGTCCACCGGTGAGAGCACCTGGCGGTCTATCACCGAGCGGCTGAAGTTCGGTGCGTACTCATCGAGAATCTCGAAGCAGCGGTCTGCGAACGACTCCTTCACCTCGTCCCAGCTTCCCTCGCGCAGGCGCGCGGGCGCGTACTGGATGAACATGGACATGAGATGCTTGCCCGCCGGCGCAACGGTGGGGTCCACCGCCGAGGGAATGGTGCACTCGAGAATGGGTGAGCGCGAAGGCACGCCGTACTTGGAGTCGTCGAAGGCGCGCTCCATGTAATCCATTGTCGGTGCGATGTGGATCGTCCCGCGGTGCTCTGGCCCGGGCCCGCCGTTCGTCGAGGCGCCGTTCGTGGCCGTGAAGCGAGGGAGCTCGCTGAGCGCTACGTTGATCTTCAGCGTGCTGCTGGAGTAGTCGATGGCGCGGATATCGGAGAGGAACTGTTCGGGGAGAGAGCCCGCGTCGACGAGCCCCACGAAGGTGTGGTGCGCGTCGGCGTTAGACGCGATCTGGCGAGCGTGGAACTCGGTGCCGTCGGCCAGCGCCACTCCGTACGCCGTGCTGCCGCGCGTCAGGATGCGGGAGACCGGCGTGTTCGTGCGAATCTCCACGCCGCGCTCGCGCGCCGCCGCCGCGATGGAGTCGGAAATTCCGCCCATCCCGCCGCGCACGTAGCCCCACACTCCCCGCGCGCCGTTGCACTCTCCCATAACGTGGTGGAAGAGCACGTACGCGGTACCGGGGGTGGAAGGCGACGCGGCCGCGCCGATGATGGCGTCGGTTGCGAGTGGAGCGCGCAGCTGCTCCGACTCGAACCAGCGCTCGAGCACGGAGCGCGCATCGCCGGTGAGGATCTCGATGGCGCGCGCGCCGAGCTCCGGACCGAGTTTGCGGAACGCGAGCCCCAGCCTGGCGAGCTGGAAGAGATCGCGCGGCCGCTTCGACCATGGGTCCGGCGGCGTCATCATAAGCGTGGGCTCTATGAAGTCGGCCACGCGCTCCAGCATCGCCTCGTAGCGCGGGAACGCTTCGGCGTCGCGCGTGGAGAACTTGCTGATCTCCTTCTGGTTGAAGGCGAGATCGGGGCCGAGCATCAGGTAGCGCCCGTCGGGGAAGGGCGTGAACGACGACGGGTTGCGCGGGAGCAGCTCGAAGCCGTGCCGGTGCAGCTCCAGGTCGCGAATGATCTCGGGGCGGAGAAGGCTGTTGACGTATGCGCCGGTGGACACCTTGAAGCCCGGAAAGACCTCCTCCGTCACGCACGCTCCACCAACCATCTCGCGGCGCTCGAGCACCAGCACTCTCTTGCCCGCGCGGGCGAGATATGCGGCGGTCACGAGGCCGTTGTGACCGGCCCCTATGATGATGACGTCGTAGTCTGCTCTCAAGGGCAACTCCGGAAGGATCTGCAGTGGTGGGAAGCAGGTAAGCTCGGCATTGGGCGCCTCGCGCGTCAAGGTCGTCGGCACTAGCTTTTCGCCGTCCACGAGGGAAGCAGAATCGCATCCATATGGTCGCTCACCCCCGCCCCCGGGAGTATTTCCGTGGCCCAAGCGCTGCTCGAGAGCCCCACGTCATCCGCGGACGGTGCCGTCGTCACTCCTGCGCGCGCCGCGTGGACGGGGCTCGCGCTGCTCACGCTGATCAACATGTTCAACTACCTGGACCGATACGTGGTCCCGGCGATCGGCGAGAGCCTCAAGCATTCGGACATCCATCCCACCGACGAGCAGTTCGGCTTTCTGGCGAGCGGCTTCATCATCGTGTACATGATCGCGGCGCCCTTCGTCGGTGCGTTCGCGGATCGCAGCTCGCGGCCGCGTATTCTGGCACTAGGAGTGGGGGTGTGGAGCATCGCGACAGCGGCCGGAGGACTCGCCACGAGCTACGGCTCGCTCCTCGCATCGCGCGCGGCGGTTGGAATAGGCGAGGCGGCATATGGCACTATCGCGCCCGCGCTGATTGCCGATTACTTCCCCGAGCGACTGCGCGGACGCGTGTTCGCCATCTTCTTCGCCGCCACGCCGGTGGGTTCCGCGCTCGGCTACGTGGTGGGCGGTCTGGTGGACAAGCATTACGGCTGGCGCCACGCCTTCTACGTGGCTGGCATTCCGGGCGTGCTGCTGGCGTTCCTCGCACTCGGTCTGTACGAGCCGCGTTCGCACTCCGGCGAGGAATCACCGGACAGCGCTGGCGCACGCGAGAGCGGCGGACGCGCTGCTGACCGGAAACTTTCCGGGATCGGTCGCTACGTGGAGCTGGCGAAGAACCGGCTCTATCGGCTCACCATCCTGGGATACGCGGCGTACACTTTCGCGCTCGGCGGCATCGCGATCTGGATGCCTACCTTCCTCGAACGCGTGCGCGGCCTCCCGCGCGATGTGGCTACCGTGCGGCTCGGCGCGATTCTCGTCGTCACCGGCTTCGTGGGTACCTTCATCGGTGGCTGGCTCGGAGACTACCTGCTGCGTCGTACGTCGCGCGCATACCTCTGGGTCGCGGGTGTTGCGACGCTCCTGGCGGCGCCGGCCGCCTGGCTCGCTCTGACGCTGCCGAATCCCGCGGGCTACTGGACGGCGCTCGTCATCGCGGAGCTGCTCGTGTTCGCCTGTACGGGTCCGGTGAACTCGGCGGTGGTGAGCGAGGTGCCCGCATCGATGCGCGCATCGGCAATGGCGCTCTGCATCTTCACCATTCACATCCTCGGAGACGTTCCGTCTCCTCCGTTGATCGGGGCGATCTCCGACGCCCGCAGTCTCCAGCTTGCGCTGATGCTCATCCCGGCGGCAGTGCTCGTGGGCGGCGTGATCTGGTGCTGGGCGGCGATGAGTGGACGTTCCTCCGGCCTCGTGCAACCCGCGGTAGACAAGGGAGGGAAGTTGGCATGACGGCACCTCCGGAGCTCCTCTACCTGCTGGCCGGCGATCCGGCCGAGCTGGCTGAAACGCTCTCCTCCATGCACGGGGCCGATGTGGCCGATGCGCTCAACGCGCTACGTCCCGAGGCCGCCGCGCGAGTACTCGCCGCACTCCCATTCGATCTGGCGGTGCGAGTCTTCGACGAGCCGGAGCTGGAAGACCGCACCGAGATCTTCGAGCACATGGATCCGCTGACGGCCGGCCCGATCATCGACGCGATGTCGGCCGACCAGCAGGCGGAGCTCTTCCGCGATCTGCCGGAGCGAGAGCGCGCCCGGCTGCTACGCTCGCTCGACGCCGGCACGCGCGAGGAGCTGTCGCTTCTGCTGAAGTATCCGGTGACGGTGGCGGGCGGTATCATGACCACCGAGTACGTGGCCGTGCCGCCCGACTGGACCGTTCAGCGCACGCTCGATCACATCGCGCAGGTGGGCGGCGCCAAGGAAACGGTGTACGCGATCTACGTGATAGACGGCGCCACCCAGCGCCTGCTGCACGTGGTGTCGCTCCGCGAGCTCGTGCTGGCGCGCAGGAATCTCCCGGTGAGCGAGGTCGGCGATCCGCAGCCGCCAGTGGGCGTATCGCCAGACACCGACCGCGAAGATGTGGCGCGCGTGATCTCGAAGTACAACCTGCTCGCCGTACCGGTGCTCGATCCCGCGGGAAGGATGCTCGGCATCGTCACCGTGGACGACGTGATCGACGCCATCGTCGAGGAGCAGACCGAGGACGTACAGAAGCTCGGTGGTATGGAGGCGCTCGAGGAGCCGTACATGGAGGCGGGCCTCTTCTCGATGATCCGGAGGCGCGCGGGCTGGCTCTCCGCGCTCTTCCTGGGCGAGATGCTCACGGCGACGGCGATGGGCTACTTCGAGCACGAGATCAGTCGCGCGGTGGTGCTTGCGCTCTTCGTGCCGCTCATCATCAGCTCCGGCGGCAACTCGGGGTCGCAGGCCACGTCGCTGATCATCCGCGCGATGGCGCTGCGCGAAGTGCGACTCAGGGACTGGTGGCGTGTGGCGATGCGCGAGCTTCCATCGGGCGTGATCCTCGGCTGCATCCTCGGGATCATCGGCTTCGCGCGGATCAGTCTCTGGCAGGCACTCGGCTGGTACGATTACGGGTCGCATCATGTGCTGGTCGCGGCCACGGTGGCCGCCGCACTGGTGGGTGTGGTCACCTTCGGATCGCTGGCGGGATCGATGCTGCCTTTCATCCTGCGACGTCTTGGCTTCGACCCGGCCAGCGCATCGGCGCCCTTCGTGGCTACGCTGGTGGATGTGACGGGACTGATCATCTACTTCAGCGTTGCGCTCGTGATTCTGCGCGGGACGCTGCTGTGATGGGTCCTCAGTGGCTCTCGCGCGCCTCGGGGTCGGCGTGCGTCCCTCTCGCGCCCGACGGCGGTCGTTCGCCATCGTCGGCGCCGCCTATCTCTTCGGCGACGCGCTTCTCGTTCCGCTTGGTGATGATCCAGACGCCGAAAGTCACGGCTATCATGAGCACGACCGCGATGAGATCCTCGTGCCGGTGGATGTGTCCGATGAGCTGCACGGCCGTCTGTCCGAAGACCCACCCCATCCCGGTGAACAGGGCGCTCCACGCGAATGCGCTCGCGCAGCTGCCCACGAGGTAGGTTCCGGGCCGGACGCGCGCCGCGCCGCACGTGATGGGGAGGATGAGCCGCGCGCCGTAGGCGAAGCGCGTCCCCACGGAGGCGCGCCAGGGACGCCGGCGTACCGCTCTGAGAAGGCGTTCGGTGGGCGACGCGAGCCACTTCCAGCGGCTGACCTTGGCGGCGGCGCGGGTGAATCCCAACCCGTAGAGCGCCACGTCGGCGAGCCAGCTCCCGACGGCGCAGGCGACGAGCGCGCGCCCCGCGTGCAGGTGGCCCTGGTGCGCCGCAAAACCGGCGAGGACGGGCGCCGCCTCCTCGGCCACTATACTGCTGGCGCCCAGGCTGACGTAGCCCCAGACGTGCGAAAGACGCGACAGAAGGTTGTGAGCGGCTAAGAGTGAGATCATCTATCCTCGTCGAGGTCCGGCACGCGACTGACGAAAGTTACGCGGGGTGCGGGCCGCTCTGGCGGCGGCTCCCCGGAAAGTGTACGCCCAAACTCGACAAAACGCGGCCAGCTGGTAAGCTTCAACGCTCGCGGGCAGGCATCGGCGCGCCACGCCCGGTGCGCGCCGAAATGCCGCCCACCTAACGGACCGGGGTCCCATGCGCAAGCAGAGTCTTCTCTGGCTCGTCCCGTTCATCGCCGCGTGCAGCGACGGCAACTCCGGCCCCGCGCCGATCACCTGTGCAACCGCGAGCAGCGCGCGGCAAACCGCATCGGTCGTCGACCTGCAGCCGGGCCAGTCGGTCAGCTTCCTCACCAGCGCGGCCGCGGCCGGGTGTCTCGAGATCGAGCCCCAGGCGAACAGCCGCTACATACTCGGAGTACTGAATACGACGCCGCGGTTCAGCGCGACGACGTCGCTGAAGATCGTGGGCGGTACACCGGCGCCCGTTCAGGCAGACGTCGCGGGGCTCGCGCGCGCCCGTGCAAACAGGGCGGGTAATCTCCGCGACTGGCTCGTCGGGACCGGCGAACACGATCGGCTCAACGCCGGTCGTCTTCACAGAGAGGTGCTGGAGGCGGATCGCAGGTTGGTGCAGCGTCGGGGGAATCCGGCCGCCGCGATCGCGCGCCTGCGCATGCGGGCGGAGCGCGAAGGCCCGAGCGTTGGGCGCGCGCAGGTGGCGCGGGCGCTGTCCCCGGCCCTGGGCGATGTGCTCCCCTTCCATATCCGGGATATCGACAACGACGTTGGCGACACGATCTGCGTGAAGGGCTTCGACGTCCAGGCGCGCACCGTGTACGTGGGCGACAAGACCATCCTTTTCGAAGACGTTGACTCGCCGGTGGAGGGGCAGATCGACGCGTTCTACCAGAGCATCGGCAAGGAATTCGACGACGTGATCTATCCGATGCTGGTCGAGAACTTCGGCGATCCACTGGCGTTCGATCCGGAACTGGGCGCGAAGGGGAAGGTGCTCATGCTCTTCTCACCGGTGCTGAACCAGCACTTCGGCGGCGTCGCCGGCTTCGTGAGCGGCTGCGACTTCTACCCGTACGATGCGGACCCCGGTCCCGACGAGAACACGGTGGGGAACGACGCGGCCATTTTCTACGCGTACGTCCCGGATGATGCCACCATGGCGTCGATAGACAGGTGGCAGGCGTTCGTGCGCGGCGTGCTCGCGCACGAGACGAAGCATCTCTCGTCGTACGCCGCGAAGTTCGCCAACGGCGCCACATCGCTGGAAGAGGGATGGCTGGAGGAGTCCACAGCGCAGATCGCATCGGAAATCTACCAGCGCAATTTCTCGCATTCGCCGTGGAAGAACCCCACGACTTTCCTCGAGAGCGTGGGATGCGAGCCGCCGCTCACGGCGCGCAACGGCTGCACCGGCGACCATCCACAGGTGATGCTGCACCACTTCACCTTCCTGTACGATTACCTAGACAGCGGCCGCTCCGAGTCGCCCATCGGTTCATCCGGGAATGCGTTCTACGGCGGCGCGTGGTCGTTCGTGCGCTGGACGATAGATCAGTACGCGTCGTCGGAATCGGGCATACTGCACGACATGACACAGGCCACCAACACCTTCGGCGTCAACAACATCGTGAGCCGCATCAACGCGACGTTCCCCGAACTGGTTGCCGGCTGGTCGCTCGCGAGTGCGGTGGCGGGTGTGAGCAACTTCGCGCCGCAGAGTCCACTCCTCACTTTCCCGAGCTGGAAGCAGGGCGAGATCTTCGCCGGGATGCACGACGAGCTGGTTCTCGCATCGAGCGGAGAGCCGGCCTTCCCGCTTCCGTACCCTCTGGTGCCCGACACCGCCTCCTTCGGAGACTTCACGCGCGGCGTGAGCATCCTGCACGGCGGCAGCGCTGCCATCTACGACCTCCGCAGCACCACCGCCGAGCGCCTCCCCATCGAGATCACCTCCTCCGATGGCACCCCTCTCCCCGCGAACAGCGGCGTGCGGACCACCATCGTGAGGGTCAAGTAATCGCCCGACGGCATGCGGGCATCTCGCTTCGCCGCACCGTCCTGGCTTTTCGCGCCTGGCCGTAACCGCGCACGGCCGGACGCCGAGGTGATTGGCAGGGGGCGCGGAGAACGGCTCTCGGCCGCAGCCAGTCTCAGAGTAGCGCGATGGCAGCGGCCGGAATGAGGACGGCCACGCGCTCAGCGGAGAGCAGCCATGGGTGTGGCTGAGAAGACGTCGCGGCTGCTCCAGAGGCCGATGGAGAGGGTGAGGAGGGTCATGAGTACGGCCAGGAGGAGCAGGGGCGGGGCGAGGGGGGCGAA
>DASSOX010000049.1:0-4571 GCA_035700125.1 Gemmatimonadaceae bacterium
GACTTCCGGATCGCCCACCACGAGCAGTTGCAGCTCGTCCGGATGCAGATGCCGGTCGGCCGCCTGCAGCACGTCCACCTTCGTCACCGCGCGCACCTTGTCGCGGTAGCTGTCGAAGTAGTCTTCCGGCAGCCGGTATGCGACCATCGCCGAGAGTGCGCGCGCGATCGCGTCGGTGGTTTCGTAGCGAATGGGGAAGACGCCGCCCAGGTAGCTCGTGGCCAGCGACAGCTCGTCCTCGCTTATGGTGTCGGTGCGCATCCGCTCTATCTCCAGGAGAATTTCGCGCGCCGACTCCGCCGTCACGTCGCTCTTCACCGCCGTTGATACCACGAACGGGCCCGGCCCGCGCCGCCACGAGTACCCCGAGAAGGCGCCGTACGTGTAGGCGTGCACCTCGCGCAGGTTGAGGTTGATGCGCGACGAGAACAGTCCACCGAGCACGGAGTTCATCACCAGAACCGGGAAGTAGTCGGGGTGCGAGCGCGGAAGCCCGATGTGCCCCACACGCAGCTCCGACTGCGGTGCATCCGCCTTCGGTACGATGTGAACCGCGCGCGACGTGCGCGCGGCCGCCGCACTCACGGGCGCCGATTCGCTCGCGCTCCCCTTCCAGTCGCCGAGCACCTTGCGCGCGAGCTTCACGCCATCGTCCACGCTCACATCGCCAACTATGATCAGCGTGGAGACGGACGGCTGGTAGCGTGCCTGGTAGAAGCTCTCCACATCCGCTCTGCCTAGCGAGCGCACCGAGCTCGCGCTTCCATCCTCCGGACGTGCATAGCGCGACCCCTGCTCGTACAGGATGCGCGAGAACATCTCGTTGGCCAGCCCGCGCGGCTCTGCCGTGAGTTGCAGGATGTCGGAGAGCCGTTCGGCTCTCAGCCGTTCGAGCTCGCGCTCGGGGAACGACGGGTCGAGAACCACCTCGCCGAAGAGCTGCATCGCCTCTTCGAGCTTCGGCGAGAGCGCAGTCATCGCGACAGTAGCTACATCCCAGTCGGCGCCAGCGCCGATGCTGGCGCCGAGCCGCTCGAAGAGCTCGGTCACGTCGCTCCCGCGCCGCTTGGTCCCCTCGAGGAGCGCGCGTGCGGTGATGTTGGCGACGCCCTCGTGACCGGCCGGCTCGGCGGAAGCGCCCGCGTCGCTCACCAGCATCACCGTGGCCATCGGGAGCGCGCGCACCGGCGCGACTATCACGCCGAGTCCGTTCTCGAGCGTGGTGCGCTCGAATCGCGGGAAGTGATACGGCCGCGGCGCGCCTGGTTCCGGGCGCGGAAGCGGTGCGGGCGCTGGCTCGCCGACGTGGGGCGTGGAGCCCGCGTCGTGCTCCCTCGACTCATTGGTTGGCTGATTCATCTCGCTTCCATCGTGCGCGCTCATGCTGCCCCCACCTCCTCGGCGCTCTCCACGCCCGGTTCGGCTTCACCATCCTCGGCGCCTGGCGAGCGCGGCACGTAGAGCAGACTCACCCTGTTGTCCTCCCCCAGTCGTTCGCGCGCGAAGGTGTTGACGCGCTCGGCCGTGACCTCGCGATAGCGATCGGTCTGTTCGTTGGCGAGCGAGGGATCGTCGAAGAAAGTCGCGAACATCGAGAGCCGGTCGGCGCGGTCGCCCGCCGACTGCATGGCAGACACGAAGCCCGTTTCGATGAGCGCGATGGCGCGCTCCACTTCGGCGTCGCTCACTCCATTCTCGTGTACATCGTCGATCTCGCGCGCCACCTCGGCCTCCAGCACGTCGGAGCTCACTTCGGGATGTGCAGTCACGTCGGCGACCAGGATGTCGGCGCCCTTGGCGAGATCGAAGGTGAAGGCGGTCGCGTCGGATGCGATGCGACGCTCGCGCACCAGTCGCCGCTGGAAGCGGCTCCCCTTCCCCATCCCGAGGACGGCGCCGAGCACGCTCGCGGCGTAGTAATCGTGCGAACCGAACACGGGCGAGCGGAAGGCGAGGAAGAGGCGCGGTGCAACCACGTTGTCGGGTACCACCTCGCGCCGCCAATCGCCGAAAGTGGGCGGGAGCGACATGTCGGGTAGCGGCGGCTTGCGGCCGCCCGCGGGAATGGGCCCGAAGAACTTCTCCACGAGCGCGCGCGCCTCGGCGGGATCGAAGTCGCCGGCGATGGAGAGGACAGCGTTGTCGGGCGTGTAGTAGGTGGCGAAGAAAGTCGCCACGTCCTCGAGACTCGCCTCGGATAGATCCTCCATCGACCCGATCAGCGAGTGATGGAACGGATGATGCGGCGGGTACGCGAGAGCGGGGAGCCGCTCCCACCAGGTGCCATACGGCTGGTTGTCCACGCTCCACCGTCGTTCGTTCTTCACCACATCGCGCTGCGTATCGAGCTTCTGCTGAGTCATGGCGGGCAGGAGGTAGCCCATCCTGTCGGCCTCGAGCCAGAGCGCCAGGGCGAGTTGGTTCGAGGGGATGGTCTCGAAGTAGTTGGTGCGCTCGAGCCAGGTCGATCCGTTCAACGTACCACCGGCACGCTGAACGAGCTCGAAGTGTTCGTTCGCGCCAACCTGCGCCGAGCCCTGGAAGAGCATGTGCTCGAAGAGGTGGGCGAAGCCCGTGCGTCCTGCGCGCTCGTTGGCTGAGCCCACGTGATACCAGAGGTTCACCGCGACGATAGGTGCGGTGTGATCCTCCGAGAGGGTAACGAAGAGTCCGTTAGCGAGTCGGTATGTGTCGATCGGAATGCGCATGCTCGAAAACTGTGTTCTGTGACAGGTGTGGAGGAAGGGTTGCCCTCGGATACAGGTGGATCGCCTGACGCACGTGCTTGACACTCTCTGTACGATCGCTCCATACTCACTTCCCCTTCGGCTCGGCCGACGGAACCATTTCACAGTCGTGTACGTTGAAGTGAGACTGTGCCGATGCGCGGGCCGAGCGGACCCGACGCATGTGAGCGGTCGGCGCGATCGGCGTGAGGTGGTATCGAACTGGCTGTAGTACGCGCTCGCGGAAGTTTCGTACACGAAGCATTCCACGCGGTCGCGTGAATGTTGTATAACCACACTCGTTGGAGGTAACGATCATGGCAGCGGATTTCTTCATTGGCGAGTCGCTCGTTGGCGACGGCAACGAGGTCGCGCACATCGATCTCATCATCGGCTCTAAGTCGGGACCTGCTGGCCAGGCGTTCGTCGAGGGACTCTCGAAGCAGCGCGAGGGACACTCCACGCTGCTGGCTGTCGTCACCCCCAACCTCATGGCCAAGCCAGACACCATTCTCTTCAACAAGGTGACCATCAAGGGCGCTACGCAGGCCGTGCAGATGTTCGGCCCCGCGCAGGCAGCCGTCGCCCGCGCCGTGGTGGACTCCGTGAAGGAAGGGATCATCCCGCGCGACAAGGTCGAGGACTACTGCATACTCGTCGGCGTCTTCATCCACTGGGACGCGAAGGACGATCAGAAGATCTACGACTACAACTACGCCGCCACCAAGCAGTCCATCCAGCGCGCGCTCGGCCACAAGCCCACGATCGACGAAGTCCTGAAGGATGAAGCGACCGCGAAGCATCCGTTCGCCGGGGGGGCGGAGGGGAAGAAGTAAGAGGGAGAAAGCAGAGAGCAGACAGCAGAAAGCAGTGAACGGCTCGCAGGGCGAGAGCCCTCACCCCCGAGGCGGTTCACTGCTTTCTGCTTTCTACTGTCTGCTCTCTCTCCCCCTTCCCACTCCGAGATCTCCAATGAAAAAGCTCCTCCTCCAACTCGACTCCTCTCGCCTTCCCAGCGTCTTCGATGCCGTCGTGGCGTACGACGGAGGGGCGGATGAGGTGATGAGTCGCGGCGGGGTGGCGGAGGAGGATGTCCGCGACCTCGTGCACGGCTGCATCTTCACGCGCGGACCGAAGGACCTGAAAAACACCGCGCTGTTCATCGGCGGGACCGACATGGGCAAGGGCGAGAAGCTGCTCGCGGCCGCGGAGAAGGCGGTGTTCAACGGCTTCCGCATCTCCATGATGCTCGACTCCAACGGGTCGAACACCACCGCGGTCGCGGCGGTCGAGAAGATCTCGCGCGCGGTTGACGGCGTGAAGGGGAAGAAGGTGCTGGTCACCGCTGGCACCGGCCCCGTCGGGATGCGCGCAGCGGGCCTCTTTTCGAAGGCTGGCGCCAACGTCACCATCACTTCGCGCAAACCCGAAGAGGGCGAGCGCATTCGCAAGGCGATCGCCGAACGCTTCGGCGGCGAGATCAACGCCGTGGTGATGCACGACAAGTCCGAGGCCGGCCGTATCATCGACGAAGTGAAGCCGCAGATCCTCCTCAACACCGGCCCGGCCGGCGTGATGCTCGTCCCGCGCGACGCGTGGATGGGCGAAGAGAATCTCCTCGTCGCCTGCGATCTCAATGCCGTCCCGCCGCTCGGCATCGAGGGAATCGAAGTCACCGACAACGGCGAGAAGCGCAACGGCACTACCACCTTCGGCGCCCTCGGCGTCGGCGGCTTCAAGATGAAAGTCCACAAACGCTGCATCGCCCGCCTCTTCGAATCCAACGACGCCGTCCTGGATGCGGAGGCGATAGCGGAGGTGGCGGAGGGGATAGAGTGAAGAGAG
>DASSOX010000050.1:0-9616 GCA_035700125.1 Gemmatimonadaceae bacterium
GCTCGAATTTGAAGACCTGACACCGCCGGGGCGCCCCGATTTATCACACAAAGGTCCGAAATCGATTAGATTAAGAGAGCACCAGAGCGGTGCGGGACCATCGCGAGAAGTACACGAGTGCCGAGTAGGGCAGGGGCGAGATGAGGAATGTGTTCGAGGGAGCGCAGACGCTCTCCAATTTCGTAGCGGGTGCGGAGCAGCACCGCGATATGTGGCGGTCGATCTATGCGCGCGCCACGGTGAACGACGAGATCCTGGAGCGCGCGCGCCGGCTCCCTGCCAGGCGGCACCTGCTGGTGCTGGTGGAGGACTGGTGCGGCGACGGCTTCAACTCGGTGCCCTGGCTCGCGCGCCTGGCGGACCTCGTTCCCGAGAAGCTGGAGCTCCGCGTCCTGCGGCGAGACGAGCACCTGGAGCTGATGGACCGACACCTCTCGCGCACGGGCGGACGCGCGATTCCGGTGGTGATGGTCCTCGACGAGAACTTCGAGGAGATCGGCTGGTGGGGCTCGCGGCCCGCGGAGCTGCAGGCGTGGGTGGACGAGAATGGTGGCTCGCTCACCAGGGACGAGCGCTACCATCAGGTCCGCCTCTGGTACGCCCGCGATCGCGGCGTCTCCACGCTGACGGAAGTGCTCGCGATAGCCGGCGCGCCGGAAGCGGAGGCGGCGGCTGTTTAGCGGGCGATAGCGCGAGGGCCGGGTCAGATCTTCGTTCGTGTGCGGGCCGAACCTTCGAGAACCGAGGGTTCGGCCTTTTCACGATCGAGGATCCGATCTTCCCGGTCACCCGCGAGTTGGTCAGATCGCAACTCGCGCGAGAGCGCGTCGGCACGGCGGGCCAGAAGGATGGAGCCGGCGGCCGCGGCCGCGCCGAACACCGTCGCCCACACGGCGTCGTCAGTGACCAGCCCCCACGCTACAGGGCCGTCGCCGGAGAGCACGTTCATCGCTTGCAGATAGAGGGGAACGCCTACGCCGCCGACCACGGCGCCCAGCAGCCCGAAGCGTACGGGGTTGATGTCGGCCAGGCGTCGGCCGCGGTAGCCGAACCGGACGACGCTCGAGAAGACGGTTCCGATCACTGCTCCAGCCAGCCCGAAGCGCACCGACCAGGCGACCCCTGCGAAGACGGCCATTCCGACCCGCTCCACCAGCGACTCGATCCCCGGGTTGGGATCGAACAGACTGACCGCGGTGACGAGCGCCCCGCCCGCGAGCGCCCAGGCGACTCCCCAGATCACCGCGTTCCGCAGGATCGCGCGCAGGTTCCGGAATTTGCTGTCGGTCATCGTCTCCTCTCGCAGCACGTTGTCGGCCGCCGGATCGGCGGCTTTATGTGAACGTTAGCTTTGTATCATAAAGTAAGGCGCACGCCTGCGCGCGGCAAGCGTCGCCCGCAGAGGAGGGGTCGGGTTTTGCATTGTCCTTCGATCGGTCACTCGGTCGCATCGATACACCGCATGACCCCACCCATCCTCCGTAACGGAGCACCCCGTCTTGGACCCGGTTTTCGCGACCGCCACCACTCTCGCCGCCGCCATCCAGTCGCGCGAGATCTCCGCGCTCGAGGCGTTGGACGCATACCTCGATCGAATCGCCGAGCAGAACCCGACTCTCGACGCGATCGTCACCATTGACGCCGATGCCGCGCGCGAGCGCGCCCGCGCTGCCGACGCGGCGCTCGCGCGCGGGGAGACGTGGGGCCCGCTGCACGGCGTCCCCTTCACGCTGAAGGACGCGCACTCCACGGCCGGAATGCGCACTACTGCGGGCTGCGAGGCGCTCGCGGAGAACATCCCGAGCCACGACAGCACCGTCACCGCGCGGCTGAAGAACGCGGGCGCTGTGCTCATCGGCAAGACCAACCTCCCGCCGATGCTCGACGACTGGCAGAGCTGCAATCCGATCTTCGGCCGCACGAGCAACCCATGGGACGTGACTCGCACGCCGGGCGGCTCGAGCGGCGGCGCCGCCGCCGCCGTGGCGGCGGGGATGAGCGCGTTCGACATCGGCACCGATCTCTCCGGCTCGCTCCGCGTCCCCGCGCACTTCTGCGGTGTCTACGGGCTCAAGCCCACCGAGCATCGTGTCTCGTCGCACGGACTGATTCGCCACCCGGGAAAGGAGCACAGCATCCGCGTGATGGCGGGGATCGGACCGATGGCCCGCTCGGTGGATGATCTCGCGCTCCTCTTCCGCCTTATAGCGGGTCCCGATGGCTGCGACTTCGATGTGCCGCCGGTGCCGGTGAACGAGATAGCCGAGCTCGCGCTGCGCAATGTGCGCGTTGCCGTCGCGCCGAACTTCCCGAGCTTTCCCCTCGCCGATGTGATGCGCGACTCGGTGCTCGCGCTCGCAAAGAAGCTCGAGCCGCTCTGCGCAGCGGTCGACGAGCCGTCGCTCCCGCGGCTCGACTACACTGCGGAAGGGAAGAGTGCCGCGGATCTCATAGCGATGATGGTAGGCGTCTATCACCCGAAGGATGGCGACCCGGGCGCGAAGCTCGGCCCTTACATGGAGGCGCTGCGGAAGCGAGACCAGTCGATTGCCGTGTGGGAGAGATTCTTCGAGCAGTGGGACGTGCTGCTCTGCCCCACGGCAATGATCACTGCCTTCCCGCACTGCCCGAAGGACACGAAGCTCGACGTGGATGGAAAGAAGGTGGACTACTCGATGATCGGGGCTCACACCACGCTGTTCAACTACACTGGACAGCCGGCGGCGGTGATCCCTGTGTCACACGACGAGCACGGTCTCCCCATCGGGCTGCAGCTCGTGGCGAAGCGATGGGATGAGCCGCGTCTCCTGGGGATCGCGCGCGTGACCCCGCCGGTTACACCAGCGGCATCACCTCCGCCGCGAACCTCTCCATCTCCTCGTACTGGGGACTGAACTGCAACAGCAGCAGATCCACCCCCGCCTCCTCGAACGCCCGGATACCATCGGCCACCTGCTCCGGCGTCCCCACCAGACCAGCGCGCAGACCGCGGTTCGACACCGAGTAGTCCTCCAGCGACACCTTCTGCTCGAGCTGCGTGTTGGCCAACCAGTCCTGGTAGTTGTGATACCCCGGCGATCCGGGCGCCACGTTCGTGATCCGCTCCAGCTCGCGCTTCGCCTCGGCCTCGGTGGGACGCACGATCACGTACGCAGCCATCCCGTACTCCATCGGTGCGAGTCCAGTCTCCTCACGTCGCCGCGTCATGTCCGCGAGCTTGGGCGCGATGCGATCGGGCGGATCGCCGTGCGTGACGTACGCGTCGCACTCGCGCGAGATGAGCTTCTTCGCCGCCTCCGACTCGCCGCCGGCATAGATGGTGGGGCGCGGTTGGCGGAATGGCTTGGGCTCGAGGATCGTCTCGTCCACCTTGTAGTGCTTCCCCTCGTGGCTGTACACGGACTCGTTCCAGACGCCGTTCAACACCTCCAGCCACTCGGCAGTGCGCGCATAGCGGTCGTCGTGCTGGTCGAAGTGGATCCCGTAGCGCCGCGCCTCGTCGCTCCACCAGCTCGATACGACGTTCAGCGCGAGACGCCCGCGCGAGATCTGATCTATGTTTGCCGCCTCCTTCGCGAGGAGCGCGGGCTGATGGAAGGTGGGACGCACCGCCACCATCAACTCGAGCTTCTCGGTGACCGCGGCGAGTGCCGCGGCGGTGGACCACGCGTCGAGCGCGGGTGCGTCGATCCCCTTGATGTCGTTCATGAACAGCTCGGCGATGAGCGTGATGTCGTAGCCGATCTCCTCGCTCCGCTTCGCGAGCCGGCTCACGTACGCCCACGACGCTTCCATCCCTTCATCCGGAACGTTGCGCAGCCATCCACCGAACACCGGCAGCCAGTAGCCGTAGCGCATCACGCGGCCTCCGCGCCTGCGCGGCGCTCGATACGCGAGACGAGGTAGTCCACCAGCTTCACGAACGGATCGAAGCCGATCACGCGCGGCGCATCGGCAACGAAGTTGGAGAGCGCGTTGATGTCGTAGAAGTAGTGCTTCCCATCGCGGTCGTCCACGAGGTATTCGATCCCACCCACGTCGAGCTGCACGCGACGCGCGATGCGCTCCACCTGCTCGATGATCTCCGCTGGCGGCGTATATCCCTCCACCCGCATCCCGTTCTTCGGCGCGTCGAGCGCGCACGCCGAGCGCGTGAGCGCCTGGCCCTCGGTGGTCTGGCAGACGTCGGCCGGGCAGAGGTTGAACGACGTGTCGGCCGGGTAGACGTTGATCGCGTAGAGAAACTTTCCACCCAACACCTCCACGCGCGTGATGTGCCCGTCGCGGAGCGGCGCGCGCTCCTGCACGAGCGCCACGCTGTCGAGCCCCAGCTCTATCTCACCCTTCTCGACGGCACGGGCGAGAGATGCTTCGTCATCGTACGAATAGATCCCCGCGCCGCTCCCGCCGATGTTCGCCTTCACGAGCACCGGGTATCGCAGCCCGCGCGCGGCGTGCACCGCGCGCGATGCAGCGTTGATCACGCGCGTCCTCGGGTGCGGAAGCCCCAGCTCCACGAGGATGTCCGTCTGCAGCGCCTTGGAAGTTTCCATCGTGTACACGGCTGCGCCGTTCACCACCGGGACGCCGAGACGGTCGAGGTGCCGCAGCCAGTCGAGCGTGAAGAAGGTGGACTGGCCGTGGCCGCGGAGGTAGGCGGAAGGCGACGCGCGGTTGAAGACGAGCGAGAATGGAACATCGCGCTCGTCGGGGTCGTAGGAGTGCGCCGACGCGTCGATCCGGACGTAGGGGATGCCTCGCCGGTCCAGCTCGGCGAAGAGCGGGCGGAACCAGTCCGGGTGCTCGTGGAAGATCGCGATCGGCTGCATTGTGCTCCTCTCCGGGTCGTGGTACGGGGCGCTCGCCACCCGCATTACGAAAAAAACCCCGGTCCATCGGGGACCGGGGCAGCAGGCGGTGCTACTTGCAATGGCTTCCGCTCAGACGCATGCTCCCTGAACCCCGCTGGCCCAGCGGCCGGCGCGGTAGCACATCATGTATCGCGAACACATGGTGTCGGAGTTGAGTTTCACAGCGCTGAGCTTCATTGAAGTGAAGAGTATTTCGGGGATATCGGTTAGACAAGGCGTATGGGGGTGAGATGAGACGTCTGCCGAGGTTGGCACTTGTGGTGGCGGTGAGCCTTGCCACGGGCGCATGTGCGAGAGCGGCATCCACGACGGGACAGGCCGCGGCTCCTTCGGACACCGCTCGGCGAGTCGCGGAGTCACCGCCCCGGACGGATTCGGCGATCACCATGGCGGAGACTCCCGCATTCCCGGGACGCGGCCGGAATGCCACGACTACGGTCATCGTTGTGCGCCACGCCGAGAAAGCGACGGGTCAGGGCGACGATCCGCATCTCAGCGATGCTGGCGAGCGGAGGGCAGAGGCGCTCGCCCACGCGCTCGAGAATTCCGGAGTGAGTGCGGTGATCACTACCCAGTGGAAGCGCACCGCGGAGACAGCACTCCCCACGGCACGAGAGTCCGGTGCCACGTCCGAGGTGGTGCCGGTCGTGTGGGACTCCGTCGCCAGCAACGCCGCCCACATCGCAGCCGCCGTTCGCCGACACCCGGGCGAGATCATCCTCGTAGTGGGGCACAGCAACACGGTTCCCGACATCGTCGCCGCGCTCGGAGTGGAGCGGCCGGCGGAGATCTGCGACTCCGAGTACGACCGGATGGAGATCGTGAGCATGGAAGCAGGTGGCAACGCGCGGCTCATCGAAGCACGCTATGGTGCACCGACGGTTGCCGGCCAGGGGTGCGCATCCATGAAGTGACAGGTGTTCACCGCTAACCGCCGCGGTACGACTCTCGCTGTTGGCGGTGAAGCCGATACCAAGCAGTTCCACGGACGTGCAGCGGCAAGACCGCGGCGGGTGATTCAGCAGATCGCGGTGGCGCGTCCGGTATCCGAGCTACGGGAGGACCCAATGGCGCAGACGATCCGACTCTTCCTGCTGGTGGAAGCTGCCAGCTTCATCGTCGCCGCACTGATTCACATGGGGTTCTTCGTAACGGGCTACGAGCACGCCCGGGCGCGTATAGCGGAGAGCGTGATAGCCGGAGTGCTATTCGGCGGATTGCTGCTCACGCTCTTCATCCCCGCCTGGAAGCGCAACGTAGCTCTCGTAGTGCAGGTCTTCGCGCTTTTCGGGACGCTGGTCGGCGTGTTCACGATCATCGTCGGCGTCGGCCCGCGTACGATCCCGGATGTGTTGTACCACATCGCGATCGCGGTAGTGCTGGCGGCAGGTATCGCGGTGGCGAAGAGTGCGCCGGTGCCGAGTGGGGACGAGGTCGGGCCCTGACCTCAATCCGTCATCACCGCGAAAGCGGGGACCCATTTTCGGTTGAACAAAATCGCTCCCCGCTTTCGCGGCGATGACGGTTGATTGGTCTGCCGTTCCCGCCTTCTGCCTTCGAACTCGAGTGTCACCCCCCCAGCACGCTCTTCGCGATCATCATGTGGACGCCGACGTTCCCGTCCACCAGCTCGGTGATGCGAAGGTTGGCGGCGATGCTCGCGAGGCGGTACGCCTCCACCCGCGAGAGACTCTTCTTCTTCATGAGGAAGTTCACCATCTGCTGCACGCAGATCTGCGTCGCCTTCGTGAGGTCCCTGTCCATCCCCATGACGATCCAGTCCGTGGGTGTCTCGGCGATCGGCCAGTCGAGATGCATGTCCTTGCGGACGATGAGCTGCACCGTGCCGGAGAGCGAAGTCTCGATCGCCGTCTGATCCACTTCACCATCGCCCTGCGCGGCGTGGCCGTCGCCGATCTCGAGGAGCGCGCCGGGCGCCCACACGGGGACGTAGAGCGTGGTGCCAGCGACGAGCTCCTTGTTGTCCATGTTCCCCGCGTGGATGCTCGGCGGGTTGCTCGACACGCGGCCGGAGTCGCGCGGCGGCGCGACACCCATGCTGCCGAAAAAGGGGTGGAGCGGGACGACGATGCCATCGCCGAGGTCGGCGATCATGCGCGTGGTGTCGAGAGGGATGATGCGCGTGCGTGGATCGCCGCAGTTGTCGCGGAGAAATCCGCTGCAACCGTTGTAGGAGTACGGGATCGCGAGGCGCACGTCGAGAATGCGCACCTCGAGGACGTCGCCCGAATCGGCGCCCTCCACGTAGATCGGGCCGGTGAGGATGTGGCCGCCCGGTCCCTTGTCGGTTACATGGTCGTAGACGTCGCGGAGCGACTGCTGCACCTCGGCCGGCGGCAGTCCGGCACGTTCGAGACCGCGCGGGGAGTTCGTGAGCAAAGTCTCGACGTCCACCGTGTCGCCCGACGCCACGCGGAGCACCGGCTTGGCGGCGGCGCTATAGTAGCCCCACGCGACGGTGGCTGGAGTGGCGGGGAGGTGGTGGCGGTGGGTGGGCGACTGCGAGGCGAGGGGTGCTGCCGCCGCCAGGAGCATCGCTGGGAGGAGGAGTCGGGTGGGCATGGGAGGGAGGAGAGAGAGCAGAGAGCAGAGGGCAGAGGGCAGAGGGCAGAGGGCAGAGGGCAGTGAACGGCTCGTGACACAAAGTCATCCCCGCGCAAGCGGGGACCCATGTTGCTCAGCCGAACATGGGTCCCCGCTTTCGCGGGGATGACGGATGTGGCATTCGCGGGGATGACGGCGGGATGCTACTGGTTCGCACGAAAAACCTTTGCCACCTCGGCGGGGTCGCTGGTCTTCGTGAGCTCGAGCATGAGTAGAATGCGCGCCTTCTGGACGTTCAGCGTACCGGCGCCGATGGTGGACGGCTCGCTCCCATCGACCGTCGCTGCATTACGCCGTGGCTCGCTGCGCGATACATCGGCTGTCGATGTATCACGCCTCGAAGCGCTGGTTCTCACGCCGTCGCCCACGTCCACGCTACCCGAGCCTGCACGGCTTCCCACCACCACTACCACTCCCTTCGCCATCGCGCGGCGCAGCGCCTCGCGCTGCTTCGGCGGGACGTCGCCGCGGCCGGTGGATGCCACGACTATCCCGCGCGCACCCGCCGCGGTGGCGGCATCGACTCCCGCGCCGTCCACACCGATGTACGAGTAGACGATGTCCACGCGGGGAAGCGAGTCGACGCGCGAGATGTCGAAGAGCGATCGGCGCTGCGGCTCGCGGAAGAAGCGGATCTCCTCCGGGTCCGCGGCGCCGAGGTCGCCGCGCACGGGCGAGGCGAAGGCATCGGGGCGAACCGTGTTCGACTTGGTGACGTCGCGCGCGGCGAAGATCTCGTCGTTCATCACGACCATGGTTCCGCGCGCGCGGGCGGAGGGCGACGCGGCCACGCGTACGGCGTCGCGCAGATTGGCGGGACCATCGATGCCGATTCCGTCGGAAGGACGCATCGCCCCCGTGACCACGACCGGTCTCGGGTCGGCGACGGTGAGGTCGAGGAAGTACGCCGTCTCCTCCATCGTGTCGGTGCCGTGGGTGACGACGACGCCGGCGAGGTCGGGGTGCGCGCGGAGTGTGTCGCTTATGCCGCGCGAGAGCTCGAGCCACATCTTCGGGGTGATGGACCCCGAGGCGATGTTGGAGAACTGCTGCGCCGAGATCGTGGCGATCGTGTCGAGTCCCGGTACCGCGCGTACGATCTGCTCGACACCGATCTTGCCGGGATCATCCGAGTAGTAGTTCGTGGAAGCGATGGTCCCGCCGGTGGCGACGAGGTGCACACGGGGCGGGGAGGCGCTCTGGGCGACGGCGGCTGACGTCACGAACAGCAGGAGGAGGATCGAAATTCGCATGGCCGCTAACATACGGTCGAGGAACTGGGCGCGATAGAACGGAGAATTGAATGCCATGAATGTCAGTCCACTCGCGGGGAAGGCACCCCCGGCGTCCGAGCTGCTCGACGTAGCGAAGCTCGTCACGGCGTACTACACGGAGATCCCCGACCCGTCGGTGCCGGCGCAGCGCGTCTCCTTCGGCACGTCGGGTCACCGCGGCTCCGCCTCCGATCGCACTTTCAACGAGCGGCACGTACTCGCCATCACCGAGGCGATCTGCCGCTTTCGCAAGCTGCGCGGGATAGACGGTCCTCTCTTCCTCGGGATCGATACTCACGCGCTCTCGGTGCCTGCGCAGGCCAGCGCACTCGAGGTGCTGGCGGCGCACGGTGTACATGTGATGCTCGCGCGGAACGATGAGTACACGCCGACGCCCGCCGTCTCCCACGCCATCATCTGCCACAACAGCGGACGCCCCGTCGGAGGAGCGGCGGGCGTCAGCGGTGCGTCAGCGGCGCGTTCGCTCGCCGACGGGATCGTCATCACTCCGTCACACAACCCTCCGGCCGATGGCGGCTTCAAGTACAATCCGCCGAATGGCGGTCCCGCCGATACCGAGATCACCCGCTGGATCGGCAATGAGGCGAACGAGCTGCTCGAGGCGAATCTCGCCGGGGTGCTGCGCATCCCGTACGAAAGGGCGCTGCACGCATCCACTACGCACACTCACGACTACATCGATGCGTACGTGAGCGACCTCGGCAACGTCATCGACATGGACGCGATTCGTGCCGCCGGTCTCCACCTCGGCGTGGACCCGCTCGGTGGCGCCGGCGTGCACTACTGGGGGCCGATCGCCGAGCGCTACGGGCTCGATCTCACCGT
>DASSOX010000051.1:0-10631 GCA_035700125.1 Gemmatimonadaceae bacterium
CGGCCGCTGGTATCGCGATCTTCGAGACTGGTTGCAACTCGGGTGCGGGGTTTCTCTCGTTGAACTGAAATCGCGGAGAGCGCGGAGGACCGCGGAGAACGCGGAGAAAGGCCGTAGGGCCTGGATCTCGTACTTCAGAGAAAAGGCATAGGGCCGAGATCTCGAACGAGGTTCTTGGGGGAACTGCTCCCGCACTTTGAGTCCTGCCCACCCGGGCAGGACCCGAGGCGAGGGAGCAGTTCCCCCTTTTTCTTTTCTGTTCCTTGCGCTTGGTAGCCCGACTCCTTGTGCAGTTCCCCTCTTTTCTTTTCTGCCCCTTGCGGCTGGTGGCCTGACTCCTTGTGCAGTTCCCCTCCGCGCTCTCCGCGGTCCTCCGCGCTCTCCGCGATTTCAGTTCAACGAGAGAAACCCCGCACCCGAGTTGCAGCCAGTCCCGGAGCAGCGATGCCTTCGGCCGAGAGCCGTTCTTCGCACCCTCGCTTTACCCCTCCGCGCGCACCGTTGTGGCCAGGAGCGATGAACGGCCGGCAGGTCGAGATCTCCCCGGGGCTCGCCCGCGATTACTCAGTCACATGCTCATGCTGCGGCTCGCTGGGGGCTACAGCGTCGTTCAGCTCGATGTCGCCGCTTTCTCCGGCATCGTCGGCGGCGTCGGTATCGGGCGGCGCGTCGACCTTTTCCGGTCCGCCTACCAGCGCGAGCGCTGCGCGCATGGCGCCGCGTTCGGGGCGGACTTCGCCAGCCACGATCTGCGCGCCAGGCGTGGACGACTTGAGGCGGTGCTCCAGCCGCTTGCGCAGCGCGGAGCCGCCCCTGAGGAGGCCCCCCGCCAGCGCCACGGGGCACGCGGCACGCTCGTCGGCGAAGAGCTGCCGCGCGAGCGTGCGCACGTGAAGCGACAGTTCCTCGGCCGCCAGATCGAGTATCGAGTTGGCGCGCAGGTCGCCGCCCGCGGCTGCGCTCACGACCGTGGCGGCGAGCGTGGCCAGGTGCGCGGGAGTAGCCGCGGCGGCCCACGCTACCAGCTCGCCCGGCTCGTTGAGCTCCGCCGCGGTGAGCACGGCGCCGACGAGCGACGTCTCCGGCTCGCGGCCGTCGAGCGATGCGGTCACCACAGATAGCGCACGCCTCCCGATCCACGCGCCACTCCCCTCGTCACCGCAGACCGGACCCCAGCCGCCCACGCGCGCTTCGTTGCCAGCGGGGCTGCGACCGAACGCCACCGACCCGGTGCCGGCAACGAGCAGGATGCCAGGTCCATCGCCGAACGCATCATCGAGCGCGACCTGGGCATCGGGAACCACCAGCAGCTCGTTGGCCAGGTCGCGCTCGAGCAGTGCGCGCCAGAGCTGTTCGCGCTCGGCCGGCCGCCCCACTCCGGCGACGCCGACGCACAGCGCTGACGGGCGCTCACCGGCTACCCCAGCAGCCGTCAGCGCCTCGCTCACGCACGCGGCGATCACGTTTGCCGAATGCTCCGCCTCACCAGGACGCACCGCCGAAGCGGCTCCGTCGAAGCTGCCGAGCGTCTCGCCGCGCCCGTCGGCCACCAGCACCCGTGTCTTCGAGCCACCACCATCCACGCCAACTACGACTCGCATCAGGTAAGCTCCTCCGCCAGCTCCGGAACCGCGTCGGGAGCGGGGTGCGTGTACGACGAAAGAATGCCGGCGGTGATGGTGATCGCCGTTCCTATGAGCACGTACCATGGCCAGGCGATCGAAGCGAACGGGCCGAGGAGCGACGCAAGCGACGGATACGCCGCTATTATCTGTTTCGCGAACACCACCAGCGTCATGGCGAAGATGCCGACGGCCATTCCGGTTATCGCATCGCGCTGGATCGCGCGCGGCCAGAGAATCGCCAGGCCGAAGCCGCCGAGCAGTCCTCCATACGTGAACGACGCGATCGACAGCGCTACCACCACCACCGGCGTCCCCTCCTGGTGATACATCAGCGCGCCGCCAATGAGGATCACCGCCCAGACGAGCGTGAACACCTTGCCCATCTTCAGCACGCGCGGATCGTCGGCGTTGCGACGCGTGACTGGCAGGTAGATATCGTGCGTAGTGGCCGCGCTCAGTGAATTGAGGGAACCCGATACCGTACTCATCGCCGCCGCGAGGATCGCCGCGACCACGAGGCCGGTCAGACCCGGCGGCATCACGTCCACGATGAACGACGGAAAGATCGCGTCGGGGCTCGCGAAATCCCGCGCGTGGTAGTACGCGTACAGCCCGATTCCGATGAGCAGGAAGAGCAGGAACTGGAAGATGACGGCAATGCCGCTCCCGATGAGAGCCTTCCGCGCCCCCTTCACCGAAGGAGCGGCGAGGAGACGTTGCACTATGAGCTGGTCGGCGCCATGCGATGCCATCGAGAGGAACGCACCGCCTATCAGTCCGGCCGCGAGCGTGTACGGCTTGTCGAGTCCCAGCGAAAGGTCGAAGATCCGCAGCTTCCCCTGCGCGCCGGCCCCCGCGAGGATCTCACCCCATCCGCCGGAGACTCCGCGACCGATCAGCCATGCCGCGGCGAGCGCGCCCAACAGATACACCATGGTCTGGATGACGTCCGTCCAGACCACCGCGCGCATTCCCCCGTGGTAGGTGTAGATGATCGTGAAGACACCGAGCAGCAGGATCGAGACGGGTCCCACATACTCGCGCGGCACCTGCGGCCCGAGAATCAGCGCGACCGGAATGGCGGTGGCGAAGACGCGCACCGAGTCGCCGAAGGCGCGTGTGACCATGAAAGTCACCGACGCGAAGCGGCGGGTGCCGGTTCCGAAGCGCTTCTCGAGGAGCGAATAGGCGGTGACCAGCTCGCCCTCGTAGTAGCGCGGGAGCAGGGTGTACGACACCACGATGCGCCCCACCAGGTAGCCGAGTGCGATCTGGATGAACGTCAGATTGCCGAGATATGCGACGCCGGGGATGCTTATGAAGGTCAGCGCACTCGTCTCGGTTGCGACAACCGAGAAGAGGATGGCCCACCACGGAATTGCCTTGTCGGCTACGAAGTAGTCGCGCGCCGTCTTCTGGTCGCGTCCGAGCCACACGCCGAGCACGGTGGTGGCTCCCAGGTACGCGAGCAGGACGAGGACGTCGAGAATCGTGAAGTGTCTCATCGCGCTTCCCTATTCGACAACATAGGCTTCCATGGCGAAGTACTCGGCGAGGCCAAGCGCATCGAGCTCCGCGGCGGTAGCCTTGTTGCGCGCCTCGACGCGCTGCCAGAACTCGCGCTCGTCCTGTCCGGGGAAGGGAGCGGTGTCCTTCTGTGATTGGTGCTTGAAGATCGCCTGGATCTTGAGGCGCAGCTCCTCCTGCGAGAGCGGGACGAGCCACGTTGCCTCCGTCACCGGCCACTCCTGCCACGCGCCACGATAAAGCCAGACTTCTGGCCGCCTGCGGCGGCCAGCAGTCTGAATCCCACTGTGAACGTCGGCGCCAGGCGCCGAGGCCTTCTCCTCGATCATGGCCACCGCCGACGGTCCCTCCACGCTCCCGCGCGCATTCTCACAATCCCTCTCGCCGTAAAGCTCGCAGAGTGCGCTGTCTATCGCCTCCTTGCACATGCGATGCGTGCCGTGCGGATCCGAGAGATCGCCGGCCACGAACACCAGATCCGGCTGGTGTTCCTCTATGAGTTGGCGCACGATCGCCACGTCGGCGGGGCCGACCGGATCCTTGCGGACCTTGCCGGTTCGGTAGAATGGAAGGTTGAGGAAGCACGCTGCGTCGCGCGAGAGACCGAGCACTTCGATGCCACTCACCGCCTCGGTCTCGCGAATCTTACGTTTGATGTCGAGCACCTCGGGGATGTCCACGTCGCCGGGGCGCTTGCTAGCGAGCGAGCCGAGCACCTTGTCGGAGAGTGCGTCGATCCTCTCCGCCGATACGTATCCATCCACGGCCATGCGTCGCAGGAAGTCGATGTGACGGCGCACGTCGTGATCGAACACGGCGATGTTCCCGCTCGTCATATATGCGACGACGATGTCGTTCTCGTTCTCGATGAGTTTGCGGAGGATGCCGCCCATCGAGATGACGTCGTCGTCAGGATGTGGCGAGAAGCAGATGACGCGTTTGCCGCGCGGAAGCTTGGAGCGCCCGCGAATCTTCGCACCGAGCGCGTTGAACACCATCCCGTTGAGCGCGCCCGGCGAACCATGCAGCGCCACGAGCGAGGAGAGGCGGTTCTCCGCGTAGTCCTTCTGAGTCAGTTTTAGTATCCCGCGCCCCGAGCGCTTGGCGAGCCAGGTGACCGCGCGGATCGCGAGCTCGTCGGTCCACGCCACCTCGTCCACCAGCCAGGGTGTGGCGATCGGTGTGAGGTCGGCCGCCGCAGCACGGTCGAGGTAGAAGATCGTGTTCGGATGCTTCTGGAGAAATGTCGCGGGCACCTCGAGGTCTATCTCGCCCTCCACGGCCCTGCGCACGATGTCCGCCTTGTGCTCGCCAGTGGCCAGGATGAGGATTTCGCGCGCCTCCATTATGGTGCCGACACCCATGCTGATCGCTTCGCGCGGGACGTTCTCTTCACCGAAGAAGTCGGCTGCCGCGTCCTTCCGCGTGACCATGTCGAGGGTGACGAGCCGCGTGCGGCTGTCCATCCCGGAACCCGGCTCGTTGAAGCCGATGTGTCCGGTCTTGCCGATGCCCAGGATCTGGATGTCTATGCCGCCTGCTTCGCGGATCATCTCCTCGTAGCGATGCGTCTCCTCGGTCACCTTGTCGCGCGGGACGTCACCGCGCGGGATGTGCACGTTCTCCGGCTTCACGTCCACGAAGTCGAAGAAATTCTCCCACATGTAGCGCGCGTACGAGTGGATGCTCTCGCGCGAGATCCCGAAGTACTCGTCGAGATTGAAGGTCACGACGTTGGCGAAGCTCAGTCCTTCCTCGCGGTGCATGCGAATGAGCTCGCGATATACGGGAATCGGCGTGGAACCCGAGGCGAGGCCGAGGACGGCCCTTCCTCCCGCGGCGCTGCGCTCGCGGATGAGCTCTGCCATTCGACCGGCTATGAGCCGACCCATCTCGTCATGGCTGTCGACGACTACTGTGCGGATGTGCATGTAGGCGGTAGGAGGTGGTCTGGCGAACGATGGTAGGACGGAAGGGAGGCGAGGATACGAGAAAGCCCGCGATTCGCGCTGGGATCGCGGGCTTCGGCCTCGGAACGGGCCCCTGCTTGCCGGGTGACGGGTCGGTACCGCACGCCTCTGCAGCGCGCGTGCGGACCGAACTGGCTGCGCTTACTGGGGAAGCGCAGGGGACGCGTTCCGAGCTCGGCTCAGGCCGTGAAGGAACTGCCGCAGCCGCAGCCGCCGGTGGCGTTCGGGTTACTGAAGGTGAACCCGGAGCCCTGCATGGAGGAGACGTAGTCGATCGTCACGCCGTCCAGGTACTGCGCCGAGAACGGGTCGACGAAAACGTTGAACCCCTCCTGCTGGACCACGAGATCGTCATCCGCCTTCTGCTCCTCTATGAGAAGGCCGTACCGGAAGCCGCTGCATCCGCCGGGCTGCACGCTTACACGCAGACCGCCCTGAGCCTCGGAGACGCCTTCCTGCTCCATGAAGCGCTTGACCTCGACGGCCGCCGTGGGGGTAATCGTGACGGTGACCGCTGGCTGCTGGGTAGTGCTCATTCGAAACCTCGCTCGAAGTTGGCGGGGACTCGGCCCCGGCTACTCTGGTAAGTTAGCAATTGGAGGGCCATCCATCAACGGGAAGAGCCCGGGCTAGAGGCGCGCGTGGCAACCACCTTCCGACCCATGCTCGCGTCCTGCGCCTCCGCGACCGCGTCGGCGAGCGCTGGCCGCACCGCGTAGATCCCGCGGCTCTCCCGGCTCGGGTCCACACGATTCGTCAGCAGAATGACGAAGAGATCGCGATCGGGATCCATCCAGATGGATGTGCCGGTGAATCCCGTATGTCCGAAGGCGTGCCTGGAGAGGAGATGCCCGGCGGAGTTCGTACCGCTCGGTACCTCCCAGCCGAGCGCGCGGTTCGAGAGAGTGGAATCCTGCACCTGAGTGAAGGTTTTCACAGTAGTCTCGTGCACGATGCGCACGCTGTCGTAGACGCCCTCGTTGAGATACATCTGCGCGAAGATCGCGAGGTCGTGGCCAGTGCTGAAGAGCCCCGCGTGTCCGGCGACGCCGCCGAGCGCGTACGAGTTCTCGTCGTGCACCTCGCCGTACACCAGGCGGCCGCGCCACGGGTCGCGCTCGGTGGGAGCGATGCGCTGACGAACCCACGCGGGCGGCCGGTACATGGTGGACTTCATCCCGAGCGGCCCGAAGACGTGCAGCGAAAGATACCCGTCCAGCGATTCTCCGGAGATCCGCTCGATGATCTTGCCGAGCGTGATGATCCCGAGGTCGCTGTAGACCATGCGCACGTTCGGGAGCGTGTCGAGCGGGGTGGTGAACACGAGCTCGATCGCTTCTTCCGGCGTCCTGGCTTCCTTGTAGAGCGGCCGCCAGGCGGGAAGACCGGAGCTGTGCGTGAGCAGGTTGCGAACGGTGACGAGCTCCTTGTTCCTCCCCGTGAACTCCGGGATGTACTTCTGCACGGGCGCGTCCAGGTTCAGGCGTCCCTGCTCCCAGAGCTGCATCGCGGCGGTGGTGGTACCGATCACCTTGCTCAGCGAAGCCATATCCCACATGGTGTTCTCGTTGGGAACCGGGGATGTTGCCCAGTCGAGATGACCCACCCCCATGCTGGCATAGATTTCCTTGCTGCTCCCTACCACGGCGTACGCGCCAGGGTAGGCGCTGTCGGCCAGGCCCCGCAGCAGGACCGCGCGTACCGAGTCGGTGATCGCCGCCGGGGAAGGAGTAGCGGGTCTCACCGGCGCCGGGCGCGCCGTGGCGCAGGCAGCCAGGAAGGAAAGTACGCCAAGGAGCGACGCGCGCCGGCACGCGCCGAATACTGGCCGCGCCTGGGGGCGGGAGTTCGGGGAGGAAGTCTGTTTCATCTGGGGAAGTGGGAGGAGCACGTGTGGCAAGGGTGTTGCGGAGCTCGCCTATCCTGCATCTTCAGAGCGGGCGGGCGCAAGCGCCGATCGAGCACTTGCCCGAAGGTTCCTTCAAAGGAGAATAGTCCATGAGAAGCTTGCTGGCCGTTCTACTCGTGATGGTCGTCGGTGCATGCGGATCGCGGAAGGTCGAAGTTGGAACCGGAGTGACTCCCTCGAGCGGAGTCTCGATCAACGTGAGCAATACGCTCTCGCAGGACGTGAACGTGTACGTCACCAGCGGTGGTACTGATATACTCGTGGGACAGGTGGCGGCAAACAGCTCGAAGGCGCTCGCCGTGAATGGAGTGGCATCGGGCTCTACGGTTTCGCTGAAGGCGGTCACCGTGGATGGAACGCGCACCTATACTCGTGACGACGTGGTTCTCTCGGGCACATACGCCTGGACACTACCATAACACGCCGCTTGCTCCCGCCATCACCAGCGGATAGTTTACCGGGCCGGAGCATCACTCCGGCCCGTCGTGCATCGGAATCGAAGGCGATTACAGCTCTCCGCGCATCAGTCGCAAGAGCGACATGAATCTTCTGCCCGATCGGGTGAAACGTGTGTACCTCCGCCTGATAGAGCCCGTGGCGGAGTGGCTGATACGCAACGACGTTCAGCCGAATACCATCACCACCATCGGAACACTTTGTTCGGTCATCGGCGGCATAATCTACGGGACGGGGCACATCCGCACGGGCGGATGGTTCCTCGGTCTGACGGCGCTGTTCGATGTGCTCGACGGGATGGTGGCTCGCCGCACCAACCGGAGCTCGTTGTTCGGCGCCTTCTACGATTCGACCCTGGATCGTGTGGCGGACGGCTTCGTGCTGGGCGGGCTCGCGGTGTTCTTCTCCACGCGCCCCGGCTGGCAGGGGACGGTGATGGTGGCCGTCTGCGTGCTGGCGCTCATCGGCGCGTTCGTCACTTCGTACACGAGAGCGCGTGCCGAGGCGCTCGGAATAGACGCGAAGGTGGGGCTGCTCCAACGCCCCGAACGAGTGATCTTGCTCTCCGCGCCTCAGGCATTCTTCGGCCTGGCACTCGACGGGCTGGTGCAGATCGGCATAATCGTTCTTTTGACAATCACTGCGTGGGTCACCGCACTCCAGCGTGTCGCCGCCGTTCGCGGCGCTGCGCGGCGGGAGCACGCCGATGCCACGCGCGCGGTGAGTGAGGTTCCCATCGGGCCCGAGTCGGCCCGTGAAGCCGCACCACCGCGCTCCATCGTGAAAGGAGAATAGCTTCGTGCAGGGTTCCAGCGCGGCCGACAACCGGCCTGCTTCGCGACCGGGTGCGCCAGCACCCGCCAAGGGTCGCCTCGGTGTGCTCACTCCCGGCCTCGGGGCCGTGGCCACCACCTTCATGGCCGGCACGGAGAGCGTGCGCCGCGGACTCTCAGAGCCCATCGGTTCGCTCTCGCAGCTCGCCACCATCCGGCTCGGCAAGCGCACCGACAAGCGCGCACCGCTGATCAAGGACTTCGTTCCTCTCGCCTCGCTCGACGATCTCGTCTTCGGCGCCTGGGACCCCATCCCCGATGATGCACTCACCGCCGCCCGCAAGGCGGGCGTGCTCGAGGAACGCCACATCGAGCCGATCGCCGATTTCCTGAAGGGGATCGTGCCGATGCCCGCCGTGTTCGACAACCATTACGTCACGCGCATCCACGGCACCCACGTCAAGCAGGGCAAGACGAAGCGCGATCTCGCCGAACAGCTCCGTGACGACATCCGCAACTTCAAGACGGAGAACAAGCTCGATCGCGTAGTGGCCGTGTGGTGCGGCTCCACGGAGATCTTCATCAGGCCTGGTCCGCAGCATGCCACCGTAGAGCAGTTCGAGAAGGCGATGGAGCGGAACGACGAAGCCATCTCCCCGGCGATGCTCTACGCCTACGCAGCGATCATGGAAGGCGTGCCGTACGCCAATGGCGCGCCCAATCTGGCGGTGGACACCCCCGCGCTCATCCAGCTCGCCAACGAGCGCGGCGTGCCCACCTCGGGGAAGGATTTCAAGACCGGCCAGACGTGGATGAAGACCGTCATCGCCCCGGGGCTCAAGGCGCGCATGCTGGGCCTCGATGGATGGTACTCCACGAACATCCTCGGCAACCGCGACGGCGAAGTGCTCGACGACCCCGCGTCGTTCAAGACGAAGGAGGAGTCGAAGCTCAGCGTGCTGCACACCATTCTGCAGCCTGAGCAGTATCCCATGCTCTACAAGGATTTCTCCCACGTCGTGCGGATCAACTACTATCCGCCGCGTGGTGACAACAAGGAGGGCTGGGACAACATCGACATCAAGGGGTGGATGGGCTACCCGATGCAGATCAAGGTCAACTTCCTCTGCCGGGACTCGATTCTCGCCGCGCCGCTCGTGCTCGACCTCGCGCTCTTCATGGATTTCGCGCAGCGCGCCGGGCTCAAGGGGATACAGGAGTGGCTCTCCTTCTTCTTCAAGAGTCCCATGGCGGCCCCGGGTTTGCAGCCCGAACATGATCTCTTCATCCAGCAGACCAAGTTCAAGAACACCCTGCGTCACCTGATGGGCGAAGAGCAGATTACTCACCTCGGTATGGAGTACTATCAGTCGTGACCGGAAACCCGCGCATGATTCGCCTGGCTCTCGTCGTGGCCGCCATCGCCGTAATGGCGGCGTGTAGCCGCGGCCGGGAGCCGGGCACCATGCCGGCGTACACCGACCACTACTCGATGCGCATCTCCAGCGAGCCGATGCCGCCGCATGCACGCGAGCCGGCCCGCTACAAACTCGTGGTGCGCGACAAGGACTCCGGCCAGCCCATCGAGGGCGGGCAGGGGATCCTCTACGCCAACACGAAGGACGGCGCGAGCACCTGGGACACCTTCGTCCCCGGTCAGGAGCTCGGCACCTATTACGCTACGCTCAACTTCGTCGTCGCTGGAAACTGGGCCATGGGCCTTCGCTTCCGTCGCGACTCTACTCAGCAGCTCGAGCAGGTGGACTGGATGCAGGAAGTCCAAGGCGAGCGGCAAGCATCTCCGTGAACAACTCATGCGACACTTTCATCGCACTCACCTGCGCCCGGAAGAGGCGCTGGCGATCGCGGACGAATTCTTCCCGACAATAGGGCTCAGCGCCGACGCCGCGCCGGCTAATGCTCGGACCTTCTCGGGCGAGCTGGGCACCGTCACGCTTCGTGCCCGCCCCGAGGGCGGGCATTACACGTTCATAGATGCGGTAACCGATCAGGTGGGCGAGAGCCGACTCGACCGGAACGTGAAGCGCTACTTCGTCAACGTTCACCGCGTCGCCGATCCCCGACACCAGCTCAAGGCGGCGTACTGATGGCTTCCCGTACATCCACGCGCGCGCGGCCCACCGCGCGCGACCGCGCGCGCGAACCGGAACCACCTCCGTCGCGCCTACTCACGCGCGAGCAGAAGCTCGAGCTCTACTACTACATGCGTCTCACCCGCTCCCTCGAGGAGCGGTTGGTCAACCTGTACAGGCAGACGAAGGTTGTGGGCGGTCTCTTCCGCTCGCTCGGCCAGGAGGCCGATTCAGTCGGAAGCGCGTATGCCCTGGACCGCAGCAAGGGCGACTTCCTC
>DASSOX010000052.1:0-4588 GCA_035700125.1 Gemmatimonadaceae bacterium
CCATTACCGTCGCGCTGTACGAGACCTTCCGACGACAGGCGACCGAGGACGAGCGAGATGGACTCGCGCGTCGCACCCACCAGCTCACCCAACAGCCGACGCGGCACCACGGTCCCAGCGCCGTTGCTCTCCGCGTCTTCATCGCTCTTGCTCTGCGCCATGCGGATAAGCGCCGCTATGAGGCGCTGCTCGACGGTGAGCGTGGCGTACTGGCCGAACTTCTCGAGGAGCGCTGTGCGCTCGGCCATCATCTGCCTTATGAGCGCCAGCGCGTGCGATGCCTGCTCGCGAAGGAGAGCACTGAAGCGCGCGCCGCTGAGATGCAGCGTCTCGCTCTCCTCCTCCGCGCGCGCATTGCTCGCGTATCGCGCTCCGACCTCGAGCCCCTCGCCACCGAAGGTTTCACCGGGCGTGGCCACCCATGGGACGAAGCTGCGGCCCGCGCTCACCTGATTGCGCAGCACCACCTGTCCTCGAAGGACCACGAATACGCCATCAGCTGGCGCACCCTGCTCGTATATCGTGAAGCCCGCCGGCCATGACGTAGTTGCGCCGTAGGCGCTGATCGACTCCCGTTGCTCGCGGGGCAATCGTGTGATTTCTTTCATTCGAACTGCAAGCACTGCTCATCTCTGCGGTAGTGCGTTCGACTATCGCGCACCGGGCAAGGCTTTCCGCCCGGCACCCCCGCCGCACCTTTCCGCAATGTACGGGCCGTGCTGGACAGCAGGCTGATCGGCAGTGCATCTTGAAGAGGTCACCCTCTCGCTACACGCTCCCACAATGCCGCTCGGTTCGACCCCGGAGTCCCGCCCCTCGTCGGTCGTAGTGCTGGGTACCGACATGGTACTCGCGGCATTGCCAGCGACGCCCGTGCAGCTGGCGCACGCCTGCCGCGCGCTCGGATACGATGTGGCGTTCCCGGCGAGCTGGGGCGACGAGGTCGTGGCCGGCGCCTGCCTCGAAAGACTTCACGAGTTCGGCGACGGACCCGCGATTCTCTGTAGCTGTCCCCTCGTCACCGAGCGTCTCACGCGGTCGGGTGACGAGCTCGCGCCCTACATGCTGAACGTCGTGTCGCCACCGGTGGCCGCTGCGCGATATCTGCGCGCGCTCTATGGAGAACGACCGGTGCGCATCACCTACGCGGGGAACTGTCCGTCGGCATCGGATCCATCGATCGATGCGCGCATCTCGCCCGCAGAGCTGCTGCTCGCCTTCGAGGAGCGCGGGATAGTACCGGCCGCCCAGCCGGAATACTTCGAATCCGTACTACCTCCCGATCGCCGCCGCTACGAGTCGCTCCCCGGCGGTGCGCCATCCGTCGAGCGGCTTCACCAGGCCGATGCCGGCCGCACGCTCGCGGAGATCGACTGTCCGGACGACGAGATCGCGCTCGAGATCGCGCAGCGTCTCATCGCGCACGAGCGTGAGCTGATAGACATCGCTCCGCGCATGGGTTGCGCGTGCAGCGGCGCTCTGGCGCTGGGCGCGCCATCGGCCGCGCGCACGAGATTGACGGCGCTCGAACCGCCGCGCGCCCATTCACCCGTGCTCGATCCATCCATACGCGTGGACGCCGCTCTCCCTTCGCTCGCCGAGCCGGCAGGCTCGCCGTGCTATGGAAGGTCGCGCTCCGAGCCCGCTACCCCGCGGACAGGCGCGGATGCCGACATGGGTGACACCACGAACGCCGCTCGCTCGGAGGCGGCCGCGCGGCACGATACATCGGGCAGCGACGCCATGGCTGCCGATGCTCCTGCGCGCCGACGCAGGCCTGCCGCCATCCGGCGCAGCGCTGGACGCGGGCCGGCGCTGGCGCGCGACGATGGAGCGGTCATCCCTCGCGCGTTCGCGGCTCGCCTGCGTCGCGTGAGGGCCGCCGACCGCTCGCCCGCGCGCGAGGACTCCGACTCTCGCGGGCCATCGGGTACCACGGCCGATGGAGCCAGGCGGCCGAGGCGCATCACTCGGCCGGTGGTCATCCCGCTGTCGAGCGAGATGCCGCGAGTCGTGCCGCCGCCGCCGGCGCGGCCGCGCCCCGGGATAGACGACCCCGATATCGCCGTGGGAAGCGATCAATGAAACGAGGGCCGCGCGATCATCGCGCGGCCCTCGTTTCACATCGTACCACATCGTACTACATCGTGCGGGATGTGTCCGGACGCACTGGCCTCGCCCGGATCGAATCGCTCGGCGGACGATAGTTGGTGTCGGTCACTGCGCCCTTGGGCGGACGACCCTTCGTGGTAGTGGCGGCCGACCCACTCGCGCCACCCACCGCCGGCGATGCACCGAGGGCGTTCGTGGCATCCTGGATGGCCTTCGTGGCCGCCTGGAAGCGAGACGCGAGGTCGGCTATCTCGCGCTCGGCGAGCGCACGATCGCCCGCGCGAATCGCTTCGTTCACCGACGGAAAGACCATGTTCGCGTAGCCGTTGTTCTCGTCGGCAGCGTAGATGAGGTTGCGGAACCAGGGACGCGTGCGAAGCCCCTCCGGCCGCGTGAGCGCACGTTCGACGCGGAGGAGCGCGGCGTTGGTGTTGCTGCGCACGCTCCTGGACGGCGTCCCGCGTGCGAGCACCGCATCGCGAGTGGCGCCGAACTCGGAGGCGGCCTGCTCCATCTGGTCTATGGCCGTGGCCAACGGAGCGGCACTCGTGCTCCACCCCTTCTCGCCGATGGCCTTGGTGACTCGCGGAACGTAGCCCTTCATGGTGCGGGCGTACTCCACGTAGTCGTACGGAAGGATGTCGGCGTTGGCAAGACGGAGAACCATGGCCGCACCGATCTTCGCGGCCGTTGCATGGTAGGCGAAGTCGGGGTCGCCGAACTTCGTCATCCAGTTGAAGTCATCGTAGAACGAGTGGTACACGCCTCCAGCGCCGCCGAAGCCCCACTCGGCGATCGGTATACCGAGGTGGTTGTAGAAGCCGGCGAAGTCGCTGCCGCCGCCCGGATCGCCCATGCGCGGCTCGGCGCTGTCGGGGATCGCCGCGCGGTCGCGCCATACCTGGTACACGGAACCCTTCCCCGACGGATCCTTCACGTTCTTCGCGATGTCGCGGAGCGTCGAGCGGAGAGAGGGAGAGCCGCCGCCACCGAAGAAGGCGCCCTGCGCGGCCACATCCTGATTGAGGTAGGCGACGCCGCCGCGCTTCAGGCGGAGCGAGTCGTCTTCCACGTATTCGGTGGAACCGAGCAGACCCCACTCCTCGGCATCCCAGGTCGCGAAGATGATAGTCCGCTTCGGACGATGCCCCGCCTTCAACGCATCGGCCACCGCATGCGCGGCCTCCATCACGCTCGTCGTGCCGCTGACGTTGTCGGCGGCGCCCGGTCCCCACGCATCGCGGTGACCGCCGATGATCACCACCTGATCGGGAAACTCGCTCCCGCGAACTATCCCGAAAGTGTCCCAGATCTGCTTGATCGCCGCGGTCGCGGTGTCGGACTCCACGAGCAGGTGCGCCACCACCGGCCCCGGGCCCGCGTGGTAGTGGAAGGGAAGGCCGCCCTGCCATTCGCGCGGCACGTCCGCACCGCGCAGGCCACGCAGCAGCTCGGCGGCGTTACCGTACGACATCGGAACGACCGGGATGTGCGACACCTCTAGCTCCGACGTGGGCACGCGCTTCGCGCCCGGCGTGCTCGGATACCCCGGCGTGCTCGGGTCGCCGTCCCCATTCATTATGCTCCCGCGCTGCACCCCCTGCGATGGCCGCATCGGACCTTCCGGGTAGACATCGCCGCGCACGAAGCCATCGTCTTCCGGATCGCTGTAGATGACGAGGCCCACCGCGCCGCGCTTCTCGGCTTCGCGCGCCTTGATCCCACGATACGAGCGACCGTAGCGAGCCACGGCGATCTTCCCCTTCACGGAAACGCCCATGGAATCGAGTTGCGCGTAATCCTCGATCAGTCCGTAGTTCACGTAGACCACTGGCGCGGTGACGCTCCCCGTTCCGCTGTAGCCGTTGGCGATGACGGCCTCCTTCGCGGTCCACGAAGTGGAGTCCTCGGCCACCGGGCCCTCGGCGAGGTGGAGCATCAGAGTGTCCGGCGCCACGCGCCACGCCTGCACGTTTGTGGTGTGCGGCATCCAGACGTCGTAGGTGCGCACCTCCGTTTCGAGTCCCCATCGCTTCATGGCATCTATCACGTAGTCGCGCGTGCGCGCCTGCGCGGGGGTGCCGGCGATGTGCACGTCGCTGGAGAGGAAGCGCGAGTACGTGCGGGCGCTGTCGGCGCTCGGGCGCGCGATCACGCGATTCTCGAGCGCCTTCTGCTGCTCCGACGCGGCTCGGGAGTAGCCGGGCAGCGGCTCGCTCTGCGCGCGGAGCGGAACGGCAGCAAGGAGAGTGGATGCTGCGAGGGCAACGGAGCAGAGCAGTCGATCAGTCGTCATGGCAATTCGCGATGGGGATTCGGGATGCTGCTTCAGGAATCGGCTTCGCCGCCCGCGGACCCGTTGTCCGGATCGCGGCGGTCGCCGCCCTGGCGCCGGTCTTCTTCGCGCGGCTCGCGCCGCTCGAGGCCGCGACCGCGCAAGGTATCGAGCTCGCGCTGGTAGTAGCCGCGGAGCGTG
>DASSOX010000053.1:0-7220 GCA_035700125.1 Gemmatimonadaceae bacterium
AACGATCTCGTGGCGTCCGGCGAGATCTCCGCGCCGATCGTGATCGGACGCGATCACCTCGACACCGGAAGCGTCGCGTCTCCTTTCCGTGAGACGGAAGCGATGAAGGACGGCAGCGACGCGATCGCCGACTGGCCCCTGCTCAACGCGATGCTCAACGTGGCCAGTGGGGCGAGCTGGGTGTCGTTCCATCACGGCGGCGGAGTGGGGATCGGGAACTCGCTGCATGCCGGCCAGGTGATCGTGGCCGACGGGACGCCGGAGATGCGCGAGCGACTCGAGCGCGTGCTCACCAACGATCCGGGGATCGGTGTGGCGCGGCACGCCGATGCGGGCTACGAGCTGGCACTCGAGACGGCGAAGGAGCAGGGGATAGACCTCCCCATGATCCGCTGATGCTCAGCGCGCGCTTCAAGCCATGGCACGTCCCGCTATTCGCGGCGAAATACGCGTATCTGCACCTCAAGCGCTTCCCCATCGTGGTGCATTTCGAGGTCACGATGCGCTGCAATGCGCACTGCAACTTCTGCGACTACTGGAAGACCGATCCATCCACCAAGGCCACGGAGCTCCAGAGCTTCGCCGACGCGGCGCGCTTCTTCGACCCGATAATGGTGACTTTCACCGGCGGCGAGCCGTTGCTGCGACGCGATCTCGAGTCGCTCGTCGCCAGCGTGTCCGGAGCCATTCGGCTGAAGTACATCAGCATGATCACCCACGGCGCCATGCTCACGCCCGAGCGGGCGCTCTCGCTATGGGACGCCGGGATCAACCAGTTCAACATCTCGCTCGACTTCCTCGACGAACGGCACGACGAAGCGCGCGGGATTCCCGGCCTCGCCGCCAGGATCCTGGGGAACATCCCGAAGATGCAGGAGAAGGGAATCGACAGCATCCGCTTCAACAGCGTGATCAAGAAGGAGAACCTCGACGAGATCGTCCCTCTGGCTCATCGCGCACTCGAGATGGGCGTGGGTGTTTCCTTCAGCGCCTACACCGAGCTGAAAAACGGGAACGCGAGCCACTACGTGACGCCGGAGCAGCTCCAGCAGCTCGACGAAGTGATCGCGGAACTCCTCGCCTTCAAGCGCGCGCACCGCGGTGTGATCACCAGTACGAAGCACTATCTGGAGCGCGTGCCGCGCTACTTCCGCGGCGAGCTCACCGAGCCGTGCGAGTCGGGGATGCGTACGATTCACGTGAATCCCACCGGCATGGTACGTCGCTGCCCGGACTTTCCGAGCGACTTCCACTGGAAGGACTTCCGCAAGTACGAGCCGATAAACTGCAACGCATGCTACTACGCCTGCCGCGGCGAGTCGCAGGCGCCGTTGACGATCGCTCGGGTGCGCGACATCATGGCCTGATGCCGACAGAGCGACTGTTCGTCAACGCGGCCCAGGTGGTGACCTGCGCCGGCCCCGGGCGTGCGCGTCGCGGTGACGAGATGCGCGACGCGGGCGTCCTCCCCGATGCCTCCGTCCTCGTACGCGGCGAGACGATCGCCGAGGTCGGTGCCGCCGCCGAGCTCGATGCCCGCTACCCCGACGTCGAGCGCGTGGACTGCCGCCGCGGAGTTCTCACGCCTGGACTCGTGGACTCCCACACGCACGCCATATTCGGCGCTGCGCGCTATGAGGAGCAGGGAATGCGCGCCGCTGGCGCGCGCTACATGGAGATCGCTGCTGCAGGTGGCGGGATTCACTCATCCGTGCGAAGCGTGCGCGAGGCGAGCGAAGACGAGCTCACCGATCTCGCCCGCAAGCGGCTCGCGCGCCTCGCCAGCTACGGCACCACCACCGTCGAGGTGAAGTCGGGGTACGGGCTTCGGGTAGAGGATGAGCTCAAGCAGCTCCGCGTCATCGCGCGCCTGGCGGGCGAGCTCCCGCTCCGCCTCGTACCCACCTGGCTCGGCGCCCACGAGATCCCGCCCGAAGCGCGAGTTTCGGCCGCCTCACGGAGCGCCTATGTGAAGATGCTCGTGGACGAGATGCTCCCCCGGGTGGTGGCGGAGCGCCTGGCGGACTTCGCTGACGTTTTCTGCGAGCCGGGCGTCTTCACCATAGACGAGACCCGCTTCATTCTGGAGGCGGCCAGGGCCGCGGGGCTGAAGCTGAAGCTGCACGCCGACGAGCTCGAGCCATCCGGGGCGGCGGAGCTGGCAGCAGCACTCGGGGCCACCTCGGCCGACCACCTGGCCGCGATATCGCGAACCGGAGTGGATGCGCTGGCCGGCTCCGGCACCGTGGCAACGCTCCTCCCGGGCACGATGCTCTTCCTCGGCATGGGGCGGCAGGCGCCAGCACGCTCGCTCATCGAGGCCGGAGCGGCCGTGGCACTCGCGACTGACTTCAACCCTGGTACATCCCCCACCGTCAACCTTCCTCTCATTCTCACCCTCGGGGTGGGCCAGCTCCACATGAGCCCCGAAGAGGCGATCGTGGCCGCCACCGTGAATGGCGCGGCGGCCCTCGGCCTGGCCGACCGGGTCGGGCAGATTGCTACCGGCTACTCCGCCGACCTCGCCCTTTTCGAGATGGAGGACGTCCGCGAGTTGCCATACTGGTATGGTGAACGTCGTTGTATGAGCACGTGGCTGCGCGGCAAAACTTGTGACGAGTTCGGGTTAGCCATATCTTGAGGGTCCTCTGAAACCTGCCCTCTCGCGCGACGCAGACACGTTCAGCTCAGGGAGCCTTCCACGCGCAGATGTCCAACGTCGCGAAACTCAAGAAACGGGCGCTCGACTACGAGCAGAAGAAGCAGTTCGACAAGGCGCTCGACACATACATTCAGGTGCTCGGCGCGCTGGGCGACCACGTCGATGAAGGAGACGTGGCGCTCTTCAATCGCGTTGGCGATCTCCTCCTCGGTCAGGGGAACGTCAGCTCCGCAGTCGACCATTACGAGCGCGCGGTCGACCTCTACAGCGACGGCGGATTCCACAACAACGCAATCGCGCTGTGCAAGAAGATCCTCCGCAACGCCCCTGGCCGAAACTCGGTCTACTACAAGCTCGGCCGGATCTCGGCCAGGAAGGGCTTCGCGAGCGATGCGAAGACCAACTTCCTCGAGTACGCCGATCGGATGCAGCGCATCGGCCACGTGGATGAGGCGTTCAGGGCGCTGAAGGAGTTCGCCGATCTCTGTCCGGATCAGGATGACATTCGCCTGATGCTCGCCGAGCAGCTCGTTCGTGCCGAGCGGAAGGAAGAAGCCGTGGAGCAGCTCCAGCTTCATTACGAGCGGCTCGCGGCCGAGGGGCGCACGCAGGAAGCGAAGGCGACCCTCGATCGGATGATCGCCCTCGATCCCTCGCACCGGCCGAAGACCGGAGTCTCGCGACCGACCCCGAAGGCGAACGATCTGATCTTCCTCGACGTCGGGTTCGATACACCGGGGACACCGTCGCGGACCGTCACCGGTAGCGTGCCGGTGGTACCATCGGCCGCCGCCTCTCCCGTCGCTCAGTCGCCGGACGCCGAAGAGCAGGGCGATGCCGCCGCCCAGCCACTTCCGCTGATCGAGCTCGGGGAGAACGATCAGGTCGAAATCGCACCGATCGAGGGGCTGTCATCCGGCGCGATCTTCGAATCCGATGCTGCCGCTTCGCCCGCATCTGGATCGCACGAGCTGGCCGGCGAGATGAACTCCGAGCTCATCACCGGCTTCGAGAAGACGTCGCTCGGCGTAATGGACGAAGGAACCGACGCGGTGGCTCCGCTCGACGGCCTCGAGCAGTCCTCACCGCTTGCGGAAGGCTTCGAGGGGCTGGCCGATCTTTCGTTCGATGTCGAAGCACCGGCTGGAACATCCGAGCCACCCGAGGAGCCGGCGGGGATGGAAGCGGTCGACATCGGAGCGATCGAAGAAGGAAGCGATGACGCACTCCCGCTGCTCGACATGTCGCTCGACTTGGTGGACGACGACGCATCGGAGAACGGCGACGGGCTCACGCTGATCTTCCCCGATAGCGCTGTGGGCGACGATTGGAGCGGGAGCGCTCCAGCAGGTTTTGCCGGTGAGCAGCCGGAGACGCCTCGCGCCGATGGCGTACAGCCGATCGAAGGGGAGGAGACTTTCTCCACAGACTTGCCCGATGTGCCGGAGCTCCTCGCATTGCCCGAGGACGAGGTGCGTCTCGAGCCGCTGCTCCAGCTTCCTGATCTGGATCCACTGGAAGGCTCGAGCGACATGCTTGGCGAGGAGCCCGATCTCCCGCTCATTTCGCAGGAGGATGAACCGCTCGCGATGGCTGCGACCGAGGACGGCAGCGAGGCGACCATCGAGGATGAGGATTTCGTGTCGGTATCCTCGTCCGAGCTTCGCTTCCTCGATCTCGGTAGTGAAGCTGCGGGAGACGACGCCACGCCGGTCGATGCCGGGGCGACCAGCGTCGAGCCGTTGGGAGACGACATGACCGGGGTCCCGGCGTCGGACGGCGCCGTCGTCGACCGCTCCTCGAGCGAGCAAGCATCCGCTCCGGCCGCCGAGCCTACACTCGACGACTTGCGGGCAATCGTCGACCTCAATCCGGAAGACTGGGAGGCGCGACGGCAGCTGGCCGAAGCGCTCCTCGAGGGAGGCGATCGCCACGGCGGGATCGCGGAGCTCGAGGGTGCGATGCTCGGCCTCGAACAGGCTGGCGACCTTCGCGGAGCCACCGCTTTTGTGAACGAGATCATCCGCGTGGAGCCTCACCTGGTGCGCTATCACCAGAAGAGGGTCGAGTACGCGGTTCGTGCCAACGATCGGGCACAGCTGGCGGAAGCGTACTACTCGCTGGCGGAGAGTCTCTTCCAGATGGGAGAGATCGACAAGTCGCGCGCCGTCTACACACGGGTCCTGGAACTCCTCCCCGGTGATGGGAGGGTACGCGCCGCCTTGCAGGCGATAGACGCTCTCGCCGAAGCCGACGCCGCGGACGAGCCGGAGCAGCCGGCTGCGCCCGTGGTTGCGGAGCGGCCGCCATCCAGCAGCGCGCCGGTCGCAATCGCCGCCGTCTCGAGCGTGAGTGCAGATGACGCGGCCCCTCCTGCGGAGGCCGAGGCTGCCAGCGCGGCAGCAGAGGAGAGCATGGTTCCTCGACAGCCCGAAGCGGAGCCGGCCCCGGCTGCCGTCGCCGGCGATTTCGTCAACCTCGCGGACTGGCTCAGCGAGGACGCGCCCGAGCGGAATACCCGGATGGTGGCGGACGTCAAGGAGCCCGAGATCCAGGAGCAGGTGGACTTCGCCGAGATGCTGGCCATGTTCAAGCAGGGCGTGGCGGCCAACGTCGATGAAGCCGACCATGAAGCCCATTATGATCTCGGTGTAGCTTACAAGGAGATGGGTCTCCTCGATGAGGCCATCTCCGAGTTCCAGAAGGCGCTCCGTGGAACCGGGAACCGTGCACGAACGTACGAGGCGCTGGGACAGTGTTTCGTGGAGCGAGGGCAGCACCAGATCGCGGTCACCATCCTGTCTCGCGCGCTCGGAGACAAGAGCTATACTGACGACATGCTAGTGGGAGTACTCTACCTGTTGGGATACGCATCCGAGACGCTCGGACGCTGGCCGGACGCGCAGCGCTTCTACGAGCGGGTATTCGCCGTGGACATCGAGTTCCGCGACATCGCCGAGCGCCTTGCCGTCGCGGAGCGCGCTGGAAAGTGAAAGCCACTCTCCACGCAGGTACGCCGGCAACGCCTACACTGCGCGAAATCCAGGCACCTGTACGCGATCGTCTCGTCGAAGCCTCCGATGAGCTGAAGCGGATCGTCACCGCCGACCTCCCGCTGATAGACTCTGTCAACGCCCATCTCCTTCTCATGAAGGGGAAGATGTTCCGCCCCACGCTGGTACTCCTGGCTAGCGACGTGGAAGGAAAGTCGGAGCGGCGCGCATCGACGCTGGCGGCCACCGTGGAGCTGGTTCATCTGGCCACGCTCGTCCACGACGACTCGGTGGATCACTCCGCACTCCGGCGCGGGATGCCGACAGTGAACTCGCTCTTCACCCATCAGGTGTCGGTGATCATGGGCGACTTCCTCTATTCCCGCGCGATGGTGGAGCTGGTTCGCACCCGGGACATCGACATTCTGGGGGTGCTGGCGGATGCCACGAACGAGATGACGATCGGCGAGATGCGTCAGCTCACGGCGCTCGACGCACTGGCGTTCACGGAAGACGACTACGAGGCGCTCATAAGGGCGAAGACTGCCTCTCTCCTCTCGGCGGCGTGCGAGATCGGCGCGCTTGTCGGGGGCGGGCATCGCGAGGCACTCGCACGCTACGGCCTCTGGCTCGGCATGGCCTTCCAGGTCGCCGACGACCTGCTCGACTACACCGCCGACTCAGCGGTCCTGGGGAAGCCGAGTGGGCTGGATCTGCGCGAGCACAAGGTTACGCTTCCTCTGATCGCCGCGTTGCGCGAGATCTCACCGACCGCGCGCCGCGAGGTGGATGAGCTCTTCGCCAATCCGGAGCCCAGCGACGAACAGATCGAGCGCGTGGTACGTATCGTGGATGATGCGGGTGGCCTGGAGTACGCGGCTCGCCGGGCCGACGAGTACGCATCGGCCGCGGCAGAGGCGCTCGAAGGGTTACCCGAATCGCCAGTCCTGCGCTCGCTCCACGACGCGATCGCCTACGCCGTGAGGCGGAGCCGCTGATGGCCACCGGTTCTTCCAAGCACAGACCCGGCTTCCACGCCCTCGTGCTGGCCATCGGCTTCATCGTGGGAGGGGTGCTTACGCAGGTGAGTCGGCGCTATCTTCCAGCAGGGCCGGTGAAAGAGTTCCTGACGACAGGCGTCACACCACAGTTCGGCCCATTGCACGTAGACCTCGTGATTTTGAAGTTCGCGATCGGGCCGGTGGCGCTGGACGTTTCGCTCGTGAGTCTGTTGGGCGTTCTGGTGGCCTACCTGATAGCGCGGTCGCTCTTTTAGGAGGCAGGTAAAATGGGTTTCGGAAACCTGGGTTTCGGCGAGATCATGGGGATCCTGATCATCGTACTCCTCCTCTTCGGTGCCAAGCGCATACCGGAGATCGCGGGGTCGATGGGCAAGGGAATCCGCGAGTTCAAGAAGAGCATCAACGACGTTCAGAATTCCGTGCAGAGCGATCTCTCCGCCGCGGAAGAACGGGACCGGCTCCGGCCTCGTGAGGCGCAGCCGCGCGCCGAGGATGAAGCACCGCGGCCGGAGCCGAAGCGGCTGATGCAGTAAAACGACGAGT
>DASSOX010000054.1:0-7190 GCA_035700125.1 Gemmatimonadaceae bacterium
AAGCGCTGGAACGCGGAAGGCGCGATCGGTCAGCTCCGCGGTTCCACGGACCCGTCCTCGGAGAATGTCGAGCGTGCGGAACCGCGGCGCACGCCCGTCGCTCCGCTCACGCTGCGCCGCACACGCCGCTCTTCGCGCGGATCGTGGAACAGGGGAGCGGTGGGAATCGCCGCGGCGCTCGCGGTGGCTGCGGCGGGAGCCGTGGGATCGAGGGTGATCACCGGCAACTGGCCGCTGCGCGCTGGTACGGACGCGGCCGACGCGGTGCCGCTGCAAACGGTGGCGACCTCGCGCGGGCAGCGGGCCACTATAACCCTCGCCGAAGGCACGCGCATCATCCTCGGTGCGGAGAGCGTCGTGCGATACGCGCACGACTTCGGGACTCGCGCACGGCGCGACGTGTACCTCGATGGGCAGGCGTACTTCGAGGTCGTGCACGACTCGACGCATCCTTTCGCCGTTCACACGTCGAAGGGCGTGGCGGAGGACCTCGGTACGGATTTCGTGGTGACCGCCTACTCCACTTCACCCGAGATGCAGGTAGTGGTGGCTTCGGGCCAGGTGCTGCTCAGGCGACCGAACGTTTCAGCGACGGATTCCTCGATCGCTCGCGAGCCGGCCACCGAGCCGCTCATGCTCGGAGCCGGAGAGCTGGGCATCATAGACAGCAGCGGCGCTCTCTCGCGATCGCGCGTGGCCGATGCATCGGCGTACCTCGGCTGGACGAAGGGCGAGCTGGTATTCAGCGGCGTGCCACTCAGCCAGGCACTCCCCGCGATAAGCCGCTGGTACGACATGGAGATCGTGCTCGGCGACAGCTCGCTCGCGAAGCGCCGGCTCGTGGCCAGCTTCGGCCCGCACTCGGGGCACGACGTAGTTCGGCTCATAGCGCTGGCAATTGATGCCCGCTACGAGGATCGCGGCGACACGGCAGTGCTGCTTCCCCGCCCCGCCCCGGCAGCGGGCGCCATATCACATCACAGGTAAACCACAATGCAGAACATCGTGCAACGCTCCGCGCGCGCGACCGTCGCCGCCATCGCAGCCCTCTCCGCGGCCGGCACATTCACGATTCCACTCGCCGCGCAGGGCGGCGCGGGGAGCTCCGCCAGGCCGGCGGTGGTGAAGGCCGACTACTCCGCGCCCGCGGGTGCGCCGTACGAGGCGATCGCGGTGACGGTGCCGTCGCCGGCGGGACACACGCTCGCCGGGACGCTCACTCTTCCCAAGGGCGCGAACCGCGCGCACCCGGTGGCCGCGATAGTCACCATCACCGGTTCGGGTCCGGAGGATCGTGACGAGGCGCTACCCGGCGTCGAGGGGTATCGCCCCTTCCGTCAGTTCGCGGACTCGCTCGGTCGCCGTGGGATAGCGGTACTGCGCATGGACGATCGCGGCTACGGTGAATCGACCGGGACGCACAAGGGAGCGACGAGCGCCGACTTCGCGGACGATATCCGCGCCGGCCTCGCCTATCTGCGGACGCGTCCCGAGATAGACGCGAAGCGGCTCGGTCTTCTGGGCCATAGCGAGGGCGGTCTCATCGCGCCTCTCGTCGCGCTGCACGAGCCGACGCTGCGAGGAATAGTGCTCCTCGCCGGCCCGTCGAAGGGCGGCCGCGAAATTCTCCACTTCCAACTCAGCAACCTGATCGAGCACGACCCCAAGCTGACCGGCGCGAAGAAGGACTCCGCACTCGCGGGCGTGGACGCGCGCATCGACTCGCTCGGCGCTTCGGATCCGTGGATGAAGTACTTCCTCGACTACGACCCCCTCGCCACCGCGCGCCAGGTTAAGACGCCCGTCCTGATTCTGAACGGCGGCACCGATCAGCAGGTCACCCCCGACCAGGTCCCGGTGCTCGAGGCCGCATTCAAGCAAGCCGGTAACAAGGACGTCACCGCGCACGTCTTCCCCGACCTCAACCACCTCTTCGTCCACGACACCAGCGGCTTCCCCGGCGGCTATGCGAAGCTGAAGAACGCGCACGTCGAGCCGGAGGTGGTGGGGATGGTGGTGGACTGGGTGGTGGCGAGGCTGAAATAGAGACGGCAGAAAGCAGGAAGCAGTAAGCAGGTAACTGCACACCGTCCGTAGTCATCCCGGTTATCCTGACGTCATCCCCGCGAAAGCGGGGATCCATGTTCCGTCTGGCCAACATGGATCCCCGCTTTCGCGGGGATGACGTCAGGATGGTGTGCCTTTCCTGCTTTCTGCTTTCTCTCTCCTAACGCCTTTTCTCGAACCCGATATCCCTCATCCTACTCGCACTCAGTGCGAGGGAGGTGACGCGGCCGGATTTGTCGCGATTGAAGCGGAGGAAGCCGCTGCCGGCGGTGAAGGCGTCGCGCATGGCGGGGGTGAGGGCGCCGGCGATCTCGGTAAGGGCGCCGGGGTCGAGCTTCAGGACGAGTTTCCCATCTTCCAACACTATCGGCCAGGTGACGCCGAGCTCGGGGCTGTAGTAGCTGCCGGCGTATGACTTCAGTGCGGCGGCGCTCGGGGTGGCGGGAGTGTAGCGCACGCCCTCGTTACCGTCGCCGGAGCCGATGATCAGGCGCGCCGAGCGTGCGGGTGCGCCGGCGGTGCCGGGAGTGAAGATGAGTTTTACGGGGAAGTCGGGGACGCGCATTGTCGTGGGGCTGGCGCGCTCGAGGGGGAAGTCGCGGCCCACGAGGTGGACTCGCAGTCCCTTCCCCTCGTCGCCCGTCGCTACCTGGAAGACCATGTTGGTGGCCGACACGTAGTAGCTGCCCAGCATCAGCTTTTCGGGGATCGCGCCGGCGGTGTCGGTGCCGGTGGTGGCCACCGCCGTTGCGGGTGCAGCGCGCGACGACTCGCTGCTGTCGGCGCTGGAGGCGCCTCCGGTCGGCGCCGCTGCCAGCTCTTTCCCCTCAGTGAACGCGTCGGCGAGTACGATGTCGGCCACCTTGTCGGCCAGCCCCTCGGGCGAGATGCCGTCGGAGTTGCAGAAGGTGACCACCGAAGTGTGCTGCTCGGGGTAGCGCGCGTACGCCGCATGGTAGCCGATCCAGTCGCCGCCGTGCTGCACTCGTCTCACGCCGCGGTAGCTGTCCACGAAGAGTCCGCGCGCGTACTCCAGCGTATCGCCGTTGGCGAGCGTGCCGCGCTCGGTGAGCCACTGCACCAGTCGCTCACCGCCCACGCGCGGGTGGTAGAAGTTCTCGTCCCAGAGGAGCGCGTCTTCCACGGAGAGGTGCACGGCGCCGTCGCCGGTCTCCTCCCAGTTGGACATGCTATTGACGAAGCCGTCCGCGCTGTCGGGCGCGTAGCCGAGCGCGCGGCCGGGGATCAGCATCGCCGAGCGACTGCGGTAGCGCGTGTGCGTCATGCCGAGCGGGAGGAAGATTCGCGATCTCGCGAAGTCGGCGAGAGACTGACCGCTCACGCGCTTCACGATCACCGAGAGGAGGAAGTAGCCGGTGTTGGAGTACTCCCAGCGCGAGCCGGTGGGGAAGTTGAGATTGCGCTGGCGCGTGACGATCGCGAGCGCCTGCGAGTCGGTCGTGATCTCTTCCAGCGAGTGGCCGGAGAGGGCGAGGAGTCCCACGTAGTCGCGCATCCCGCTCGTGTGGTGTAGCAGGTTGTCGATGGTTATGGGTGTGCCGTAGTCGGGGAGCTCGGGGATGTACTTTCGCACATCGTCGCTGAAGGAGAGCTTCCCGTCCTCCACGAGGAGCGCGATGCTGGCGGCGGCGAACTGCTTCGATGTCGAACCAATATCGAAGAGCGTAGCGGGCGTGATCCGTACGCCGCGCTCGAGGTCGGCCATCCCGTAGCCGCGGGCGTAGGCGATCCGGCCGCCCTGAAAGACTCCCAGGGCGCACCCGGGCGCGTCGGACCTGTCGTACTCGGCGAAGACGCTGTCCACGCGCGCACGCTCGGCCGCGTCGAGAGCACGAGGGGCCGGCGACTGAGCTGGGAGCGGGCGGGCGAGGAGCGCCAGCAGAAGCGCGAGCGCGATAGCAGCTCTCGCATTATACCGGCTGTCATCCCCGCGAAAGCGGGGATCCACGTTGGCCAGACCGAAAGTGGATCCCCGCTTTCGCGGGGATGACGAGACAAATGTCCCTGTCGGGAGTTCAGTTCGCATCGGTGCGCGTTCTCCGGAATTCGACACCAAAGGCGCGGAGCGCGCTCACGCCGCCGGAGCCATCGAGAACGAAGGAGACCATCGGGTCGGGCTCGAGCGTGTTCTTCGCCTTCGCCTGGAAGCTGTCGTACTCCAGGTGCTCGAGCGGCTGCGCGTCGCCCTTCACGAAGCGGAAGCGGAGCGCATCGCCGGCGAGGGTGATGTCCACGTTCCCGTACGTCGAGTCGTTGTAGGTGCCTACGTACTTCGCGAGCGGCAGCGTCGGGTGCGTGTTCTTCGCTCGCGAGCTGTCGCGCTTCGCCCGCGCTGCATCCATCCGCGCGCCCCGGTCGGCGAAGAGCTTGTGCAGCTCCGCGCTCCAGTCGCGCGGCTGGTTCCCCTCGTACATGTCGAAGACGCGGTACATGAGCGCGTGCCGCAGCTCGGCGTGGTCGAGGTTGGCGAGCACGTACACTCCCGCGCGCTGGCCGGGGAGGAGCCCGATGATGGCGCTCATTCCGTCTATGCTCCCGGTGTGCATCCAGACCGTCTCGCCCTGGTAGTCCTGCACGAACCAGCCGATCGCGTAGCTGAAGAAGTGCGGCCGCGAGAGCTGGAGGGCCGGATATTCGTTCATCGGCGCGCGCATCTCCGGCGCCACCATCTCGCGGAAGGTTTCGGGCTTCACCAGCCGCTTGTCACCCACGCGGCCGCTGTCCAGGACGAAGCGCATCCAGATCGACATGTCGTGAACGCTCGACCACACCGAGCCGGCTGGAGCGACGGGGTCGGTGGTGCGGATCGAGACCACGCGCACGCTGTCGCCTTCCTCCGCGTGCGGGACGGCTACGTTCGGCTTTCCGGGGAGCTCGGCCACGAGCGGGATCGTCTCGGTCATGCCGAGCGGCTCGAAGATTCGCTTGCGGAGGAAGTCGGCCCACGACATCCCCGACGCCTCTTCCACGATCGCGCCGGCCAGGGCGTACATCACGTTCTGGTATTCCCAGTGCGAGCGGAACGACGACTCGGGCTCCACGTAGCGGATGCGCCGGAAGATCTCATCGGCTGGGTAGCTGTCGAAGATCCAGAGGAGATCGGTGCCCGGGAGTCCGGTGCGGTGGGTGAGCAGGTCGCGGATCGTCAGCTCGCGCGTGGCCCACGCATCGTGGAGCCGGAAGTTCGGGAGGTGGTCTATCACCCTGTCATCGAAGGAGAGCTTCCCTTCGTCGGCCAGCATGGCGAGCGCGGTGACCGTCATCGCCTTGGTGGTGGAACCGATGGCGAAGCGCGTGTGCTCGTCCACACGTGCGGGCTTCCCCTGCTCGATCACGCCGTACCCCTTGGCGAAGACGAGCGAGTCGCCCTTCACCACGGCGATCGCGAGTCCGGGGACGTCCCAGTCGCGTGCTGCCCTGGCCACGTAGCGGTCGAGGGCGGCCATGTCGGGGGCACGGCCGGCGCGCTGCTGCGCGTACGCTCCTGCAGGTAGCGCGACCAGTGTGGCAGCCACCGCGGCCGGCGCGAGGGTGAGCGGGGCGGCGGCTGTACCAGCCAGGAGCACCGCGCTGAGGAGGGTCCGGGCGCCGCGGGCGCGAGGGGCGATCGATCTACTCGACAGATGGGTCATGACGCTGGGAGAGGGAGTGGGATTGGCCGGCATCCATATACAACGGCCGAGTCCACCCCGGATACGTACCCGGCCGAGCATCCGCGAGCCAACGATTCGTGCAATCAGCCAACGATTCGCTGTACGTGATGCCGCGAGGGTGTGCGTTGATGTAGATGCGGGCTCTCGAGCCCCGCCCGCCCCTTCTGGTATGTGCCCCCTCCCAAAGCAGGAGCAACACATGCGAACCCCGCTCGGTCAGCACCTTCCCCGGAGCTCACTGGCTGCCGCATGCCTCGCGTTCTGGATGGCCCTTTTCACCGGCCTCTCTGGCGCCAGCGCCCAGGGCGTCGGAGCCGACGCCATCCGCACCGGACCACGCTTCCTCATCGCGCTCGCGTCGTCGCCCAGCCGCACGGCGCCGCTCGACGTGGAGCGCAGTCCGGCGCTCGGCAGGCGCATTGCCCTCGACCTGCACGACGTCAGCATCACCGACGCGCTGGCGGCGATCGCCCGGCGCTCCGGCGTGCGACTGGTCTATACGGAGGATGTGCTCGCGCGCGCGGGGCGCGTGACGCTCCAGGCGGACGCCATCACCACCGCCGCGGCACTCACTGACGTACTGGTGGGAGCCGGGGTGGATGTGGTGTTCAGCGAGGATGGTGACGAAGCGGTGCTGGTGCGGAGTGCGCAACCGGCGCCGCGCCAACTCGGGACTATAGTGGGCCGGGTGACCGATGCCCGCAGCCACGAAGGGATCAACGGCGCCGCCGTGCACATCGAGGGCGGGAACCAGGGCGCGATCACCGGTCAGGACGGAGCGTATCGGATCCCGAACGTCACACCGGGCAGCTACACCGTGGCCGCGCGCCGGATCGGCTACACGGCCACGAGAGCGCAGGTGACGGTGGTCGCCGATCAGGAGGTGACCGCCGACTTCGCGCTCGAGGCAGCGGCGATGTCGTTGGATCAGGTGGTGGTGACCGGTACCGCGGGCGCCGAGCAGCGCCGCTCGATCGGCAACGCGGTAACGGGCGTGAACAACGCTCCCGAGGTGCTCGCGAAGTCGGCCGCTCCCGACCTCGGAAAGCTCCTCAACGCCCGCGCGCCGGGCGTGGTGGTGGTGCCGAACAGCGGCCGACTCGGCGCGGGCCCGAACATCCAGATCCGCGGGCGCTCGAGCCTCTCGCTCGACAACTCGCCGCTCATCTATATAGATGGCGTGCGGGTGAACAACGCGGTGGGAACGGGCCCGGGGCAGAACGGCTATGGTTCGCAGAACGCGGACGTAGGCGGACGGCTCGACGACATCAGTCCGCAGGACATCGAGAGCATCGAGATCATCAAGGGGCCGGCGGCCGCCACGATCTACGGGACCGAGGCCGCCAACGGCGTCATCCAGATCATCACGAAGAAGGGTCAGACGGGCGCACCGCGCGTGAGCGCGCAGGTACAGACGGGCGCGCTCTACTTCAGGGATCCCGAAGGACG
>DASSOX010000055.1:0-10175 GCA_035700125.1 Gemmatimonadaceae bacterium
CTAACGACCTGACCCCGCCTTCGGGTCGTCCTTTCGCCGGTTTTCGAGGAAGACGGCGCGGAGCATCTTCTGGAGCACGGGGTCGGAGAGCGTCACGTCCTCGAGCTTCGGCACGACGTGCATCTGCAGATGCGGGCCGTGGTACTTGCCGTCCGCTTCGATGGTGCCGCGATCGGAGTCGCGCAACGCCGGCGCCGCGTCCCAGATCGCCAGGAGGTCGGGATCGCTCGCGGCCAGGCGCATGAGGAGCGGGCGCGCCTGCGCCGGAAGAAGTGCGAGGAAGCGCTCGAAGGCATCTGCGTCGATATCGGCGCGCAGTCGCGAGCGATCCTCTGCGGAGAGGGAGAAGGAGCTGTCGGGTCGTCTGCTTGGTGGGGTCATTTCAGAGGCCAACTTACGTATTGAGGCCGCGCTTCGCCAGACTCGGCCGTCGCGCGATCGTCACCTGCAGGGAAGCTCGAGCGCAGAGAGGGTCCGCGCGATCGAGCGGCCCGCGTAGAAGTCCAGGCCCAGCGGCTCCAGCCCGGCCGCCGCGAAGCGCGAGAGGTACCATCTGGCGGAGCGGCGGCGCAGCGCGCGAACATCACCATCTATCGCATCGGTGCTCGTGAACGTCGGCAGGTAGGCCACCCCTCGGAGCAGGCTCAGAATGTGCTCGAGCCCGCGTTCGACCTCGCGATCGCCCAGGAAGTGCAGCACATCGGCACATATTACGATGTCGAACTTTCCGCGCAATCCCACGCGGTCGAGCTCACCGACGCTCCCTCGGCGGATTCCGCGCGAGCGACCGTAGCGCTGCACGGCGTACTCGCTCGAGTCCACTCCTTCGTAGCGGGTCCTCGGCCTGTGCAGCAGGAGCGGGGCACGCCACGTCGCCTCGCCGCATCCAACATCCAGCACCGAGCGCACGCGCCTGCCCAGCACCATCTCCGCCACCCCCACCGCCAGCAGCGCGCGGCGGCGTACCTCCTCCGGCGTCGCGACCCGATGCCGAGGGTCGCGATACCACTTGTCGAAGTAGTTTCGGCCGAAGCGCTTCGATCTCTCCTTCACACTCCCCCTGTGCTGCCATTGCGTGGCGATGTACGGCGCAGCATGCTTAGCCAACCTGATGAACACCAGCGGGAGGAATGATGACGAAGAGCGAAGACGATCGCGAGTGTGGTGCAGAGCGTTCCTCGACGGTGAGCCGGCGAGCCTTCGTGAGTGCAGGCGTGCTGGGCGGCGCCGCCGCGCTCGCGGGGATGCGTTTCCCGGACGCCGGAGAAGGCGCGGCCGCGCCTTCTGCCAGGAATCCCGTGCCGGCCGGCGCCGCGTACTCCCCAAGGGAGTTCGAGTTGCAGGACGCCACGATCGCCGAGCTCCAGAGCGCGATGCAGTCGGGGAAGTACACGTCACGCAAGCTGGTGGAACTCTACCTCCAGCGGATAGACGAGCTGGATCAGGCGGGGCCCAAACTCAATCAGGTGCTCGAGACCAATCCCGACGCGCTCGAGATCGCCGATGCGATGGACAGGGAGCGGAAGAGCAAGGGACCGCGCGGTCCGCTGCACGGGATCCCCATCCTCCTGAAAGACAACATCGCAACCTCCGACCGGATGGCCACGACCGCCGGCTCGCTCGCGCTCCTGGGCGCGGTAGTGCGCAAGGATTCCTTCGTGGCGCACAGGCTTCGCGAGGCTGGCGCGGTGCTGCTGGGCAAAACGAATCTGAGCGAGTGGGCCAACTTCCGGTCGAGCAATTCGTCGAGCGGATGGAGTGGACGCGGTGGGCAAGGGCTCAATCCATACGCGCTCGACCGAACTCCTTCCGGCTCGAGCGCGGGCTCGGCCGCGGCCGTGGCCGCGAACTACGCCGCCGCCGCGATCGGGACCGAGACCAACGGTTCCATCGTGTCGCCATCGGCTGCCTGCTCCATCGTGGGGATCAAGCCCACCGTCGGGCTGGTGAGCCGTGCGGGAATTATCCCCATCGCTCATAGTCAGGACACGGCAGGCCCGATGGCGCGCTGTGTCGCCGACGCGGCCGCTGTACTCGGCGCGCTCACCGGAGTGGACGGCGATGACGAGGCAACGGCCGCGAGCCGCGGGAAGACGCGGCCCGACTACACCGCATTCCTCGATCGCAACGGGTTGCGCGGCGCCCGAATCGGCATTGCCCGTGAGCGCTACTTCGGCTACAGCCCCGCTACCGATGCCCTGGTGAACGACGCGATCAAGCTGATGAAGGACCAGGGCGCGGTTATCGTGGACCCGGCCAATCTCGACATCCGGCTGGGCTCCGACAGCTACACCGTGCTCCTGTACGAATTCAAGGCGGATCTGAACAAGTACCTGGCTGGTCTCGCGTCGTCGCCGGGAATCCGCACGTTGGCAGACATCATTGCCTTCAACGAGAAAAATGCGACGCGCGAGATGCCCTTCTTCGGCCAGGACATCATGATCGAGGCGGAGAAGAAGGGACCGCTGAGCACGCCCGAGTACCAGGAAGCGCTGAAGAAGTGCCGCTCGCTGACACGGGAGAAGGGGATAGATGCGCTGATGGACGAGCACAAGCTCGACGCGATCGTGGCACCGACGCATGGTCCACCGGGTCTCATCGATCTCGTGAACGGCGACCCGGGCTCGGGAGGCAGTTCGTCTACGCCGGCCGCGGTTGCCGGTTACCCGAGCATCACGGTTCCGGTGGGATACTACTTCGGGCTCCCTGTGGGAATGTCTTTCTTCGGTCGCGCCTGGTCGGAGCCGACGCTGATAAAGCTGGCGTACGCGTACGAGCAGGCGGCCAGGGTTCGCCGGACAGCGACCTTCGCTCCCTCCGCCGAGCTTCCCTGGACGGGGCGCCCGCGCGCCACTTAGCGCGCGTCGGTGCGGGGGAGGGCGGCGGGCTCGGCACGCTCAGTCTGGAGGCGCGCCATGTAGCGCTGCGCCTCCGAGATCCGCTCGATTTCGATGGCCATCGAGTCAACCGTGTTCTCGATGCGCTGCAGCTGCGCGGTGACGCCCGGCTCGAGCGACTGCTTGTACGGCTTGCGGTCGAGTCTGCGGCCGAGCGCGCGCGCTATTGGAAGGCCAATGATGATCACCGCCACCGTGATGAAAAAGAAAATCACGATGTCGAAGACCTGCGGCGGTAGCGTTTCCATCTGACCGGGGGGCATGGGCGGAGCTGGCGGGACCAGAACCACTGGCTCGCCAGGATGCTGCGCCGCCTGCTGAGCAGCTTGCTCTGCTGCCTGCCGCGCCTGCTCCGCTTGCTGCTGCGCCTGTTGAACCTGCTGGCGCACCTGCTCGCGGATCTGTGTGGCGAGGTCCGATTGACCTTGCTGTTGTGCGACAGCTGCATTCGGCATTGGACTCGGCTCCGGGTGCGTTGCCAGCGGGCGAGTGGCGTTGCCACCACACCCGACCTTCTTTCATTACGACATTCTTACCGATCCGGTTTCCACCGGATTGCGTGGCCGAAAACAGCCACCATCGAGGAAACTTTCCAGCGTGCCAGTCGTATGTCCAGTAGGAATGAACCGGTTCACGACACTCGCCCGCGAGGGCGGGTTTAACTATCTAGACGGAGTGAGTCGTCATGCAGCGCGACTGGAGAGTTGGGGACTTCGCGGCGAATACCTGCCGCCGTTGCCGTAAGCTGGTGCGCACCCGCTTCGAGCTGCGCACGGTGCAGCTCGCGCGTACGCGCCTCTGCGTCCGCGACGTGCTGGTGGATGTCTGCACCGAGTGCGATCACATGGTATCCATCCCGCCGCAGTCGCTGCCGCAGCTGCGCGAGGCGGGCCTCGCCAAGTGATCCAGCGTGTCACCGGGCAGAGCGCGGTGACCATCCATAACGCTCGAGCGATACCCGGCCGCGGGCGTTGAACTTCACGCCCTCTGCCTCGAGCAGCAATCGTTGATTGAAAGCGCCCGTGGGGTCACCCCTGCGGGCGCTTATCGCTCCCTGCGCGTTGATCACTCGGTGCCAGGGGATTCGCGTGCCGCTCGGCAGCGCGCTCATCGCATAGCCTACGAGCCGCGCCTGTCGTCCAAGACCCGCGAGCTGCGCGACCTGTCCGTACGTCGCCACGCGGCCGCGCGGTATCCGTCGCACCACGGCGTGGATCCGTGCGTGCGTGCCAACGTGGGCTTCGCCTCGCGCTCCGTCTCGCGCTTCGTCTCGCGCTCCGTCTCGCGCTTCGTCTCGCGCACCGCTTCGAGTACCGCTTCGAGTACCCGCAGGGCCCTCGTCGCGTCCTTCGTCAGACGTGATCGGCGGCCGCTGCGACTCCCTCCTGGTGCGCGCAGTTCGCGCAGCAGTAGAACGTTCCATTCGCTTCGATCCCATGGCCGATGATCTTGCAGCCGCAATGCTCGCACACCGGAGCGAGCTTGTGGATTGCGCACTCGAAGCTGTCGAATACATGAGTCACGCCGGCGGTCACGACCTCGAACGACAGGTAGTAGTCGTTACCGCATACCTCGCACTTTGCCATCGGTCGCTCCTCCCCGGTTGAATCCGCCGCGCCGCGCGGCGGATTCGATGGCACATGCAAGTCGTGTACGACATCGCAACAGACTATCCCCGCCTTATGGGAGATACTCGTTCCACAGACGTCGGACGACGTAGATGCCGACGCCGCTACCCACGGCGCTCAGTGTGACGGAGCCGAAGATTCCCATCGGCGAGCCCGCCCACCAGCCGAGCCCGCCGATGATGGCCGAGCCGAGCATCACCGCCAGACCTTTCATGGTGGCTCAGCGCGGCCCGCGCGTCATCACGCTTCCTGCTCCTCGTACTGTTCCTTCAGCTTCGCCACGACTGCCGGATCGGCGAGCGTGGTGGTGTCGCCAAGCGCGCGTCCCTCGGCGATGTCGCGCAGCAGGCGGCGCATGATCTTCCCCGAGCGAGTCTTGGGCAGATCCGCGCTGAAGAGGATGTCGTCGGGCTTCGCGAGCGCGCCGATTTTCTCGGCGACCTGATCACGAAGTTCATCGCGCAACTCGAGCGAAGGCGTGAAACCTTCGCGCAGAGTCACGAATGCGGCGATCGCCTGGCCCTTGAGCTCGTGCGCCTTTCCGACGACTGCTGATTCCGCGACTGCGGGATGCGAGACGAGGGCCGACTCCACTTCCATGGTGCCAATGCGGTGGCCGGCCACGTTCAGCACGTCGTCGATGCGACCGAGGATCCAGTAGTAGCCATCGTCGTCGCGTTTGGCGCCATCGCCCGGGAAGTAGAGATCGGGGCGGTCGGGCCACTTGGAGAAGTAAGTGTCGACGTAGCGATCCGGGTCGCCCCAGATCGTGCGCAACATCGACGGCCACGGCTTGGTGAGGGCGAGGAAGCCCCCGCCGACAGCTATCTCGTTCCCCTTGCCGTCGAGGAGCGTGGCGGAGATGCCGGGGAAGGGGATCGTGGCGCTCCCTGGCTTGGTCGGTGTCACACCGGGAAGCGGAGAAATCATGATCGCACCGGTTTCCGTCTGCCACCATGTGTCCACGATCGGGCAGCGGCCGCCGCCGATCTTCTCACGATACCATATCCATGCTTCCGGGTTGATCGGCTCGCCCACCGTACCGAGTAGCCGAAGGCGCGACAGGTCGTGCTTCGCGGGGAGTTTGTCGCCCCACTTCATGAACGCACGGATCGCGGTGGGAGCCGTGTAGAAGATCGTGACGCCGTATTTCTCGCAGAGCGCCCAGAAGCGGTCTTTGTCGGGCCAGTCTGGTGCACCTTCGTACATCACGCACGTCGCGCCGCAGGCGAGCGGTCCGTACACGAGATACGAGTGGCCGGTCACCCAGCCCACGTCGGCGGTGCACCAGAAGACGTCTTCTTCCTTCATGTCGAAGACGAGCTTCGTCGTGGCGTAGCAGCCGGTCATGTAGCCGCCGGTGGTGTGCACGATTCCTTTCGGCTTCCCGGTGGTGCCCGAGGTGTAGAGGATGTAGAGCACGTCTTCGGCATCCATCTCCTCGGCCTCGCACTCGGCGGATGCGTCGCGCATCAGCCGGTGCCACCAGAGATCGCGTCCCGGCTTCATGTCGGCGAACGCCTCGTCACCGGTCGCGCCCGGGCGGCGCATGACTACGACCACGTGCTCGATGCTCGGAGTTTCCTCGAGCGCCTTGTCGGAGTTGCGCTTGAGCGGAACGATCTGTCCGCGCCGATAGCCCGCATCGGCGGTGATGAGAACCTTCGCTTCCGCATCGTTGATCCGGTCGCGCAGCGACTCGGCCGAGAATCCGCCGAAGACCACCGAGTGCGGCGCGCCGATGCGCGCGCAGGCGAGCATCGCGATCACCGCTTCCGGGATCATCGGCAGATAGATCGCTACGCGGTCGCCCTTCTTCACGCCCAGCGACTTGAGGACGTTCGCGAACTGACAGACTTCGCGATAGAGGTCCCAGTAGGTGAGCGTGCGCTTGTCGCCGGGCTCACCTTCCCAGATGAGAGCGGCCTTGTTGCGGCGCGCGGTTCGCACGTGCCGATCGAGGCAGTTGACGCTGGCGTTGAGTTTCCCGCCCTCGAACCACTTTACCCAGGGCGGATTCCACTCCAGAACCTTGCTCCACGGCTTCGACCACTCGAGCTCGCCCGCCTGCTCCGCCCAGAACTTCTCGGGGTCCTTCGCTGCGCGCTCGTAGATCTCCGTGCTGGATACGTCGGCATTCCGTGCGAACTCTTCCGGCGGAGGAAACTTGCGGTCTTCCTGGAGAAGGACATCGATGTCTGTCATTTTCAGTGCCTCGTGAGGATCTGCTGTCGTAGTGGTTGCTGCCCACAGTTATGCGCCTCCGGGACGGTGTTTGGCAAGGCATCATCGCGGTAGACTCCGTCCTCCACGTGCGCCTCTCGGGCCGGACGCCATGAGGGAGGGAGGCACCGTGGATCTCTCCCTTTCCCCAGCGCCGACCCACGCTTACGATGCGGACGATGAGCGCTGATTCACGTATGTCGCCTCAGGGAGACGAGACGGTCGCGCCGGGGGCGGAGCCGAACTTCGACCCGGTGCACCGCTTCTCGGCGTGGCTCGAGAGGGAAGGCAAGATGGAGGCGACGATCGACGCGTACCACACCGACGTCGCCGACCTCGTGAAGGCGTACGCGCCGAGGCCGGTAGACGAGTTGTTGCCGGGCGACATCGCGGAGTACCTGGAGGCGAGAGCCGCACACGAGGAGTGGGCGGCGCCCACGGTGCGGAGGCATCTGCAGGCGATCAAGTCTTTCTACCGATACATGGTGATCGAAGAGGGGCTGCGTGCGCCGGGGCCGGCGGAGGCGCTGGCGGAGCCGGTGAGCGAGCCGAAGGCGCCGCACGTGATCTCCGAAGACGAAGTCGCCGCGATCTTCGAGTGGCTGGAGGCGCGGGCGAAGGGACCGAGAGGTGCCTCGGAGCGGATGGACCTCGCGCTGTACGGTCTCTGCTATCACGCGGGGCTGCTGATCTCCGAGGCGATAGGGCTCACCACCGACGCCGTGCGCGGTGGACCCGCGGTGATGAAGCTCCACGTAGTGGGTCGGCGCGGGGAGGAGAGCGATCTGACAGTGGAGGGCGATGCGGCGCGCTGGCTCGCGGAGTGGCTCGCGGAGCGGCCGCATCCGGAGCGAAAGGCGCACGAGCCCTTCGTGTTCATCCACCCTCGAACGCGTCTGCACACTTCGCGGCAGAGGGCCTGGGATCGACTGCGACGCGTCGCGCGAGCCGCGGAGCTGGATGAGGAGACCGTGGAGAAGATGGGGCCGCACACGCTGCGGCACTCGTACGCAGCGCACCTGGCGGCGCGGGAGATGGGCGTCCCCGAGCTTCGCGAGGCGCTCCGCCAGCGGTCGCCGCGGCACGCCGCGAAGTATCTCGGGGTACGGGAATAGCCGGCCGCGAGTACATTCCCCGCATGACAGAAGCGGACAGGGCGCTCCACCAGGCAGTGGAGGCGCACGGACTCGTACGCTCCTTCGGTGGCCGGCGCGCCGTGGATGGGGTGAGCTTCGCGCTTGCTGGGGGCGAGTGTCTGGCCGTCTTCGGCCCCAACGGCGCGGGGAAGACGACGCTGCTTCGCATGCTCGCTGGTCTTCTCAAGCCATCGGCAGGCAGCGCTCGAATCGCGGGCGTTGATCTCCCTGGCGGACCCGACGTGCGCTCGGTGGTGGGGCTCATTTCGCACGCGAGCATGCTCTACGGCGCGCTCACGGCTCGTGAGAACGTAGAGCTGGCGGCGAAGCTGTATGGGATGAGCGACCCGCGCGACGCCGCGCTGCGCTCGCTCGAGCGGATGCGGGTGGCCGACCGTGCCGGGTCGCCGGTGCGCTCGCTCAGTCGCGGACTGCAACAACGCGTGTCCGTTGCGAGAGCGATGGTGCACGAGCCGGAAGTCGTTCTCCTCGACGAGCCCTTCACCGGTCTCGATGCCGCGGGCGCTGCCGCGCTGAGCGACGCACTCATCGAGCTCCGATCGCGCGGGGCCGCGCTCGTCCTCGTCACGCACAACATCGAGGAAGGCCTCTCACTCGCCACACGCGCGGCGATCATGCACGGCGGGCGCTTCGTCAAAGTGGAGGAGCGCGCCGGACTCGACTCTGCCGCGTACGCCGCGAGTTACCGCGAGATGGTCGGCTGATGCGGCACACGAAACACATCTCGGTGATCTCGGCATCACTGCTCATCGCCCGCAAAGACCTCGCGATCGAATTTCGTACGCGTACTGCCTTCTTCTCGGCGGTCGTGTTCGCGCTCCTCGGCATCGTCATCTTCTACTTCGCATGGGATCCCACCGCGGTGGCCGCCATCGACTTGGCGCCGGGAGTGCTCTGGGTGATCTTTACCTTTGCGGGGCTGCTCGGGCTACACCGATCTTTCGGTGTGGAGATGGCCGACCGTGCGATAGACGGTTTGCTGGGCGCGCCCGTGCCGCGCGAGGCGATCTATCTGGGGAAGGCGCTGGCGAACCTCGTTTTCGTCGGTGCAGTGGAGGCGATAACGATCCCGGCTATCGCGCTGTTCTATAACATGCCTTTCGGCGGTCAGGGGCTCGCCATTGCGGCGATCGCGCTCCTCGCGTCCATCGGGCTCGTCGCCGTCGGGACGCTCTTCAGCGCGATGGCCGTCAATACACGACTGGCCGAACTGTTGCTGCCGATGCTCTCGCTTCCATTTTTCGTCCCTGTGGTGATGCCTGCGGCACAGGCCACCGCGCGCCTGCTCGCCGGACGCCCCGTGGCCGAAGTCGCGAGCTGGCTCAGAATCCTGATCGCGTTCGACATAGCATTCGTCATCGCTTGCATGCTGGCTTTCCCATTCACGTTGGAAGAATGAGCGACATTTCACTGAGAGGCGAGGCGGCCAGGGCTCCGGCCGCCGGCCGCACGAGCCGCCGGGGGATCGACTGGTTCTTCGTGTTGGCTGCCATCCTCGTTGCGGTCACCTTCGTCAGGGCGATCTACTTCACGCCTATCGAGGCGACGCAGGGGCCGGCGCAGAAGATCTTCTACGTCCATGCGCCCTCCGCCTGGGTGGCGTTCCTCGCGTTCGGCATCGTGGCGCTCACGAGCATCCTCTACCTCTGGCTCAAGGAGCCGAAGCTCGACCTCATGGCCGAGAGCTCGGCCGAGGTAGGAGTCGTGTTCACGACTATGGTGCTGATATCCGGACCGCTCTGGGGAAAGCCGGTGTGGGGCACCTGGTGGACGTGGGATGCACGGCTCACGCTGACACTCTTCCTCTGGTTCATCTACGTCGGCTACCTCGTGCTGCGCGGCGCCATCGATGATCCGGCCATGCGCGCGCGCTACTCGGCGGTGCTCGGCATCCTCGGCGCGCTGCTGATCCCGTTCATCCATCTCAGCGTCTACCTCTTCCGCACGCTGCATCCGATGCCCATCGTGCTGAAGCCGAGCGCTCCTTCATTGCCGAAGCAGATGCTGGAGACGCTCCTGCTGGCGTTCGTGTCCTTCACTGTTCTCTTCTTCGCGTTCCTCCGGGCGCGCTACCACCTGGCCCTCGAGCGGGCCGCCATCGAAGCGGAGGAGCGGCGATGATTCCCCAGAACGCAGGCTACTATCACGCGGCGTACATCATCGCCGTGATCCTCTACGGCGGGTACGCCGTCACCCTCTGGGCGAGGCGACGGACGATCAGGCGGCGGAGTGAAGCGGCGGGGTCAGGTCTGGAATCGTGAATCGATGCG
>DASSOX010000056.1:0-3636 GCA_035700125.1 Gemmatimonadaceae bacterium
ACGCGATCGTGCAGGAAGCCGTCGAGCGGCTGACCGCTCACCTTCTCCACGATGAACGCCAGGGTCATGGCGCCGAGGTCCGAGTAGACGTAGCGCGTACCCGGTCTGTAATCGAGCGAGGCGGAGAGAACGATGCGCCTCGCGTCGGCCGGAGAGCTGGCAAGACGCCAGAGCGGCCGGTCGGGCGGGAGGCCGGAGCGGTGCTCGAGGAGGAGGCGGACGGTGACGGAGTCCTTCAATCCGCCGGAAAATTCGGGCAGATATCTGGAGACTGGATCATCCAGACCGATAAGCCCCTCGTCGTAGAGGATCATCACGGCCGTGGTGGTCCCCACTACCTTGGTGAGGGACGCCAGGTCGTAGATCGTTTCCGACGGGGAGACAGCGGGGCTGGATTTCGCCCAATCGAGGTGGCCGAATCCCTTGTGCCATACCGAGGCGCCCTTTCTTCCCACGACCACTGCGGCGCCCGGGAATCCTCCCGCCTTTATGCCGTGCTCCACCACGCGGTCTATCACGCGGAGGCGTGCCGCCGACATCCCGACTGCGGCGGGTGCTTTTACAGGAAGCCCATCTCCGCCGGCGATGGCGAGGGCGGCAAGGAGTACTGTGAACACGGCAAACCCCTTCGGAACGACGAAGCATTCCCGGCTGCTGGACGGCGCTGCCGGATGCGGGTACGACGGCTACGGCTTTACAAGCAAGATAGGGCGCAGTAGGCCGGAGCGCTGTGCTGCGACAAACCTGGCGGGTGAAGACTGCGTAGGGAGTATCAGAGGCGCCGAACCGCCGGAACGGCCGGCATCGCGAAAATAGGTAGTAAGGCGCGTCATCCGCAAGACGAAGCGCCAGGTGGAGTGTAACATGACAGCCAGCGACGAGCCGCGAAGCGGCGAGAAGAGCGTGTCGGAAGGGGAGCTGCCCCCTCTGTCCGAAGGTCGAACAGAAAGTTCCACTGATGCGGCCGCGCAGCAGGGCGTTGCGACGCCCACCCATCGTGCGCGCGGCGCGGGGGAGGGGGAGGGCAACCCTCCGCCAGCAACGCGTGACCAAATCGGTGACGGCATGGAAACGGATCAACTCACTATCCGGCGCGCCATCGAGGGAGATGAGCGAGCGCTGCGGCTGCTCTGGTCGCGGTACGCGCCGCGCATCGAAGCCGTGGTTCTACGCCTGGCCGGTGATGCGGATCTCGCCGCCGACATCGCGCAGGAGGTGTGGATGCAGATCTTTCGCGCGCTCCCGACTTTCAGGGGCGATTCGCAATTCGGTACCTGGGCCCACCGCATCGCGGTGAACCGGACGCTCAACGCGCTCCGCAAGGCGCGGCGCACGAGCCGGATGGAGGTCGAGATCACCGAAGATGCTGCGCTCGTGGAAGCCGACGATGATCGGGCCTTCGTCGCCAGCACTATAGAGCGAGCGGCGGCGCGGCTTCCGGAGGGCGCGAGGACGGTTTTCGTCCTGCACGATGTGGAGGGTTACACGCACGAAGACATCGCGCGCGAGCTGGGAATCACCGCTGGCGCATCGAAGTCACAACTGTTCAAGGCGCGCGCGAAGCTACGCCGGCTGCTCGCGCCGCTGCTCGACGTCCCGGAGCCGGCTGCGGATGGAGTACATGCGACACCTGGATCCTGAACGACTTGCCGCCATCGGCGATAGCGAGCCGACCGCCGAAGAGGCGGCGCACCTGGCCGGTTGCGCGATCTGCGAGCGCGAACGGCTGGCGCTGCGGGAGTTGATCGCGCTGTCGCGCTCCGAGGGTGTGGCTCCGCTTCAGGCGCCCCTCACCAACTGGAAATCTCTCTCGGCGCGGCTGCGCGATGAGGGAATCATTCGTCCCGCTGCCACCACTCTCTCGCTCGTAGCGGGCGACGATGCATCGCGACGCACGTCGGTGCGCGTTGCGGGAGTGGACGGCGAGGTTCGCGCTCGCGGCCGGAGCCGCGCGAGCCGAACCTGGCTGCGTGCGGCCGCTGCGGTAGTTCTCGCTGGTGGCAGCATGGCCATGGGGCGCGCGACCGCGAACGTGCGGCTTCCACTTACCGCCTCGGGGACCGAACAGGGTGGCGCCGCGCACGTCACGGGCGGGGCGAACTCCGCTCCCGGCGCCTCACTCGCGGCGAACATGACGACGGGTGCCGACTCGATCATGTCCATCGAGGATGCCCTTTCGATGATGCGGCGCGCCGAGAGCGAGTACCGGCTGGCCGCGGCATACATCGCCGCCTCCGATACTTCCGCTCCGGGCAGTGAAATCGGCGTGGATCGCTATCGCGCGCGTCTCGCAGCGCTCGATCGCGTCTCCGATGCCGCGCTGGCGGCGGTGAACGAGGCGCCCGCGGATCCTATCGTCAACCAGTACCTCATCTCCACGCGGGCGGCGCGCGCCGTCACGCTGCAGCAGCTCAATAGTTCGCTGCCGCCGGGGATGTCGCTGACTTCCTACTAGATCAGGCGGTTCCGTATGTACACCAGGGATTCGGTCGCTGTCGGCGCACGGAAGGCGTCGGGGAGGGCGCGGCCGCTCATCGTTGCTCCGGCCGTGGCACTCGCTGCTGCCGTGGCTCTCCCCCTAGCGGCGGCGCCCGTGGCCGCGCAACGCACGCCCGAGGCGGCGCGCACGTGCGACAGCTGCGACATGCAGGACAGTCTGGCCGCCGTGCAGCGGGCGTACGAGAAGGTGCAGGCCGATTATCGCCGTATCTACTCCAAGGCGATGCAGCAGCAGATGGAGGCGATGCGCGCCCGCATGGCGGCGAATCGCAGCGCCCTCGAGGCGACTCAGGAGGCCATGCTCCGCGCGCGTTCACTCGCCAGCGCTCCCGCCGGCTGGATGGGCCTCACCTTCTCGGGTTCGTACACCGTCCAGCAGAACGACAACGAGAAGGCGGTGATGCGCTTCGAAGACTATCCGACCATCGAGGCGGTGGACCCGGGCTCGCCGGCTGAAAAGGCGGGGATCAAGGCGGGCGACAAGCTGCTTTCGCTCGACGGCCACGACCTGACCGAGGGGTCGCCTCCCTTCTCGGAGCTTCTACGTCCCGGTGCGAAGCTGGCTGCGAAGGTGAAGCGCGGCGACCGCACGCGAAACGTGACGATCACGGTCGGAAAGCGCCCCAACAACTACGCATCGAGCTGGGGCGACTGGGGCGACTGGGGCGGCGCCATGGCGCCTGCGCCGGCGCCCGCGCCATCCCCCGCGCCTTCGCCCGCGATGCCTGCACCGCCTGCCCCCGGCTGGTCGGATGAGGCGCGGGTGTTCGCGCGGGCGCTGACTCCGACGGTGACCGTGCGCGCCATGCCCTCCATTCCGGCGCTCGCTCCCTCCGCGGAAGGGTGGTCGCTGAACTTCTCCGGTGGTCCGATGCTGCTGACCGGATTCTCTGGTGGAGTGATCGCCGGAGCGCAGGTGCAGCGCGTGAAGGAGCTGGCCGACTACTTCGATGTGGACGACGGACTACTCGTACTGCACGTCATCCCGGGCACGCCCGCCGAGCGCGCCGGCCTCCGCCCCGGCGACGTGATCCGCCGCGCTGGCGACCGCACCATCACGACGCCCACCTCGCTCCAGCGCGCCCTGGCCGCTTCCGATTCGCGCGAGACGAAGCTCGACATCGTCCGCAAGGGTAA
>DASSOX010000057.1:0-16256 GCA_035700125.1 Gemmatimonadaceae bacterium
GAACTTCATGTCCAGCCGTTTGGCGAACTCCGGCTTCAGCGCCAGCGACGTGAACCTCTGATTCGACAAATGCGGGACCGTGATGAGTGCGTGCTCGCCGATCGTGGCCGAAGTCGCAACGATGATTGAATTGGCGGGGAACAGCCTGCCGCCCTTTACGGCGTCGTCGGTAATTTGCTGCAAGGACTTGGTGAGGACTCGACCGTTCGCGCGGATGTCTTCCATACGGAACCACGGCACGGTTCCATCCGTCCAGTAGGCTTTGTTCGCCCTCGAAGGGGTGTAGCCGTTCTTCGTGACGAAAAGATCCTGGAGTTCAAGGAACTCCACCCCCTCCGGGCAAAGCTCCGCGATCAGATCGTCGATGCGGCCCCGGCCGCCGGGGCGGATCATGGCTGCTTCTTCCCGCTGATCTTCTTCTGAGCCGTCTTCACGGCTTCCAGATAAGCCGCCTCCACCTCGGACGGCAGAGCGTCTTGCTGCGAACGGAACCTGGCATACTGGGCCTCGGCATGCGCAAGCGCGCCCTGATGGCTGACCCTGCCTGCGCCCTCCAAGGCCTTGCCGCCCATGGCCGCGATCATCTGCTCCAGATGTGCGAGCCAGTCTTTCATGTAGGTGGGCTCGTGGTTCATGGCGCGGAATTCGGCGGCGTCGAAATAGGCCGAGACCAGCGTGTTCAGGCGCTTGAGCTCATCGGCGTCGAGGTAATTCTTCGCGATGGTGGCTTCGGCCCTGGTGGGCTGTGCGCCGCTGAATGACAGCAACCCCATGAAGGGCTTGCCGGCGTCGGCACGCTGGCTGATGACTTCTGCCGCGGTCTGCCCGTGCGCGGCGTAGTGCAGCTTGTTCTGGACGGTCTTGAAGAACGCGACGCTGGCCTCGGCTTTCGGGTCGTAGTCCACACTGGTGGCATACAGGTCCAGCACCTGGCGGTACAGCACCTTCTCGCTCGAGCGGATGTCGCGGATGCGTTCGAGCAGCTCTCTCCAGTAGCTGCCACCGCCCAGGTTCTTGAGGCGGGCGTCGTCCATCGTGAAGCCCTTGACCAGGTACTCGCGCAAGCGCTGGGTAGCCCAGATGCGGAACTGTGTGCCCTGCCGAGACTTGACTCGGTAGCCCACGGAGATGATGACGTCGAGGTTGAAGTGTTCGACCGCGTAGGTCTTCCCGTCGGTGGCAGTTGTTGCAAATTCTGCAACAACTGAATCGCGCGACAACTCACCCTCGGCAAACACGTTGGCGATGTGTCGGGAGATAGTGGATTTGTCCCTGCCCAGCAAATCGGCCATCTGGTTCAGGGAGAGCCAGGCCGTGTCGCCGTCGAGCCGTACGTTGATCGCGGGGGCATCGTCACGCCGATACAGGATGACTTCGCCGCCGGGCTGTGCGTTCATGCCGGTTCTCCTTCCAGGTCGGCCACGATGGCGTCGATGGCGGTGCGCAGTTCGGCCTGGCGGGCGACGATGCGGGTGATTTCAGCGTTGAGCGCCCTGATGTCCACCGCCTCGCGGGTGTCGGCCTGCTCCACATAGCTCGACACCGCGATGTTGTAGCCGTTGGCGGCGATGTCGCCATTCTCCACGAGCCGTGCGAAGTGCGCGACCTCCTTGCGGGCGGTGAAGGCGTCGAGAACTCTCTGCTGGTTGGCCTCGCTCAGCTTGTTCTTGTTACCGCTGCGCACGAACTCGGTGCTGGCGTCGATGAACAGCGTGGCGTTGTCGTGTTTGGATTTCTTCAGCACGATGACGCAGGTGGCGATCGTGGTGCCGAAGAACAGGTCGGGCGGTAGCTGGATGACGGTGTCGATGTAGTTGTTGTCGATCAGGTACTGGCGAATCTTCTGCTCCGCGCCGCCGCGATAGAGCACGCCAGGGAATTCGACGATGACCGCCGTGCCGCTGGTCGCCAGCCAGCTGAGGATGTGCATCGTGAACGCCAGGTCGGCCTTGCTCTTGGGCGCGAGCACGCCCGCTGGCGCGAAGCGCGGGTCGTTGATCAGCAGGGGGTTGCCGTCGCCCGCCCACCTGATGGAATACGGCGGATTGGAAACGATTGCCTCGAAGGGCTCATCGTCCCAGTGCGCCGGGTCGGTGAGGGTGTCGCCGTGCGCGATGTCGAACTTCTCGTAGTTCACATCGTGCAGGAACATGTTGATGCGGCAGAGATTGTAGGTGGTCAGGTTTATTTCCTGGCCGAAGAAGCCCTGCCGCACTCTGTCCTGCCCCAGCACCTTGGCGAATTTGAGCAGCAGCGAACCCGATCCGCAGGCCGGGTCGTACACCTTGTTCACTTCCGTCTTGCCGACCACGGCGATGCGCGCGAGGAGCTCGGAGACTTCCTGCGGCGTGAAGAACTCGCCGCCGGACTTGCCGGCCGACGAGGCATACATGGTCATCAGGAATTCATAGGCGTCGCCAAACGCGTCTATGGTATTCTCGGAATATGTACCGAGATTCAGATCGCCGATGGCATCGAGCAGCTTCACCAACTTCTCGTTGCGCCTTGCGACGGTGGGGCCGAGCTTGCCGCTGTTGACATCCAGGTCGTCGAACAGGCCCTTGAAGTCGGCTTCGCTGTCCGTACCGACCGCCGAACCTTCGATGTCCTTGAACACGCGGCTCAGGGTTTCGTTGAGGTTGGCATCGTGCCGTGCACACTCACGCACGTTGGCGAACAGCTCCGAGGGCAGGATGTAGAAGCCCTTCTCCTTCACCGTCTCGAAGCGCCCCTGCTCGGCGTCGGCGTCGGGCAGCGCGGCATAGTCGAAGCTCGCGTCGCCCGCGCTGCGTTCCTGCGAGTTCAGGTAAGCCGTAAGGTTTTCGGAGATGAACCGATAGAACAACATGCCGAGCACGTAGCTCTTGAAGTCCCAGCCGTCCACGCTGCCGCGCAGGTCGTTGGCGATGCGCCAGATGGTTTTGTGAAGCTCGGCCCGTTCGGCTTCCTTGTTGTTGCTCACCGTCCGGGCCTTGGGCCTGTCGCAATCCCAACCCGCGCTGCCGATTCTGCGGACGCGAGTTGGGCGGAAAGATCCACGCGGACAGCAGTGCTCATGCTCATCCCCACCTCATGATCTGTGTTGACGCTCCATGATAGACAAAGATGAGGCCGCCCGCCACGGCCGAGTCGTGTTCGATAGATGCTCAGCGCTACCGGAGCGCATCACATGCGCCGAGCAGACCGTTTGGTCCTTACTCTTCCGACTCGAAGCTGCGGCTCTCTCGGCAGTGCCAGAGACGTAGAATGAAGATCGTGGCGCCCGCGATCTCGTAGCGCAGCTCGTAATTGCCTACGATGATCCGCCGGACCTCGCGCGGCTCGTAGGCTTCCAGCTTCTCGCCGATCCGTGGATAGTCGAGGAGGCGATCCGGCGCGCGTGCCAGTTGCTGCACGACCCTCGCCGCGGCCTCGGGTGCGACAGGGCGCAGCTGTTCGTGCAGCCGCACGAGGTCCGAGGATGCCTTCCCGGTCCACCTTATCTTCATGCCGCTGGCGGCGGCAGCGGCTCGTCGGTGTCGAGGCTGTCCGCCCAGGCCTGGACGGCCTGATGGTCGATCACACGCCCGGCGTCTACGTCACTCAAGGCTTCGAGCGTCATGCGGTGACGCTCCTCCTCCTGATCGACCCAGGCGGCGAGCGCTTGCTTCATCACCCAGCCGCGCGAGCGCTCCAACCGTGCTGCCATTGCATCGACCTTTTCTGCCAGCGCGACCGGGACGTGGGCAGTCAAAACCTTCGTGTTTGTCGCCATCGTATCACCTTCAATCACTTTGATTAACATTTAATCAAAGGTGCTTAAAGAGGCAAGCCGATGCTTCCCCGACCCGTGGCAACGCGCTTTCGATCGGCTGCACCGTGCCCCGGAGCGATTCGGCATCTACGAGGATACCGGCAGAGACATCCCCTTCGAGCGACTAGACGTCATCCCCTGGGCGCGCACCTGTGACCAGGCGGGCGCGTGACAGTCATGCCGGTGAGCTGTATGCTGGAGCAGAATGCAGCGTACACATCCGCCAGGAGAGATCTTTCAATGGCCCAGCGCTCACCAGGCAACTCATCAGGCACGTCGGACGGGGAGCTCCGACCCGTCTGGCCGGAACGGAATTCGCTCCTGGTCTTCGCGAATGGAGCGCCGCGCCTGCCGGTCGTCTCTGATCGCACCGCCCTCGAGAAGGAGACGCGCGCTCTTCGCGAGCTCATCGCGAGCGACAAGGTTTCGTGGCCGCCGCTGCTATTCGACCTCGCGCGAGATCCCGGCGAGCCCAGCACCGGCAAGCTCCGCGCGGAGGTCCCGCGAGAGGTTGTCGACTGGCGACATCCAGCCGTTTTCTCGCGACTCGAGACGGTCCAGCACATGGCGCGGGCCAGACTGGCCGATCTCATCACAGAGGGTCGCCCGAGCATCGAGGCTGAGGCACTCATCCACCGGGCCGTCCTACGGGTCTATATGCAGGCGATGTGGGCGCACCACGGACGGCGCGTGTACAGGCTGGATCCGGGCCTCACCGAGCTCCTTCTACAAACGAGACTACCGAACCTCCCGGCGGCTACGCTTCGCTTTCCCCTTCACGCGTTCCTGATCGCCCTGCCGGAGGGGCGTTTCACGACCAGCGTGACGTCGGACCCCGCCCCGCAGCCGGTCGACTCCATCATGATCGCGGTCGATCGGGTGGACGGAAACACGGACGATGTCCGCGAGATTACCGTGCTCGTCACCGGACGCAGTTCCCATCGCCCGGCTGACGACCGCGTCGTCCTCCACGGTCTCACCACGCGCGCGACGCTACCCCTGGATAAGATTGATGCGATAGTCATCCCTGGTCCTGACAAGGATCTCCTCGACAACGCGCTCCGCCTCGCACTCGGGCTCGTGCTCTACCTCCAGTCGGAGCACCCCGCCCTGGAGCCGGTACCGCCGCCCAAGCGAGTGAACCTGGATGCTATCCGGAGCGCCGGTAAGCGGAGGAAGGCCGAGCAGCGCTCCGGCCGAGTGAGCAAGCTTGGCTTCGTCTGGGTCGGACGGAATGAGGGGGCTGGAGTGGCGGACTTCGGCCAGTTGCCAGCTTCGGCGAGTGGCTCATGGTCGCTCGACCATCAGGTGTGGGTATCGGGCCACTGGAGGGAACAGCCCTACGGGCCGCGGAACAGCTTGCGCCGGCCCCAGTGGATAAAACCCTACCTCAAAGGGCCGGACATGGCTGACGCCATGCGCATCAGTGCGCAGCGCATACAGGCAGCCCGAGCGACGGAGAGACCGGACGCAAAGACATCGAGCGAAGCTCACTAGCGCCGAAGCACCCGGAGCTCGCTACGTTGTGGTCGCTACGTTGAAGTGGACGCGGCGATAGTCTTCGTTGGCGACCGTGTCGCGCTCGATGTTAGTCACGTAGCCATTCATGATCGTCCTCCTCCCTCAACGATGGCCGGTGTGGCGGCTGGCTAGCCCGTCGGCGGTGCGCTCGCAATGAGCGTACCCTCGTGCGCATCGCTGATGGTGAGGATCGCATCGAGTCCCTGGTTCAGCACGGTGTTCAGCTCGCCGACATCGCGCGTGGCCGCGAAGTATGCGTAGCTGGCGCGCGATCGCCGTGAGGATCGCGGTGCCGATCCCGGCTCACCGTGCTTGACGCGTTCCGTTCGGAAGCGCTAAGATCCGGCACATCCTTCGCGTGAATGGCCGCATCGACCGCATCGGAGAGGCGCCTTCATGAATCTGCTCGCCCGCAATTGGGGATGGATGATGCTGCGCGGCGCGGCCGCACTGATCTTCGGCCTGCTGACGCTCTTCAACCCCGGCATCACGCTCGTGGTGCTCGTGATCTTCTTCGGAGCGTACGCGATCGTGGATGGAATTTTCGCGATCGTCACGGCGCTGGCCAGCCGGCGTGCGGAACGACACTGGGTAGCGCTGCTGATCAACGGCCTCCTCAGCCTGGCCGTCGGCATCGTGACCTTCGTCTGGCCCGGGATCACGGCCTTCGCGCTTCTCTACCTCATCGCGGCCTGGGCGCTGATCACGGGAGTCATGGAAATCGCTACGGCGATCCGCCTGCGCGAGATGATTCGAGGCGAGTGGCTGCTCATCCTGGCAGGCGCGCTCTCCATTCTCTTCGGCATCGTGCTCTTCTTCAGGCCGGGCGCGGGCGCTCTCGCGGTGGTGCTCTGGATCGGAGCGTACGCGGTGGTCTTCGGCATCCTGCTCATCGCGCTCGCCTTCCGGCTGCGGAGCTGGCTCAAGGGAGAAGGTGGCGGAACTGCCGCGCTGGCGGGCTGACGTCCGCGTTTCACTCGCTCGCCTTTCGGGGATGGCGGCTCTCGCCGCCGTCCTCATGGGCTGCACGCCCCTTCCCGATCTCGCTGGGAGAGCTCGCTCCGTGACGGTCCAGGCCACGGCCGACACTCGCCTCGGCCGCGCCGTCGATTCGCTCGTCGCGGCCCACCCCGCTCGCTCGGGGATCGTTCCGCTCGGGGACGGCCGCGATGCCTTCGCCGCGCGAGCGCTCCTCGCCGCTGCGGCGGATCGGACGCTCGACATCGAGTATTACATCTGGCACGCCGACATGTCGGGCATGCTGCTCTTCGATGCGGTGCGCCAGGCGGCGGAGCGCGGCGTGCGCGTCAGGCTCCTTCTGGATGACAACAACACAGCGGGCATGGACTCCATTCTCGCGGCGCTCGATTCGCACCTCAACATCGAGGTGCGCCTCTTCAACCCGTTCACGCATCGCCGCTGGCGCTACCTGGGCTACCTGACTGACTTCCCCCGGCTGAATCGCCGCATGCACAACAAGTCGTTCACCGCCGACAACCAGGTCACGATCATCGGGGGACGCAACGTCGGCGACGAGTACTTCGGGGCCGGCCAGAAGCCGCTCTTCGTGGATCTCGACGTGCTGGCGATCGGCGCGGTAGTGAATGATGTGTCCACTGACTTCGACCGCTACTGGGCCAGCGCATCGTCGTACCCGGCCGAGAGCGTGCTGCCGTCCGTGAGCCCGGCGGCCAGCGCCGCGGTCACCGATTCCACCCAGCACGTGCTGCGCGATCCGGCCGCCGTGGAATACGTACAGGCGCTGGCGCGCCAGCCGTTCGTGCGGGATCTGCTGTCGGGGAAACTCGACTTCGAGTGGGCGGCCACGACGATGGTGAGCGACGACCCGGCGAAGGGACTCGGCCGCGCGGCAAACGGTGGACTGCTGACCGACAGGTTACGGCAGGCGATCGGCGTACCCACCAGCGAACTGGAGCTGGTATCGCCCTACTTCGTGCCGGGATCCAAAGGGGTGGACGCGCTCGCCGCCATGGCCGAGCGTGGCGTGAAGGTCAGCGTACTCACCAACTCGCTGGAAGCCACCGATGTGGCGGCCGTGCACGCGGGCTACGCGAAGCGACGGAAGCCGCTGCTCGATGCGGGCGTGAAGCTCTTCGAGATGAAGCGCGAGGCGGCGGGCGCTACGGCACGCGACCGCGGCCTCACGGGAAGCTCCGGCTCCAGCCTGCACGCCAAGACCTTCTCGGTGGACCGATCACGAGTCTTCGTGGGCTCGTTCAACTTCGACCCGCGCTCCGAACGGCTCAACACCGAGATGGGTTTCGTGATCGACAGCCCCGAGTTGGCGCGAAGAATCGCGGACAACTTCGCCAACGACATCCCCGAGCGTTCCTACGAGGTGCGGCTTTCGCCGTCGGGCGAACTGCGGTGGGTGGAGCGATCGGACAACGGCGAGATAGTGCACGACGTGGAGCCCGGCACGACGTTCGTGGAGAGAGCGATGGTCGCCGTTCTGTCTGTGCTCCCGATCGAGTGGCTGCTGTAGCGGCTCGCGTCAGCTCGTCGTCCACCGCAACTCGAAGCCGTCGCGGCCACCCAGCGCATCGCGCAGAAGCTTCACGAGACTCTCATCGGCGCCGTTCTCCTCGAGCATGTCTATCGTGGGCGCGGAAATGTAGTAATCGGTGTCGCGCGTGGATTCTTCCTCGAGCTGATCGACCAGGAACTGAAGCTGCTCCTCGCTGACGGTGCCGATGTGCGTACCGCGTGCTTCGTCGTACAGCTGGATCATTGGTGCGCCCTCCGTTCTGTAGGTTCTCTCGGTCGATGTTGTCATCTGCCTACCGGCGCTTCCTGCAGAGTGGAAGGATAGCGCGGGGCACACCCGAGGGCGAGAATCGAGCCGAGCATGGGCACGCTCCTCGCGTTGCACCATGATCGCTGCCTTGCGGTTTCGCGGCGCGCACCGTCATCTGAACGCGAAGGGCATGCGTGATTTTTGATCGGGTCGCGGCTAGCCGCGGGGAGAGCTACTGAAGATGCCTTGGGAGAAGACGAACGCGCCGAACGGCGGCGATCCTGCGCGCCGGCCACCCGCACCCGCCCGCAGCGGCGGGCAGAAGCAGCACGGTGCCAGCGGCCAGATGGAGATGCCGCCGCGCCGCACGTGGACGTGGTTCGTCATCATCCTGCTCCTCAACTTCCTTGTGGTTCGCTTCCTCCTCCCACGCGAGGGCGAGCCCGTCGTGATCCCCTATACCCTCTTCAAGCAGGAGGTGGAGAAGTCCAACGTCGAGGCGATCTACAGCCACGGAGTGAGCATTACCGGACGGTTTCGCACACCGGTGCTCTACCCTGCCCAACCTGATTCGACATCCACGGTACAGCAGCGCGACGTCACCACCTTCGCTACAACGCTCCCCGCCTTCGTGGATCCCGGCCTCGAGGCGCTGCTCATCCAGCACGGCACCGAGATCAGCGCGAAGCCGATAGCCGAGGGGGGCAGTTCGTTACTTACGCTCTTGTTCGGCTTCGGGCCGGCGCTGCTGATCATCGTGTTCTACGTCTGGCTCTACCGCCGCATGAAGCAGGGCGGCGGGATGGGCGGCGCGCTCGCGGGGCTCGGTCGGAGCAGCGCACGACGCTTCGACCAGAATCAGGATGAGAGGATCACCTTCGAGGATGTAGCCGGCATCGATGAAGCGGAGAACGAGCTCGTCGAGATCGTGGACTTCCTCAAGGACCCGCAGAAGTACACGCGCCTGGGCGGCACCGCGCCCAAGGGAGTGCTACTCGTCGGCGCACCCGGTACCGGAAAGACCCTTCTCGCGAAGGCCGTTGCCGGAGAGGCGGGAGTGCCCTTCTTCTCCATGTCCGGCTCGGAGTTCGTCGAGATGATCGTGGGCGTGGGTGCCGCGCGCGTTCGCGATCTCTTCAAGCAGGCACGCGAGCACGCGCCGGCGATCATCTTCATCGACGAGCTCGACTCCATAGGACGCGCGCGCGGGCAGGTGGCGATCGGCGGATCCAGCGAGCAGGAGCAGACGCTCAATCAGATCCTCACCGAGATGGACGGCTTCTCCAGCCGCGAAGGAATCATCGTGCTCGCCGCCACGAACCAGCCCGACGTGCTCGACAGAGCGCTGCTGCGGCCGGGACGCTTCGATCGACGCGTGGTGGTCAACCTCCCCGATCGCACCGGGCGCGAAGCGATCCTCGAGGTCCATACGCGCGCCGTCCCGCTCGCGGAAGACGTGCGTCTCGACGAGCTGGCGCAGGCAACGCCGGGCCTCTCGGGCGCCGATCTCAGGAATCTGGTGAACGAAGCTGCGCTACTCGCCGCACGGCGCGACCGGAACAGCGTCCGGCAGGTGGACTTCCTCGATGCGCTCGAGAAGATCGTGCTCGGTCCGGAGCGCCCCCTCATCCTCAGTCCGGCCGATCGCGAGCGAATCGCCTACCACGAGGGGGGCCACGCGATCCTGGGACTGGTGCTCCCCGATGCCGATACGGTGCATCGCGTGAGCATCGTCCCGCGCGGACAGGCGCTCGGGGTCACGTACCAGCGCCCCGATGCGGACCGCTACAACTATCCCGAGTCGTATCTTCGCTCGAGGATCATCGGGATTCTCGGCGGTCGCGCCGCGGAAGAGGTGGTGTACGGCACAAGGACCACCGGCGCGGAGAACGACATCGAGCAGGCCACCAACATCGCGCGCGGGATGGTGACGCGCTGGGGGATGAGCGACCAGTTGGGGATGGTGCAGCTCGCCCCGAAGCAGAATCCCTACCTCGGCGGCGTGGAGGGGTATGGCACATCGAAGCCTTTCAGCGATGAGACCGCGCGCGCGATAGACCTGGAGGTGCAACGGATCATCTCGGACAGCCACGACGAGGCGAAGCGGCTCCTGCTCGTCCATCGCAGGGAACTCGACGCACTGGCAGCCGCGCTTCTGGAGCGCGAGACACTGGACGAGAGCGAGATCCTCCGGGTGACGGGCCTTTCGCCCGCGCCATCTGCCGAGGCGCCGAACGTAGACGCCTGAGGCGCTCGAGAGTCCTCGAGAGTCAGAGTTCGAGCTCCCACGTCTCGGCCACGAGGTCGTGGCCGAAGCTGTTGTGCACTTCCTCCCCCACCAGGCGATAGCCGGCATCCCGGTAGATCCGCCGCGCCGTGGTGAGCACGCTGTTAGTCCAGAGCGAGATGGTGTGATAGCCCGCGTTGCGTGCGAAGGTAGTGCACTCGTCCACCAGGCGCCGGCCGATGCCGAGCCCGCGCGCGGAGGGTTCCACCAGGAGGAGTCGGAGCTTCGCGACTCCCGGGCGCTCCGGATACCTCACGAGGAAGACCGAGCCCGCATTCTCGCCGTTGCGTTCCGCGATCCAGCAGCGCTCGTGCTCGGGATCGAAGTGCTCCACGAAATCGGCTACGACGCGCGCGACGAGCCCCTCGAAGCGCACATCCCAGCCGTATTCGGCGTCGTAGATCGCGCCGTGGCGCTCGACCACCCAGCCGAGGTCGCCGGCACGAGGGGCGCGCAGGATGAAAGGAACGTTCACGCTATCTGATCGTTCATGCCGATGGCCAGCTCCAGCGCTTCCACCAGGCCGCCCTCATCCACGTGCGCTACAGTCCGCACGGCAACCGCCTTCGCCTCGACATCGGCATTCCCCATCGCCACCGGCCAGCCCACGATTCGCATCGCGGCAGCGTCGTTGTGGCCGTCGCCCACGTACATCACCTCTCCGAGCGCGGTCTCGTACTCCGTCGCCATCGCGCGCATCGCGGTTCCCTTGTCCACGCCTTCGCGCGTCATGTTGATGAAGCAGGTATCGGGCATCACCGGTGATGAGGAGCGCGAGGTTTCCAGCCCGGGGTGGGGTTCGGCGAGCACCGAATCCGCACGGTGGTGCGGGACGAGCCAGAGTGCTCGCACGATGGGGCCGTGCAGCATCGCCATCGTGCGCGGCCCGAACGGAACGCCGAGCAGCGCCGCGTGCTCTCGTGAGCGGTCCGACTCGCCAACGAAGGCGTAGCTGTCGTCGGTATACAACTCGAGCAGGCGGTCCGTTTCGCGAGCGCGGCTCACGAGCATCTCGACCGCTGCAGATGGCAGCGGCGCCGAGAGCGAGTTCCCCGTGGCGATGTTCACTACGCTGGCACCGTTCTGGAAGCTGTGCCAGCCCTCCGGATCGATGCGCTCGGCGAGCTCGCGCGTGATCCCGAAGCCGGGCCGCCCCGAGGAGATCGCGAGATGAATCCCCGCCTCGCGCGCGCGCTCCACCGCATCCCACACACCCGGTTCCACCACGCCGGCGGCGCCGATGAGGGTACCGTCCACGTCGATGCAGATGAGACGGATTCTGGCTGTACCGTGGATCGCTTCGCTCGGCGATGTTCGCTCTTCGGACACTCGCTGGCTCTCAGCTTCGGGGTCGGGGAATGTCGTCCTCTTCGTGCCGCCTGAACATCAGGTCGAAGGCGAGCCACAGATCGCGCGCGAAGGGGAAGAAGAGAAAGGGCATCACTATCGCGAGAATTATCGAGATAGCCCACACAACGTTCCACGATACGTGCGGCCAGCTCACGATGATCAGCAGTACCGCGATGGCCACGGAGATGATCTCGGCGGCGACGAGATTGAACATGTAGGCGCCGAGCCAGTAATCCTCGGATTCCCCACGTTCGAGCAGCAGCCCACAGGTGGGGCACTCGTGCTTCATCTTGAACCACGAGCGCCAGATCCCGCGTCCGCCGCAGCGCGGGCAGCGCAGCGCGAAAGCGCGGAGGAGCATCCGCGTCGGGGATGGCCAGGGGCGGGCGATGGGACTATCTATGAGGTGTACGTGCTGCATAGGCTTCGAAGTGAGACATGATCTTCAGCGTGCGACGAGCCCGGTGATTACCACACCGCGACGACTCGCTGAAAACTAGCCGGTTCGGCACGCTCCCTGCCGCCCGCGGCGCACCTTCCATCCGTGAACCCCCAGCGTGAGAGACAGCATGGCAAAGCCGAACGAGGTGATAGTCCGCGGAGGTGAGCGCGGCTTCCTGACCGAAATCATGGCCCGCGAACACCTCCTCATCGCCGACGAGCCAGCGTCGGTTGGCGGAACTGACAAGGGTCCCACGCCGTACGACTATCTTCTCGCCTCGTTCGGAGCGTGCACGGCGATGACTCTTCGCATCTACGCCGATCGACGCGGCTGGCCGCTCCAGGGCGTGACCGTGCGCCTCTGGCAGAGCCGCGTCTACGAGAAGGATTGCGAGGAGTGCGACGTGAAACCGGTCGGAATCGATCAGATCGAGCGCGAGATAGATATGGCCGGCCCGCTCACCGAAGAGCAGCAGGAGGGGCTGCTCCGTATCGCCGATCGCTGTCCCGTAGGTCAGACTCTGGAACGCGGGATTCGCATCGTGCCAGCGCGGGCGGCGCGCCTTCCGGAAAGCGACGCACCGCCCGCTGCCGACCCGCGCTACTCGTAGCGGAGCGCCTGGATCGGATCGAGCGCGGCTGCCTTGCGGGCCGGATAGTAGCCGAAGAACACGCCCACCGCGGCCGAGAAGCCAACGGCCAGTATCACCGCGGAGGCGGGCGTCGCGGTGGCCCATCCGGTCAGATGCCCGAGGAGCGCGGCACCGCCGTAGCCCACGGCCAGCCCCACGATCCCGCCAAGCACGCTCATCGCCACGCTCTCCACCAGGAACTGCGTGAGCACGTCGGAGCCGCGCGCACCGATCGCCATACGGATTCCGATCTCGCGGGTACGCTCGGTGACCGAGACGAGCATGATGTTCATGATCCCAATCCCGCCCACGATCAGCGAGATCGAAGCGATGGCCGCGAGCAGTCCGCTCATCACCGACGTGGTGCTGGTGGCAGCGGCCGCTATCGCGGTCTGGTCGCGCACCGTGAAGTCATCGGGCATTCCGCGCCCGATCCTGTGCGACTCCCGCATGATACCCTCTATCTCGTTCATCGCGGCCGGGATCTGATTCGCCGTTTCGGCGCTCGCGAGGATCTGCGCTATGAACGTGCGGCCCGCGAGCCGATCCTGCGCCGTGGTGTAAGGAACGAGCACGACATCGTCCTCGTCGGTCCCGCTCGCGGTCTGGCCCTTGGGAGCGAGCACACCCACTACCGTGAACGGCGAGCGCCCGAGCTGAACCTGCGCGCCGGTCGGATCCTGCCCCGGGAAGAGATTCGCCGCCACGGTCGCGCCGAGCACCACCACGCGACGCTTCGCCTGAACGTCGTCGTCGCTGAACAGCGTGCCGCTCGTGACGCTCCAGTCGCGGATGACGAGGTAATCGGTGGAGACTCCATTCACGCTCGTGCGCCAGTTGCCATCACCGCCGATGACCTGCGTCCGCGTCACCACCACCGGCGACACGGCGGCCAGCAGCGTGCTTTCGGACTCGAGCTTCTCGGCGTCCTCGATCGTGAGACGGTTGAAGGTCCCCGCTCCCTGGCTCGCGCCGCCCTGTGCGGTGGTGCCGGGAGTGATGACCAGCATGTTCGTCCCCAGGCTCTTTATCTGCGACTCGATCTGCGACTGTGCGCCGTGGCCCACGGCCACCATGACTATCACCGCGCCGATACCGATGACGATGCCCAGCATGGTGAGCATCGTACGCATCTTGTTCTTCACGATACTGCCGGCGGCGAGCCGCGTGAGCGTCGACACTTTCATCCGACCACCTCCAGCTCCGTGTCCAGCGCGGGCTCCATCGAGAGCAGGTCATCCGAGGCGCGATGCCGGTCGGCTATCGCGTGATCGCGGATCAGTCGCCCGTCGCGCATTTCCACCACTCGCTTCGCGTACTCGGCCACCTCCGGCTCGTGCGTCACGAGTACTACGGTGATCCCCTGATCGTTCAGCTCCTGGAAGAGCTGCATCACTTCCACGGTCGTCCTGCTGTCGAGGTTCCCCGTCGGCTCGTCGGCAAGGAGGAGCTTCGGCTGCGTCACCAGCGCCCTGGCGATGGCAACACGCTGCTGCTGCCCGCCCGACAGCTCGCTCGGTTGGTGATCGAAGCGCTTGCCGAGCCCCACGCGCTCGAGCGCGGCGGCCGCCATCGCCTTCGTATCGGCCCACCGTCCACTGCGATCGTAGAGGAGCGGCAGTTCGACGTTGTCTAGCGCGCTGGTGCGCGGAAGCAGATTGAAGCCCTGGAAGACGAAGCCGAGCTTCTCGTTGCGTAGATCGGCGAGCGCATTCCTGCTCAGCCCATCCACTCTCCTGCCGTCGAGCATGTAACTCCCCTCGGTGGGCGTATCGAGACAGCCGAGGATGTTCATCAGCGTGGACTTCCCCGACCCGGAAGCGCCCATCACCGCGAGCAGCTCGCCCGGCTGCACGGAGAGATCCACGCCGTGCAGCGCGAAGACCCGGGTCTCGCCCATCTGATAGATCTTCTTCACTCGCGACAGCTCGATCACTGGTTGCGAAGTCATCGATGCACCCTCGTTCATCAGAACATCCCCGGGGGACGCCCGCGTCCACCCTGCTGTTGCGCCTGGAGCGGGTTGCGCGTGCTCGCCGCTGCTGCAGCATCCGGCCCGCCCGCGTTGCTTCCTACTATCACCTGCATCCCGTCCGTCAGGCCGGCGCCCTGCACTTCGGTCTTCTTGCCATCGGTGAGCCCCGCGTGCACGGGCACCGCTACGAGCTTTCCCGAAGCGTCCACGCGCCAGAGCGTGGCATCGGGCCGGAGACTGGAGTTGGATGCGGTGGAATCCGGGTTGGCTGCGGCGGCCGCGTTGCGTCTCGTACCTCCGGCGCGCCCCTGGGCGAACGACGCGTTCGCGCCGGGAGTCCCTCCCTGCACCGCTCCCTCGGCAGCCGCGCCCGCGGGACGGAAGCGGAGCGCCGCGTTCGGAACCGTGAGTACATCGGCGGCGGAGGCGGTATGGAAGGTGACCGTCGCGGTCATCCCCGGGAGCAGCTTGCCATCCCGATTGGAGACACCCACCACCACGGTGTAGTTCACCACGTTCTCGGTGACGGCCGACTGCAGCCGCACCTGGCGCACCGTGCCCTCGAAGGACTCCTCCGGGTACGATTGCACCGTGAACGTCACCTTCTGCCCGTCGGTGATGCGACCGATGTCGCTCTCGTCTACCGAGGCCAGGATCTGCATCTGTGAGAGATCGTTGGCGATGAGGAAGAGCTGTGGCGCCTGGAGACTTGCCGCCACGGTCTGACCCACGTCCACGTTGCGCTCTACGACTACGCCATTGATCGGCGCGTAGATGTTGGTGTAGGCCAGATTCTGCTTCGCCTTGTCGAGCGCGATCTGCGCCGACTTGAGATCGGCCTGCGACACGAGGTAGTTGGACTCGCTCGTGTTGAATTCGGTGGCGGTAATGGCCTGCGAATCGTAGAGCGGCTTGCTGCGCTCGTAGTCGAGCCGCGCGGCCTCGTACTGCGCCTTCACGCGCTCGACGCCGGCCTGCGCATCCGACACCGCCTGCTTCTGCAGCGTGGGGTCGATACGGGCGAGGAGCTGGCCCTTCTTCACCTCGTCGTTGAAGTCCGCCCTGATCTCGGCTACCTGTCCCGACACCTGCGTGCCCACCTGCACGGTGGTGACGGCGCTGAGCGTTCCCGTGGCGGAGACCGTGGAGTGTACGTTGGCGCGTTGCACGCTGGCGAAGCGGTACGGTGGCGTCTCGCTCGCGTCCGCGCGCTGGTAGAACCAGAGCCCGGCGCCGATCGCCGCAAGCATCGCTATCGCGATGGTCACCCGTGTCTTCTTCATGTCATCCCTTCTGATCCCGAGGGGTTGGTTTCCCGTCAGCGAGCGACCGATCCGCTCCATTGCGGAGTCGTACGTTCGCTACTCGACATACGCGCGGCCTGCCATCCAAGTTCTTGTTTTGCAGCGACTTGCACCTTCGTGTTTCGAACTGCACACCGGCGACACGAACTGCACGACGGGGTCAGGTCTCCAATGTTGAGCGGGCTCTACCATGGC
>DASSOX010000058.1:0-11678 GCA_035700125.1 Gemmatimonadaceae bacterium
GCCGCGATCCGGCATGCGCAGCACGCGCGGCCTTCGACCGCGAAACGGACCGCTGAGTATCGGCGAAGGCTCCGCCGGCGGAATCACCAGCACGGGCCGCGACGATGGACGCAGCGCTGCCCGCGTCAGACTGCCGATCCCGGTGCGCTCGCTCCCGTCAGCGCCCTGTCGGCCGATCACTATGAGCCCGGCATCCAGGCAGCCGGCCGCCGCCAGCAGCTCGTGCCGCGGATCGCCGATCGCTATCGCGATGTCGGCGAGCGAGGCGTTATAGCCCGCTTCTCTCACGCGCGAGCGGAGCCACGCATCGGCCGCATCGCGGATGACGTGCTCCCGAGCGATGACATCTTCGCGCTCGTCATCGTCCGCCGGTTCCGCGACGATACGGTCGCCGCGATCCACCACGTGCAGCGCGGTGAGACGCGCATCGAGCTTGCGGGTGAGGTAGACGCTCCACGCCAGCACGCTCGCGCTGATCTCGCCGTCATCTATCGCGGCGAACACCGTGCGCGGCGTGTTGCCAGGGTTGCGCGCTGTGACGAGCACCGGAACGCTCGCGCCGCGCACGAGCCGGTCGGCCGTGGTGCCGAGTTGACGTCCAACGCCTGAAGCCGCGCGCTGGCCCGCGCGACCGGTCACGATCATGTTGGCTCCGAGCTCCTTCGCCGCGCGGGCGAGCTGCGCGGCCGGCTCGCCCACGCGTACGTCCGCCGTGGAGCGCGGACCGCCGATGCTGGTTGCCAGTGCCATGAGTCCGCCGAGCAGCGCCGTGGTCCGCTCGGTCGCGGCGGCCGTGGGGCGTCCGCCGGGTCGCGTATTGTCGAGGTATGGGGGAGTCCGCGGCTCGGGGATCACGTGGATGAACACGAGCTCCGCACGCGGAGCGAAGCTCTCCGCGACCCAGCGCGCCGTCGCGAGCGATGGCGCGCTGAAGTCTATTCCCACGAGCACGCGGCTCAATTGCATCGTTCCCCTCACTGCACTCCGGCTGCCCGCCCGGCTTCGCCGGCCGAGAGTTGCTGTGCGAGCGTGTCGCCGCCATCCCTCCGCTTCATCGCGTGCCAGATGACCTGCGCCGCGCTCAGCCCACCCACCGGATTCACCGATGGCGGGAGAAGCAGCTCGAAACCAAAGGTGCTCGCGCTCACCGGCGCGTGCGTGTCTGGGTCCACCAGCCGGCCGATCGGGCTGCCACCGATCGTGATCCAGTGAAGCCGGCCGTCGCGCCGCGTGCGCAGCGCACCGCTCCCTTCCTGGACCGCCGGCGCGTGGCGCTCTCGCGCCAGCCACGCCGCGAGCGCTCGGTGTCCCACCTGCGCCGCCTGCAGCGCGTCATCCTTCGTGGCGAAGCCGCGGAATCCCACCGCGCGTCCCTCTACCCAGCCGATAGGGAGCTGGTTTCCATGGAGGAGAAATCCTCCCTCATCTCTTCCGTATACCGTCAATGTCATCGTCGCATCCTCGTTCGGTGTGGCGATGGCGGGCGGGGAAAAATGAAAACGCCCCTTCCGCCGTGGAGCGCGGGAGGGGCGGCGAAGGTGCCGCGTTTCGTCGGTGGTGAAGCTACCGGGTCATGCTGGGTAGCGAAGCTTCGACGGAGTCCCGCGCATCGTGGTGCGGCGCGTAGTGCCGGTGGACCACTCCGTAGGATCCGGGAGGTGGCCGCCGACAACGCGCCGTGCGACGCGCATGGCCGACACTCGCGTGCTCCGCGAGCCCTCGACTGCTACTCTCCCCCGCGCGCGCGGCTTCGCCACGTGCACGCCGATCCTGCGGCAGGCGGCGGATCTGCCGGTGCACGTCGTACGATCGGGCTGGACGCGCTGGTTGGAGAGCATCATCGGTACTCCTTCGGGAACTGCATGGACCGGTGCCGGACGGGTGCTGCCATCTGTACGTACCGAGCGGCGGTGCGGGGCCCCCGATGCCCCATGCGGGCTAACCTTACCCCCTCCGGCCTCAAAGTCAATCAACACGAACCGGCTCTATTTGTTCCACTCCTCGCCGCTGCGCTGCACGAGATGGCGGCCGAGCGGGCCGCCCGCGCTACGCTCTCGGCAGCGTGAGTGTGAAAGTGCTCCCTTCTCCCTGAGTGCTTTCCACCGTGAGATCGCCACCCATCCCTCTTGCCAGGTCACGACTTATAGCCAGACCGAGGCCCGTCCCCTCGTTCTGCCGCGTGAAGTCGGCGTGCACCTGGATGAACGGGTCGAAGATCGCATCGAGCTTGTCCGCTGGGATGCCCATCCCGGTGTCGGAGACCCGGATGGATACCTCATCGCCCATTGCCTCGCACCACATCCTGATCTCCCCGCCCGGCCTGGTGAACTTCACGGCGTTCGAGAGAAGGTTGACGAGGACCTGGCGCAGCTTCTCCGTATCCGCCCGCATGCGGAGCTCTGGCGGGCAGTCGGCCACGATGAGGCGCAGTCCGCTCCCCCGGGCCTGCGGCTCGACGAGCGCCTCGGCTGCCCGCAACGCGTCATGTGCCGCGATGTCGTGCAGATCATAGTGCACGGAGCCGCTTTCCAGCTTGGCGTAGTTCAGCACCTCGTTGATGAGCCCCTGGAGATGCCGCTGGCTGCTCTGGATGCGGTTGAGATCCTCGCGCTGCTGTGCGGTAACTGGTCCACGGATGCCGAGCTCCATGAGCTGAGTGTAGCCAGCGATGGCGTTGAGCGGCGTGCGGAGCTCGTGGCTCATGATGGCGAGGAACTCACTCTTTGCGCGATTCGCCGTCTCCGCCTCGGCGCGTGCCGCCTCGGCGTCCGCGCGGGCCTGCTCGCTCTCCACCAGAAGCCGCTCGACTTCGCGCCGTGCGAGCACCTGCTCGGTCACGTCGTGTCCGTGCGCCACCACGCCGGAGCGCGTCCCATTCGCCTCGGCCAGCGCCTGGAATACCACGTCCAGATAACGTGTCTCCAGCGGTGCACCAGGAGTGCGCTGCAATTGCACCGGCGTCTCGCGTCCCACCCAGGGCTCACCGGTCTTGCGCACCTGGTCGAGGATCTCCTCGAACTGCTGCGCGCCGATTTCGGGAATCGCCTCGAGTAGCGGCTTGCCGATGACGTCACGATCACCGATGAGCTGATAGTACGCCTCGTTCACGAACTCGTACCGCAGTTCCGGTCCTCGCATCGTGACAATGAAGCTGGGCGCACGCCGGAACACCTCCGAGAGTCGGGCGCGCTCCACCTCCAGCGCGCGCAGCAGCCGTTCGCGCTCGCGCTCGGCGGCCTTCGCCTCGGTGACGTCGGTGAAGAGGATGGCGACCTTCCGTTCCTCCGGCCGGCCGACGCGCAACGCGTAGACGTCGAACCAACGATGCAGCGAATCGGCCGGGGCCTCGAAGCGTACCGGTTCGCCCGTGAGCGCCACCCTGCCGTAGATCTCGAACCAGTGTTCCTCGTGCGATGGGGCCAGCTCACGCATGCGCCGTCCCGCGGCACCTTCGAGGCCGGTCTGCTGAGCGAATGCCGGGTTGATCTCGACAAAGCGATAGTCCACCGCCCGTTCCTGCTCGTCGAAGAGCACCTCCACCACGCAGAACCCCTCGTCGATCGATCCCAGGAGGGCGCGGTAACGCGCCGCGGTCTCGCTGAGCGCGTGCTCCGCGCGCACAGCGTTGGCCAGGAGTCGTTCGCGCTCGCGCTCGGCGAGGATGCGGTTGGTGGTCTCCTGGCAGACGACGAGCGTGCCGCCTATCGAGCCATCGTCGTCGAGCACCGGGCTGTAGCTGTAGGTCCACCAGGCATCGTCGATCTGGCCATTGCGCTCGATCGGGATGTAGCTGTCTTCGTGCCGGATGGCGTCGCCGCCGCGCATCACCTGCGCTATCTGCGGACCGATCACCTCCCAGGTATCGGTCCAGAAGTCCCGGCCGCGCATGCCCAGCGCCCGGGGGTGGCGGCCCCCTTCGCCCAGGCTGGGGCGGTAGGCGTCGTTGTAGATCTGGATGAGCTCCGGGCCCCACCAGAGGAACATCGGGCTTCCCGATGCGAGGAGGGTAGTCACGGTGGTTCGCAGGCTCCGCGACCACTGCTCTACGCGGCCCAGGGGCGTCGAAGCCCAGTCGAAAGCGCGGCAGAGCGCGCGCATCTCCCCACCGCCGGCAAATACCCGCTCGGCCGCGGCCGTGGCCGCCGTCGCGCCATCCACGGCGGCCGGAAACGCGGTCGTGGCGCTTGGTCTCTCCCTCACGCGGTATGCCTCCTGATCTCACTTCGCTGGCGCTGCCGCTGGGAGGCGGCCCGCGGTCCACTCGGAAAGCTATCCCTCACTCCCCGGTGAAGTCGAGCGCCACATCGAGCGCGGGCGCCGAGTGCGTGAGCGCGCCCACCGAGATCAGGTCCACCCCCGCCTCGGCCACCGCACGCGCCGCCGCCAGCGTGATCCCACCCGAGGCCTCGGTGAGCGCGCGCCCCGCCACTATCGTCACGCACTCGCGCATCTCGTCAGGCGTCATGTTGTCGAGCAGGATGATGTCGGCGCCCGCATCCGCGGCGGCGGCCACCTGTGCCGCGTCGTCGCACTCCACTTCCACGCGGGTCCCCTCGGCCGCCATGGCGCGCGAACGTCGCACGGCCTCGGCGATGTCACCGCCCACGGCCGCGAGATGGTTGTCCTTCACGAGCACCGCGCTCGCCAGATCCATCCGGTGGTTCGTGCCGCCGCCGCAACGCACCGCGTACTTCTCGAGCGCGCGGAGAGTGGGAGTGGTTTTGCGAGTGTCGAGGATCTGTGCGCGCGTACCGCGTACAGCGTCCACGTACCGTGCGGTGAGCGTGGCGACTCCGGAGAGCCGCTGCACGAAGTTGAGCGCGATCCGCTCCGCCGAGAGAAGCGCGCGCGCCGGCCCTTCCAGCTCGAGCACCGCGTCGCCGCGCGTCACGCGCGAACCGTCCCACGCCACGACGTGCACTTTCACGCTCGCGCTCAGCAGGCGAAAGGCGACCACCGCCAGAGGGAGCCCGGCGATCACCCCGTCCGCGCGCGCCACCATGCGTGCGGCAGCCCGCACATCCTCCGGCACCGTGGCGAGCGTCGTCACATCCTCGAAGGCGCGGTCTTCCTCGAGCGCCGCGCGCACCAGAGCCTCGGTCTCCTCGCGAGTGAGGGGGAAGTCAACGTCGCGGCCCTCGGACGAGTCGTCGGTGTCGTTCCCCAATCGAATCGCTGTCTCGTTGTCGTAGCGCGCGGTCATCGGTGGCTCGTGGCTCATTCGCCTATCAACGATGCGGGGACGCCCGGGCTCGCGAGCGAGCGCGGCTTCGCGCCGATCGCGACCATCCGTTCGATCGAGAGGAGCGCCTTCTTCGCGATATCGTCGGGCACGGTGATCCTGTGCTGCATCTTCTCGAGCGAGTCGAGGAGCTTGGGAAGAGTGGTGAGCTTCATGTACTGGCACGACGCGCGGTCGTCGGCCGCCTGGAAGCGCTTCTCGGGATACGCGCGCCGGAGCCGATGCAGGATCCCCACTTCCGTGGCGACGATGAACTCGTCCGCGCTGCTCTCGCGCGGCCGGCGGATCATCCCCTCGGTGGAGAGCACCTGCACGCCCGTTGGGTCTATGTCGCCCGCGGACATCGCCTCGAGAAGACTGGTGGAGCAGCCGCACTCCGGGTGCACCAGGAATTCCGCCTCCGGATGCGCCGCACGCTGCTCGGCCACGCGCTTCGGCGTGATGCCGGCGTGCACGTGACACTCGCCCATCCAGACGTGCATGTTCTCGCGTCCCGTGACCCGCCGAACGTGCGCGCCGAGGAACATGTCGGGGAGGAAGAGAATCTCCTGGTCGGCCGGAATCGACTCCACCACTTCCACGGCGTTCCCCGAGGTGCAGCAGTAGTCCGTCTCCGCCTTCACCTCCGCGGAGGTGTTCACGTAGCTCACCACCACCGCGCCCGGGTGCTCGGCCTTCCAGGCGCGGAGCTGGTCGGCGTTGATGGTGTTGGCCAGCGAGCAGCCGGCGCCGAGGTCGGGGAGGAGTACGGTTTTGTTCGGCGAGAGAATCGCCGCGGTCTCGGCCATGAAGTGCACGCCGCAGAAGACAATCACGTCGGCGTCGGTGGCCGCGGCCTCGCGTGCGAGTCCGAGTGAATCGCCAACTACGTCGGCCACATCCTGGACTTCGGGACGCTGATAGTTGTGCGCGAGAATGACGGCGTTTCGCTCGCGAGCGAGCTCGCGGATGTGCGCGGTGATCTCGGAATACCGGCTGCCCGGCGCCGTGCTGCTCTGCGAGGCGTCGTCCTGGGGAGTGCCGTTCTGCGGAGTGCCGATCTGGCTGGTCATGGCAATAGGTCCTTTCAGGAATCCACGCGCGAACCGGCGTGGTCCCAGTAGATGTGTCTGCGCTCCCACTCCGCGCTCTCGCACGGGAAGTCGGAGCGGAAGTGCCCACCGCGCGATTCCTCGCGCATGAGCGCCGAGCGTGCGATGAGCCGCCCGGTGTCCACGAGATTCTTCTCTTCCGTTGCGCCGGGCTGCAGCCGCGCGGCCAGATTGTCGAGTATCGAGAGACAGCTTCGAAGTCCTTCGGCGGAGCGCACGATGCCCGCGTACTCCCACATGGCTGCGCGGATCGTGTTGGCCGCCACCTGCGCCGCACCGCGGTCGTGCAGCGGCGGCACGCGCCACTCTTCCTCGGGCGGAAGCGACTGCAGCGGTTCCGCCGACGCCATGTCGCGCGCCACTCGCTCCGCGAAAACGAGCCCCTCGAGAATCGAGTTGGATGCGAGCCGGTTGGCGCCGTGTACTCCGGTGCGCGCCACCTCGCCGCAGGCGTAGAGGCGCGGGATGCTCGATCGTCCGGCGAGATCGGTAGTCACTCCGCCCATCGTGTAGTGCGTGGCCGGCGTCACGGGAATGCGCTCGCGACGTGGGTCTATTCCGCGCGCCGTGCAGAGCGCGAAGATGCCGGGGAAGCGCTGCTCGAAGCGGTCGCCGAGCATGGTGGCGTCGAGCCAGACGCGGCCCGTCGCGCGCTGCTCGCGAAAGACTTCGCGCGCCACCACGTCGCGTGGCGCGAGCTCGGCCAGCTCGTGGCGCTCCGGCATGAAGCGGCGGCCGTTGGCGTCGAGGAGGATCGCGCCCTCGCCGCGCACCGCCTCGGAGATGAGCGCGAGCGGCGTCTCGGGCGTGTCGAGCGCGGTGGGGTGGAACTGGATGAACTCCATGTCGGCGAGCTGCGCGCCCGCGCGGTGCGCGAGCGCGAAGCCGTCGCCGGTGGCCACCGGAGGATTGGTGGTGTAGCGGAAGACCTGCCCCGCGCCCCCGGTAGCGAGGACTGTCGCATCGGCGATTATTTCGAGCGCGGTGCCGCGGTGGCTGATGCGCGCACCGGCGCACTCGCCAGCGTGCACGATGAGATCGAGCGCACGGGCGCGCTCCAGCACCGAGATCGCCTCGCTCTCGCGCACGCGCTCCACGAGCGACCTCACCACCTCGGCGCCGGTGCGATCGCCATTGGCGTGCACTATCCGGCGCTCCGAGTGCGCGGCCTCGCGGCCGAGGGTGAAGTCGCCGGTGGGTTCGAGGTCGAAGTGCGCGCCAGCCGCCCGCAGCTCGCGCACGCGCGCCGGACCTTCGGTGACGAGGACGTCCACCGCCGCGCGGTCGCAGAGCGCGGCGCCCGCGGCGAGCGTATCCTGCCGGTGCAGCTCGGGCGAGTCGCCCGCTCCGAGCGCCGCCGCGATCCCGCCCTGCGCGTAAGCCGTGGCGCTGTCGAAGAGCGAGCGCTTGGTGAGAAGCACCACCTCGCCATGCTGTGCCGCGCGCCAGGCCGTGTGGAGTCCGGCCACCCCGCTGCCGATCACCAGGAAGCGCGTCCTGAGCCGCCGAACCGCGTTCGGCATCAGCTACTTATGCAGGGCGCCGGACTGTGTCGGGGTAGTGTCATGGCTGGCTCCCATTGGTAATGGTGGATGCTCGGTCGAGGGGCCGGTTGGGCAACGCCTTGGCCATCGTTCACGATGGACCTCTCTCGACACGTGTGCGCATTCACGGCGCACTCTGTGGCTAATAATAACCGGATTCGGAGTGGAAGTTCAGGCCGGACAGCGGAGTCAGCTCCGGGATGGGGCGCGCCGTCATCCCCGCGTAATCCCCGAGGTGATCCCCGGGACGTACGCGGGTGCGGGAACGCCCGGCGGCTCTCTGTAAAGCTCCGCGGGCGCGGGGCCGCGCGCCTCGAGGGATGTGAGAAATCGCGAGACGAAGAGGAGCGTCACGATCAGAAGTCCGGGGTAGCCGATCCCGGCCATCATGTACGGCAGGTGAGGATCGCCCATGCGAACCACGTCCAGGTTGAAGCTCAGCAGGCCGAGCGTGATGATGGCGCCGAAGATCCACATGCTCAGGAGCCAGATCCCCGCTTCCCAGCCGGTGAGCGGACGGGCCCAACCGGTGGCAGGGGCCGGTACCGCCGCCGCGTGAGCGTGCGCCGACTCCGCCGCGTGGACGTGCTGGTGGTGATGCTCGTGCTCCGGGACTCCGGCAATCCGCCGCCGCGTGCCCAGGGTGAAGAGGTCGAAGGCCACCAGCCCGCCGCCAACCGTGAAGATGAGACCGAACACCGGCACCAGGATTCTGTAGAGCATCATGGCGGGATAGACATCTCCGCCAAACCAGTCGAGACCCAGCACACGGTAGATGAAGATCTGCACCGTGCCGCCGATGGCGAAGGCGAAGGTCATCCCGAGCATTCCGGTGAAGACCAGCCAGAAGGCGAGCTTCCCCAGCCGCTGGTCGAAGTCGCGCGCGCCGCGCAGAGCGGGGATTGCGAAGTAGGCGGCACCGATCCCCAGCATGCCGAACGTGCCGAAGAGCGCGAGATGCGCATGGCTCGGCGTGATCCACGTTCCGTGCGACCAGGCGTTGGTGAGCGCGAAGGTCATGGAGAAGCCCAGAATTCCGGCGCCCACCTGCTCGAGCACCACCGAGCCAAGCAGGAAGTAGAATGCGGGCAGGTTCACGAGCGGCTTGTTGTCGTGATGTGCGTCCAGATACATGTGCCAGAAGCAGAAGACGAGCGGCACAGGCTCGAGCGCGCTGAAGAGCGAGCCCCAGAACTGCCAGAACTCCGGCGTGCCCACCCAGAAGTAGTGGTGCGCGTTGCCGATCAATCCGGAGAGCCACACCAGCGTAACACCCCAGAACACCGCGAAGCCCACGGCCTTCAGGTTGGCGCCGAACATGTAGTAGATGAGCGCGCCGATGAGACTGATGTGGATGACCTCCCAGACTCCCTCGACCCAGTAGTGCACCACGAACCAGCGGAAGTACTCCTGCAGGTCGATGCGCCCCACGAAGAACATCCCGAACACCCACATCGCGGCGAGCGCGGTGACGCCGATCCCGAGCCCCCAATGGATCTCGTTCCAGTCACGGATCTTCGGGAAGGTGCGCAGCACTATGTAGGCGAGGATGCTGAAGCCGATGAGAATCAGGACATCGTTCGCGCGTCCGGCATCGAGATACTCGAGTCCTTCCTGGAGCCAGGGCTGCCCCTCCCACCAGCCGGCGATCCCACGCTGCGCAAGGCCGAGCGTGAAGACGTTCCAGAGCACGACCACGATCAGCGCGTAGAAGAGGACCTTCACCAGCCATGGTGCGGCCAGCTCGCGCTTCGAAAGGAGCGGCCCCACGAAGAGTATCGCGCCGATGAACCCGCACAGGATCCAGAAGATCCCGAGGTTGAGATGCTCCGATCTCGCCACGTTGAAGTTCAACGTTCCGGCGAGAAGCGTGGGGTCCACGCGCTGCGCCGCGATGAGCAGCCCGAATCCTACCTGCAGGAGGAAGAGCACCATCATGAGCATGAAGAAGCGCATGCTCATCCGCTGTGTCTCGTATTCGATGCGCATCACTTCCCCCCGAGCGTGCGGATGTAGGCGACTATCGCTTTGCGCTGCTCCTCGGTGAGAAGCGTCGCGTAGCTCGGCATCAGGCCCTGTCCGAAGCCCTTCACCACCTTGGCGTTGGGATTCACCATGGATTCTTCGATGTAGGCGTCGTCCGCCTTCACCGTCGAGCCATCGGAGAGCTCGACGTTGGAGCCGTACACGCCGCCCCACCCTGGACCGACCAGCGTGTTCGTTCCGGTGGAGTGACAGGCCGTGCACCCGACATCCTTCACGAGCTGCGCTCCTTCGGCCGCCGGATCAGCATGCTCGCTGTCGGGCTCCGACTCACCCGCTTGCGCGCCCACCGCCGCAGGAGCCGGGGCCGCTGCCGCCGCGAGCCGCCCGCGCGATGCGCGCGGGTTCTCGAGACCGTTCACGAGCGGCCTGGGCGGCCACCCCTCGGTGTTCATCTCCGACGTGTACTTCAGGAAGGCGATCAGCGCGGTCACCTCGTCTTTCGTGAGCGGGAGGTTGGGCATGTAGCTCCTCCCTCCGCCGCGCCGCTCCACGCGCTCGCGCGCGCCGGGATACGCGGCGAAGTAGGCGTCCGGCGTGCTCGCCCCCGACTCGGCCGCGATCGTCTTGTCCTGGAGCTGCACGTTGAGCGCTACCGCGGTAGGCCACGAGCCTGCAGACGGAAGGAAGGCGGACAGCCACGCCGGACCGGCACGCTCGTAGACGTCGGTGAGGTCGGGGCCGAAGTAGGCGCCGTTCCCCACGATCGTATGGCAGCCCATACAGTTGTACGCCTGGAAGACGCGCTTCCCTTCGACCGCATCGTGCCCGGCGAAGGTCACCGCCTCGGGTTTCGCCTGCGGCCTCGAGTCCAGGAACGACATGCCCGAGAGCACGATGAAGATGATCAGCATCACCCCCAGCACACCGAGCGCGGTGCGGCGCGCGCGGGTCTCGTCGTGATGGGTCTCGCTGCGGCTCATGGCTGACCCTCCTCGTGATCGGCCGCGTGCAGCTCATGAGAGAAGAGCGCTCTCAGACTGCGGATGAACACGAAGAACACGTAGATCGCCAGCGCGAAGCCCGTAGCGAAGTACATCCACCAGGCGATGTGCGACTCCGGCCAGTACTGGAAGTCGCGCCAGAAGGGCCACGAGAGGAGGAAGCCCGCCGCACTGGCGAGCACGGAGAGAGAGACGTCTATGGTCCGCTGCGACATCGCACTGCACCTCCGGGGGGGAAGGAGGAGGTAAGTGGGGGAAGGTGCGTCGGCCGCCTGCCAGACACGCAGCGCGTGTCATGCGCCGACGATACGCGTTGCGGTAGTACCACGCTGTGACGGATGTCATTCGGGGAAACCGTACAGTCGTCCTCCGGCCTGCACGAACGCCTCGCGCAGCGTGGATCTGGCGGGTACACCGGATATCCCGCAGTATAGGGCGCGATGACCCGCGAACGATTTTCAGGTCACGGCGCGCAGGCCACCGTCGAAGCGCCGTGTGCTCCCACCTCCCGGCTGGCATCCGCGCCCGGCACACGGCGCGCGCGCATCGCCGTGATCGTGAGCCATGGCATGGGCGAGCAGGTTCCCTTCGAGACTCTGAACGCCGTAGCGGAGGCGCTCTGGGCCCGGCAGGCGGATGCACCGATGGACGCCTCCAACGCGCGCGTGCGCTACGTGGCTTTCGGCGACGACTGGCTGCCGAGAGTGGAGCTGACGCTCCGTGCGCACGACGGCGGCGAATTCGACGTGCACCTCTACGAGGTGTACTGGGCGCCGCTCACCGAGGGGAAGGTCACTGCTCGCGACGCGATCGG
>DASSOX010000059.1:0-5019 GCA_035700125.1 Gemmatimonadaceae bacterium
GAGGATGAGGTTCTCTCCTCCGGCGCAGTTCCCGTTTCACGTCTCCCGTCCCCTTCTACCTTATCTCGCCCCCACCTTCGCCCCTTTCCCCGCACCATCGGGGCGCGGAGACGCCGCCGCACCTGCCTCGGAGGCGTCGAGGAAGCTCGTGTCGTGCTGACGCTGCTTGAGCATGACCACCATTCCCGCCTTGTCGCTCGCCTTCTGGTAGGCCTCGGCAGGAGCCACCTCGCCAGAGTCCACGAGCGTGATCAGAGCGTCGTTCAACATGAGCATGCCGAGTCGCTTGGAGGTCTGCATGATGGACGGGATCTGAAAAGTCTTGCCCTCGCGGATCAGGTTCGACACCGCGGGGATGCTGAGCAGGACCTCGCGCGCGGCAACGCGGCCGCCACCCACCTTCTTGCAGAGCACCTGCGAGATCACGCCCTTCAGCGACTCCGAGAGCATCACGCGGATCTGCGACTGACGATCGGCCGGGAACTGGTCTATCAGGCGGTCTACCGTGCTCACCGCGCTCGTGGTGTGCAGCGTGCCGAAGACCAGGTGCCCTGTTTCCGCCGTCTCGATCGCGATGGACACGGTCTCGAGATCGCGCAGCTCGCCCACGAGGATGATGTCGGGGTCCTCGCGGAGCGCGGCGCGCAGGGCGTGCTTGAACGACCCGGTGTGAACTCCTACCTGACGCTGCGTGATGAGGCATCCCTTGTTCTGGTGCACGAACTCGATCGGATCCTCGATGGTGATCACGTGGTCGCGACGCGTGCGGTTCACCAGATCTATCAGCGAGCAGAGCGTGGTGGACTTCCCCGACCCGGTGGGCCCGGTCACCAGCACGAGTCCGCGCGGGAGCTGCGACAGGCGCTGGACCTCCTCCGAGATTCCCAGGTCATCCACCGTGACGACGTTCGCGGGGATCACTCGGAACACCGCCGCGACGCCCTTGCGATCGCGCAGCGCGTTGCAGCGGAAGCGAGCCACGCCTTCGATCTCGTGCGCGAAGTCGGTGTCGTTCGTGTCGCGGAACTCGCGCTTGTTGCGATCGGGCATGATGGAGTTCAGCAGCATGGCGAGCACGGCATCCTCCATCACGGAGAAGCCCTCTATCCGCTGCATCTCGCCGTGCAGCCGCAGGATCGGCGGCTCGCCCACGCGCAGGTGCAGGTCGGATGCGCTGCGCTCCACGAGCTGCTTCAGGAGCACCTCCATCTCGGCGCGCCGCGCCGGATCCGATGGCGGCAGCTCCGGCTCCTCCACGCGCGCCGCGTGGCGCGTGCTGCTCGCCGGAGCGCTGTCGTGCGAGCTGTCCGCCGCGTCGCGCCCTGGTGCCTCCACGCCGCTCTCGCGATCTGCCGCGGAACGAATCTCAGCCTGGAGCTTCCCGCTCTCGCTCTCCGATGCGGGCGTCACCTTCACCTCGTACGCCTTCCGCCCATTCGCGTAGGTGAACGTGGCGGCGTGCGAATCGAGTTGCGCGCGCACCTCGTCGGTGGCGATCTCTCGAAGAAGAACGGTAAGCTGCGCCGCCGTGAGAGGCTGTCTGGTGAGCGGCTGAACGGAGCCGCCGCTCTCGAGCCGCGCCGCATCATCCTCGGTCAGGCGCAGCACGCTCGTCTCGCGGTCGCCCAGCCGCGCGAGAAGCTTGTCGATTTGTGCCATGTCAGTCGAGCGGGCGGACGCGTTCGATCAGCTTCCGATTCAGCAGCCGAACTCCGTTGTCGCTGTAGAGCATCAGAAAACGCTGATTGCTGTCGTTGAGATAGTCGAGCAGCCGCGGACGATCTGCGCGGACCTCGAGACGCATCGAGCCGAGGCGGGTGAGCCCTCCGGCGAGCGTGATCTCCACCAGCGCCATCGGCGAGCTGGCTCGCACCAGCTCATCCTCCTCGGCCAACGGGAGGCCCGAGATGTCCGCGACCCTCGCCTTGGAGAGCAGGAGCACCTCGCCACCGTCGAGCTCGAGCGGAAAGAAGAGCTCCCGGTCGTTGAAGAGCGCGGCCGGTTCGGAGTGGCTCGCGTACCCGTACACCCTCGGCTGAAGGAAGATGTACCCGTGAAGCTCGGCACTGTCTTCCAGGGTGATGACCACCTCCAGCCGCTCCTTCTCGATCCTGTACGCGTCTATGGACGAGCTAGCGCCCTGGTTCATTCATTCGCCACGCTGTTGAAGTCGATGTTCTGACGCCCCAGCGAGGGCGCTGGTCACGCGTGCAAGTGCCTCTCCCGCTCGTACATCTCGCGTCTCTCGAGCTGGATGGTCACGTGCTGAACGCCGAAGAGACGCATCACGTCGTGTACGTGCTCGAGGACGTGCTGCTGGCGTTCGGGCTCGCGGACGATCGCGTGGGCGCTCATGGCCACCACGCCGGAAGTCACCGTCCAGACGTGGAGATCGTGAACCGACTCCACGCCCGGAATGGCCTCCAGCTGCGCACGCACGCCAGCCAGCGAGATGTGCGCTGGCGTGGACTCCAGCATCACGTCCACCGATTCACGCACTAGCCGCCAGGCGCCGCGCACTATCAGGAGCGTGACTACTATGGAGACGATCGGATCGGCCGGGAGCCACCCGGTGAAGCGGATGATCAGCGCCGCCGCGACGGTACCGATGGAGCCGAGCAGGTCGCTGATCACGTGCAGATACGCGCCGCGCACGTTGAGACTCGCATCGCTCGCCCCGTGCAGCGCGAATGCCGAGATGACGTTGGAGAGGAGACCGATGAGCGCGATCACGAGCATCAGTCCACCACCCACGGGCTGCGGTGCGCGAAGCCGCGAGATCGCCTCCCACGCAATGAACGCGGAAATCACGAGGAGCCCGGCGCCGTTCACGAACGCCGCCAGGATCTCCAGTCGCACGTAGCCGTACGTTCGCCTTGGAGTCTCCGGTCGCATACTGAACCACGACACGAAGAGCGAGAGCGCGAGCGCGGCGACATCGGTGAGCATGTGCCCGGCGTCGGCCAGGAGCGCCAGCGAATTCGACGCGATGCCGCCCACCACTTCGGCGATGAGGACGATGAGCGTCACCATCAGCGCGAGGCGCAGTCTGCGTACGTGGCTGCGATCGGCGGGGTCGCCAGTGGCGGCGTGGCTGGGAAGTGCGCCGTGACCGCCCGGGCCGTGATGGTGGCCGGCGTGGGAGTGAGCCATTAGTATCAGAGCGTGCTGGTGCGCATAGTGGTCATCGTCCTGCTCGTGCTGGCGAACGCGTTTTTCGTGATGGCCGAGTTCGCCATTCTTCGCGCGCGTCTGCCGCGTCTGGAAGCGATGGCGCGGCGTGACGACCGCCTTGCCCGCGCCGCGTTCCGCGCCGCCTCGACTCCCGCCAACACGCTGGCCGCCGCCGCACTCGGTACGTCACTGACGACCATGGGCATCGGCTGGGTTCTGGCGGGGTGGCTCTACACTATCGTCGTCCCCGCGAGTACCGGCCCTCGTGTCGTAGCAATTATCATAGCGGCGGTGCTCGCCGTCTACCTGCACATCCTGCTTGGGAAGCTGGTCCCCCGTACGGCCGCGCTCGCGCGCCCCGAGCATTACGCGCGGCTGGTGGCGCTGCCGCTCCTGACCTTCAGCTGGATCCTGGAGCCGCTCACAATTCTCGTGGCGATCCCCTTTCGCCGAGCGAGCCGCGAGATCCGCGAACGCGTGCCCGCCGGCGAAGCAGGCGCGATCCACGGGCCCGACGAGCTGCGTCTCCTCGTGGAGCAGAGCGAGGAGGTGGGCGCGCTCGAGCCGCAGGACGCCGATCTTCTCGAGGGCGTATTCGAGTTCACCGAGAAAACCGCAGACGACGTGATGACGCCCCGCACCGAGATCGTCGCGCTGCCCCTCGATGCCACGCTCGAGCAGACTCTCGCGGTGGTGGAGGAGAGCGGCTTCTCGCGCATGCCGGTGTACGACGGCAGCATAGACAATATCGTGGGCCTCATACTGGTGAAGGATCTGCTCCCCACCGTGCTTCGGGCCGACCCGGCTTTCTCGCTGAAGGGAATCGTGCGCTCGGTGCACATCATCCCGGGAACACGCCAGGTGGAGGAAGTGCTCGCCGACTTCAAGCGGCTAAAGGAGCACATGGCCATCGTCCTCGACGAGTACGGCGGCACCGCCGGCGTGGTGACCATGGAGGATCTCCTCGAGGAGATCGTGGGCGAGATCGAAGACGAGTACGATGTCGCGGAGCTGACCGCTCCCGAGCAGCCTACCGGAGAGCTGGTGATACCCGGCGAGACCAACATCGGCGATCTCAACGAGGAGTACGGACTCTCTGTCCCCGACGCGGAGCACTCCACCATAGGCGGATACGTCTTCGGCGCGCTCGGGAGACTCCCCCATCCCGGCGATGTGGTCGTGGCAGGTGGGGCGAGCTTCGTGGTACGCTCGATGGACAACCGCCGGATAGAGACGCTGGCGGTGCGCCCACGCAAAGAGTGATAGCGGCCGGCTAGCTCGCGCGCCCCGCGACGCGTCGCGCGATGCGCGCGCACTCGAGCGTGGCGTGGATGAAGCTCGATGGGTCCGCGATCCCCTTCCCCGCTATGTCGAGCGCCGTGCCGTGATCGGGTGATGTACGGGGGAATGGCAGGCCGAGCGTGACGTTCACCGCGCTGCCGAACGAGGCGACTTTGATCGCGGTCATCCCGACGTCGTGGTACGGCGCCAGTACGGCATCGAACGCACCGCGCATCGCGCGCACGAAGACGGTATCCGCGGGGAACGGGCCCTCCAACCCCGCCTTCCGAGCCGCCGGCGCCAGAATCTCCTCGTCCTCGTTCCCGAATCGGCCCCCATCTCCGGCGTGCGGATTCAGCGCGCAGAGTGCGATTCGCGGCTCGGCGATGCCGTACCAATCGCGCAATCCCCGGCGAGTGATCCCGGCAGTCTGCACGATCGCGTCGCCGGTGAGCCGCTGCACCACGTCGCGAAGCGCGATGTGTGTGGTCACCAGCACCACCCGGAGACGATCGGACGCCAGCATCATGGCCACCGGCACGCCCGCGATCCGCTCGAGCATCT
>DASSOX010000060.1:0-3259 GCA_035700125.1 Gemmatimonadaceae bacterium
TAGACATCCTCGTGCCGACATGCGATCGGGTGTCGGCGCTCGCGGTCACGCTCACGGGGCTGGCGTCGCAGACTCTGCGCTCGTTCAGGGTGGTGGTATCGGATCAGGGGGAGCGGCACGACGTTGCCGATTCGCGGGAGGTGGAGACGGTAGCGCGGCTGCTTCGCCTGCACGGGCACGACGTTGCGATCGTGAAGCATCTGCCACGCAGGGGGATGGCCGAGCAGCGGGAGTTTTTGCTCGAGGGGGCGAGGGCGCCGTACTCGCTCTTTCTCGATGACGATGTGCTGCTGGAACCGGGCGTCATCGAGCGAATGCTTCGCGCGATAGAGGAAGAGAGGTGCGGTTTCGTCGGGTGTGCGCTGATCGGACTGAGCTACCTGAACGACGTACGGCCGGACGAGCAGCAGATAGAGCTCTGGGAAGGGCCGGTGCGGCCGGAGCGGGTGGTGCCGGGGAGTCCAGAGTGGAAGCGTCATCGACTGCACAACGCGGCCAACCTCTACCACGTGCAGCAGAGGATGGGAGCGTCGGCGGAGCGTCAGCGAAAGTATCACGTGGCCTGGGTGGGCGGCTGCGTGCTCTACGATACCGCGGCGCTGCGCGACTGCGGCGGCTTCGCCTTCTGGCACGAGCTCCCGCGTGAGCATTGCGGCGAGGATGTGCTCGCGCAGCTCCGCGTGATGGCGCGCTACGGCGGCTGCGGGCTGATCCCATCGGGGGCGTACCACCTGGAGCTTCCCACCACCATCCCCGACAGGCGGACCGATGCGCCCAGGGTGCTGGCGTGCTCCTGAGCGGGGTGGAGAAGATCGCCGTTCTGCGCGCCGGCGGAATCGGTGATCTCATCTTCGCTCTTCCCGCTCTCGAGGCGCTACGCGCCGCCTATCCCGCTGCGGAGGTGACTCTGCTCGGGACCAGGCACCATGTCGCGCTGATGGACGGCCGAGCTTCGCCCGTGGACCGCGTGCTCGCCATTCCGCCTTCGGAGGGCATCAACATGCGCGACGGCGAGCCGGGCGACCCGCGCGCGGTGGAGGACTTTCTCGCCGCGATGCGCGCGGAGCACTTCGATCTCGCGCTCCAGCTCCACGGCGGCGGCCAGCACTCCAACCCCTTCGTCCTCGCCCTCGGCGCACGCGTCACGGCCGGCCTCCGCGCCCACGACGCGCCGGCGCTGGATCGTTCGATGTCGTACGATTACTGGCAGCCCGAGGTTGCGCGCCTCATCGAGGCCGTCTCCCTGGTGGGCGCCGACCCCGTCACCATCACCCCGCGCCTCGCTCCAACGACGCGCGACCTCGAGGAATCGTTAGCCGTCGTCCCCGGCACGGATCGTCCGCTGGTACTGGTGAACGCCGGCGCCACCGACGGCCGCCGTCGCTGGCCGCTCGAATCCTTCGCCGCCACCGCCGATGCGATCGCCGATGATTTCGGCGTCTCCATTCTACTGAATGGCAGCGCCGCCGAGCATGATGGCAATCGCGCTCTCGCCTCGCTGATGCGCCATCCGTCGACCGATCTCTCCGGCCGCCTCTCCCTCGGCGGACTGCTCGGCCTCGCGAGCCGCTCCGCCCTCGTAATCTCCAACGACACTGGCCCCCTCCACCTCGCCGCCGCCGCCGGCGCCCCCACCGTCGGCATCTACTGGTGCGGCAACATGCTCAGCGGCGGCGCCGCCCTCACCCGCACCCACCACCGCCCCTGCATCTCCTGGCGCCTCACCTGCCCCCTCTGCGGCACCCCATGCCTCACCTCCCGCTGCGATCACGACGCCTCGTTCGTCGCCGATGTGAAGATCGAGGAGGTGGTGGGGGCGGGGAGGGCGTTGATCCTGCGAGATAGCAGAGAGCAGAAAGCAGAGAGCAGGAACTGCGAGGGTTCAGGAGGCAGGGCTGGAAGTAGAAAGGGTTCAGGAGGCAGGGTTCAGGGTTCAGAAACGGCTTCTCCAAATAGTCATCCCCGCGCAGGCGGGGATCCAGGTTACTCAGCCGAACATGGGTCCCCGCTTTCGCGGGGATGACGGTTGTGTAGGTAGTACCTGAACCCTGAACCCTGCCTCCTGAACCCTTGTAGTTCCTGCTTCCCGCTCTCCAAGCCCCTCAACTCCACCCCCAACTCGGCCTTATCCTCGTCATTATCCATTCGCGGACTTCCTTGCGGACGTCGAAGGCGACTTCGTCGAGGGAGTGGCCGGCGCCCTCGTACAGGGTGAGCTTCTTGGGCTGGTGGGCCACCTGGTACGCGTACTCGGAGCAGCTCGGCGGGAGTACGCCGTCGGCGGTACCGTGGATGATCAGCGCGCCGGTGACGGGGGCGAGGTCGGCGAGAGCTTCGACCCCGTGCGCCTGGGTGGCGAGAAGGACCACCGTGCGCACGAACGACGAGTGTCTGTTCGAGCTCGCGGCGGCGCGCGCGACCACGGCGCCGCCGAAGGAGTAGCCCACCAGCGCCGTGTCCTGCACGCCCTGGTCGTGAAGGAAGCGCAGAGCGGCGAGCACGTCGGACACGCACTCGGAGAGATCGAGCGGGTTGCGGTAGGCCACGCGCAGACCACAGACGCGACTCGGCATCAGCCCCACGCAGAGCGCCGGATACATGTTCGACGCGGGCGAGTCGAAGCCTCCGCTGCTTCCACCGACGTAGATGGCGCCGCAATCGAGATCGGGCCTGCAGTAGAAGCGCGTCTCCACCGGGCCGCGCGCGGTAGGCAGGATTACACGCTCGTACGCCACACTCACCTGCTCCTCCGGCGCCCTCTCGGGAAGCTGGTTGGTGCCCGGCAGATCGTCCGCCGGCTTGGTGTTTCGTGGGCCGCGCGAAGTCATGCATATATATCCGGCATTTCGTGGGCCGCGCTGGCGGCGCCGAGCCGAATGAGACCGCATGCCCGATCAGGCCGCCGCGCCCGCGCTCCGCCGCACCGCGGGTAGCGCTCCGCTCTTCCAGCCGTCACGACCGGCCGTATATTGGGCGACGAAGGTGGAAGTGCACGCAAACCCTTTCTCCGGAGGACGCAATGCGCTTCGGAACAATCGCTCGCGAAAGCTGTCGGGCAGTCCACGTGCAGTTCGAGAGATGATCATGAGCTCCACCAGATGGTGCCCCGCAATCGTGTCCCTCATCCTCCTGGCAGCGTGCAAAGGCGCCATGCCCGACGACAGCTCCGATACGACAGTCGCAAGCTCGGGAACGATCCAGCAGCGACTCGCCAAGTACACCACGGTCACGCTGAGCTACGACACGAGCTCGCTCACCG
>DASSOX010000061.1:0-13592 GCA_035700125.1 Gemmatimonadaceae bacterium
GCCACGCGCCACCCCGCCTCCTTGAACGCGCGCCCCACCGACGCGGTCCCCGAAAAGGCATCGTGCATGCTCCCACCCACGAGCCCCGCAGACTCGGCCGATCGCCGGATGAAATCCAGGAGGCGGGTCTTGTTGCCGATGTATCGCATCGCTATGTCGATGCCGCGGCGGAGCCGCCGAAGACGCCCCACCCGTGCCGGCGAATCTCGGCGCCATGCTCGTCGAGGAGCGGAGGAACGAGGCGGACCTCGCCGGGGACGCTCGGGGCCACTCCAGTGAGCGGCGACGCCTCCACCTCGCGCAGCGTCTCGAGCACGCTCTTCACCGTGCCGGCTGGGACACCGGCCTCCGCCAGCCGGCCGAGCCAGTGGGCGGCAGGCGCCTCGCGCAGGCGCTCAGCGATCGCGAGCACTAGCTCCTCGCGGTGCTCGAGCCGCCCGGCGTTGGTGGCCAGGCGCGCATCGGCGGCGAGATCGTCGAGCCCCAGCGCCAGGGCGCAGGCACGCCACTGGGCGTCGTTGCCGACGGCAATCACCATTGGCCGGTCGGCGGCATCGAAGAGTTCGTACGGAACGAGGTTGGGGTGCGCGTTTCCCCACCGGTGGGCATCGCGCCCGGTCACCAGCACGTTCTGCGCAACGTTGACGAGCGCGGCAGTCGCGCTCAGCGCGAGCGATGTCACCACGTGGCGACCTCGACCTTCCCTGTAGCGCGACGCGAGAGCCGCCAGGATCGCTATCGCGGCATCCTTCCCGGCAACCACGTCCGCCAGCGCCACGCCGACTTTCATGGGCGCGCCGTCGGCTTCGCCCGTTATGGCCATCCAACCGCGCTCGGCCTGAACGACGTAGTCGTACCCGGGCCGATCGCTGTCGGGGCCAAAGCCGGTGATGGTGCACCAGACCAGCGCCGGACGCTGCGCCATGAAGCGCGCGGGCGCGAGGTCGTAGCGCTCGAGCGTACCGCGCTTGTAGTTGTCTACCGCCACATCAGCGTCTGCCAGGAGCGCGGCCACGAGCGCCCGGTCGTCCGCCCTCGACAGGTCGACCGCTATGCTCTTCTTGTTTCGGTTCACGCTCAGGAAGTACGCGCTCTCCCCGCGATCGTCGAAGGGCGGCCCCCAGGCGCGGGTGTCGTCGCCGGCAGTCGGGCGCTCCACTTTGATGACGTCGGCCCCCAGATCGCCGAGCATCATGGTGCAGAGGGGTCCGGCGAGTACACGCGTGAAGTCGAGTACGCGCACTCCAGCTAGCGGCAAATGGCTTTTCTCTGTCGCCACGGTGGTGTTAAAATGCGAATAGGAGATCGAATTTTGCTCGCGGCTGTCGCACGATGAAGAAAGTTGTGCGCATCCAGAGCAGCCCCGTCAGTCACTTGCGTAGCTGACGCGAAATCATATACTTACCGTCGCTGTCATCGGCTAGTGATGGGACCCCGACATGAAGCGTCCCGCACTGCCCTCTCCCACGCGCGGCCTTCCTTCGCCACGCTCTGGCCGGCACCTTCACAGCGCAAATGGAGCGCGCCCGCAAATGGCCGACAAGCCTCAGCCCGCAGACCCCAAAGCGAACGCCGAGTCGCCCACCACGCCGCCGGCGGCACCGGCGCCGCGGCGCACCCCAGGCCACCGTGGGGCGGACGCTCGCGACACCGTCGCTGAGATGGCTCTGCGAGCCCAGGAAATCAGCCAGGAGGCGGGGAGCAAGATCGCCATGGCAATGAAAGACGTGATCAACGCCGCCGCCGGCGTCGCGGGGTTCGCGGTGGAAAGCGCTCGCGACCTGGTCCAGTACATGGTACGCCGTGGACAGATGACCCAGGAAGAAGCCGACCGGGTGATCCGCGAGGCCGAGGAAGCGCACCGGCAGCAGAAGAAGGTAGCCCGTGATACGGGCGCCGCGCAGGGCGCAGCCGCGAAGAAGACTACGAAGAGCGCATCCAAGAGTGCGACCAAGGGAACCAAGTCCGCCGCCAAGAAGAGCGGGACGGCCAAGAAGAAGTCGGCCGGCGGCTCCTCTTCAGCACGCGCCAAGACTCCGAGCAAGAGCGCCAAGAAAAAGCGCTGAACGCCACCGCGCGCTCACCTCGAGCGCTCGAGCAGCCATTCCAGAAAAACTCGCACCGCGGCCGGGTCCTCCACCAGGAACTCGGCCGCGGTCGCTACCTCGTCTCCGTGCGTGACGCGAACTGTCACCGCTCGCGCCGAACGTGAGCGAAGCGCGCGGAACGCATCTTCGTCGGTCCGGTCATCGCCTATGAAAAGCGCCGAGCCGGTGCCACCGTTCGCCGTGCCCCCGTCAGCATCTTCCGCGACGCCAGCGCCATCGCGCCGGGAGATCGCCCCGAGCTCCGCCGCGAGACGAAGAACGGCGGTCCCCTTGTCCACGCGGACGTCGGGTCGAACCTCCACCACCATCTTCCCGCGTGAAACCCTGAGTCCCAGCGGTGCGGCAGCTCGCTCCACGCTCTCGACGAGGCGCGGGACCACCTTCGGGTCGGCCAGGCGATAGTGGACGCTGAGCGTCCACCCTTTGTCCTCGAGAATCACTCCCGGCACCGGCGCCACGAGCGGCGCGATGCGCCGAGCCGCGCGGGCTACGGCAGCGCGCCAGGGTTCGAGCTCCGGCTGCTCCAGCTCTTCACCATCGGGGGAGACGACTTCGAAGCCGTGGTTACCGATCACCCAGACGTTGGCCACTCCCACTATTCTGCGCGCGTCCGCGGCCGCACGCCCCGAAACCAGAACCACCCTTACATCCGGATGAACGGCCAGAGCCGCCACCACTCGGCGGGTTTCGGCGGGTACGGCGGCTTCCTCCGGACGCGGGGCGATGGGAGCGAGGGTGCCGTCCACGTCGAGCATGACGGCCAGCGGCCTTCCATCGAGTCGTGCCGCAACCGAGTCGGAAACGGGGAGGAGCCCCTGGCTCACGTAGCGCCGCTCTCCTGGGGGCTCTTGACGTGCGTGCGCGTCGGGTGACGAATCGTGCGGCCGGCGATGATCGCCTCCGTGCGCGAGAGGATGGCCACCAGCCAATCGAAGATCGTGCGGCCACGGAGCTGTGCGCGCATCCGGTGCATGCGCACTCGCCGCTCTCCCTCGCTCATCTGGATAGCGCGTTTGATCCCTTCCACGAAGCCATCGATGTTGAACGGATTGATCAGCACAGCTCCGTCTATCTCCTCCGCGGCGCCGGTGAAGCGGCTGAGCACCAGCACGCCCCGCTCATCCACCTGGCACGCCACGAACTCCTTGGCCACCAGATTCATCCCGTCCTGCAGCGACGACACCAGGCACAGGTCGGCGGCGCGGTACACGCCCGCGAGCACCTCGGTGCTGACGTTCTCGTGTATCAGCACGATCGGCGTCCAGTTGGACGTCCGGAAGGTCGCGTTGATCTCCATGACCGCGCGCACCATCTCCTCTTCCAGTGCGCTGTACGCCGCGATCTCGGAGCGCGACGGCGTGGCCACGAGAAGGAAGGTGAACTTCTCGCGCATGTCCGGATGCAGGTCCCAGAGCTGCCGCAGTGCACGCAGGCGCTCCAGGATCCCCTTGGTGTAGTCCACGCGGTCAACGCCCAGTCCCAGACGGCAGCCGTCGGTGGCGTAGCGCGAGCGCAGTCGGTTGGACAGCGCCGCGCTGCGCGGATTCTGCGCGAGCCGCTCGAAGTGATCCACATCTATGGAGATCGGGAAGGTGGCCACTTCCACGTCCCGTCCGTCGAGATGGATCGCCATCGTCTCGGCGTCTATCTCCGCCTCGGGGATGAACTCGGCCACGCAGCCGGCGAAGTTGAGCGCGTAGCGCTCGGTGTGGAACTCGATGAGATCGTTGCCGAGCATTCCTCTGAGCAGAGCCTCTGCCACCTCCCCTGGGAGGAGCCGGAGAATGTCGGCCGGCGGAAAGGGGATGTGCCAGAACTGGTGGATCAGCAGCGGCTCGGCGAGCTCCCGGATCATCGCGGGCGCCAGGCCGAAGTGATAATCCTGGATCCACACCACGGCCGGGTGCTTGGAGCGCTGCACCTCCGATGCGGCGGCCTCGGCGAACTTCTCGTTCACTGCCTGATAGGTGACCCAGTGGTCGCCGCGGAAGCTGAAGTGCTGGACGAGCAGGTGGCAGAGCGGCCAGAGCGAGCTGTTCGCGAAGCCGAGGTAGTAGCCCTCTACCTCGTGGTCATCGAGGAATACCCGGCGGAGCGTGTAGTCCTCGGTCTCGGGCGGGATCTGGATGCGACCTTCGGCGTCAGCACTGGCGGCATCGGCGGAGCCGGAGCCCCACGCAACCCACACGCCGTGCGTGGCGCGCATGGTGGGATCGAGCGCCGAGACCAGGCCGCCCGCCGGCTGCCGCACCTCGATGGACCGCGCACCGCCAGCACCTTCGGTGTAGCGGTGCTCATACGGCTCCCTGTTGGAGAGCATGATGAGCGTGCGGTCTTCGAGGTAGCGTGACAGGTCGGGCATGGCTCACCGAGATCTTGAAGGGCACTTCGTGTGCCCGATTGTCTCTTCGATATTGCCTCTCCGGACACCGGCTGGCAATCATGACGGGTGACAAAGGTTATCTTCTCTTCTCCCACCAGCCAGTCAGCAGAGCGATGCGCGAGTCCGAGAACCCATTTTTCTTCATCGAACCCACTCTTCCAAGCTAACCGTGCGCGAGCTTGTAGCCCGCGCGCCGGTGCGCATCGATTTTGGCGGCGGTTGGACCGACGTGCCGCCCTACACGACGGATCATGGCGGCTGCGTGTGCAGCGTCGCGATCTCCCGCTATGCGAGAGTCACCCTGCGCAGCAGTGTGGGCGGCGTGTGGACGGATGAAGATGGTATCAGACATCGGGCCACGAGCGCCGGGGAACTCACGACTACCGGACGTAAGAGTCTTGCGAGCGTCGCTCTGGCGCGTACCGAGCTGCAGTCGGTAGGGCTCGAGCTGCGCAGCGACTTCCCCCGCGGCGCCGGACTGGGAGGATCTTCCGCGGCTGGAGTGGCGCTTCAGGCGGCGTTCGCGGCGTGGTGCGGTGAGCACATCACGCCCGAAGCGCTGGCCGAGCGAAGCCGGAGAACCGAGGTGGAAGGGCTGGGAGTGGCCGGCGGCTTTCAGGATCACTACGCGGCCGCGTTCGGCGGCGCGCTCGGCTTGCGATTCACCGATCGTGTGACCGTGGAGCGAATCGCTCTCTCGCCGGCTACGCGAGCCGCGCTCGAGGAGCGCTGCACTGTGGTGTATACCGGCGAGTCGCGCATCTCGGGCGACACCATCAATGGCGTGATGGATGCCTACCGCGCCGGCGATGCCCGCGTGACCCGCGCGCTGGCCGGGATGCGCGACCTCGCCACTCGCATGGTGGAAGCGCTGAAGCTGAGCGACATCGACCTGCTCGCCGCGCTGGTCGACGAACACTGGAGCCACCAGCGCGCACTCCACCCGCGCATCACCACGGCGGGGATCGAGCGCGTACTGGAACTGGCGCGCGAGGCAGGTGCGCTGGGTGGCAAGGCACTCGGCGCCTCGGGCGGTGGGAGCGTGCTGGTGATCGCGCCCGAAGGGATGGGCGCCCGCGTGCGCAACGCGGTGGCGGCAGCGGGCGAAGTGCTGGACTTCCGAATCGACGAACGCGGCGCGGTGGTGGAGGAAGACGACCACGGGCCGATAGTGGAGGCGCGCTCGTGATCGAACGCGGCGACGCCGTGGCGCTGGCGCGGGAGCTGGTTCGGGTGGATTCGCGCAACCCCTCGCTCGCCCGTGGAGCGCCCGGCGAGCGCGAGGTTGCACGCGTGCTCGCCGGGGTCCTTCGCGCGTGGGGGTTGCAGGTGGAGGTGAGTGAAGCCGCGGCCGGACGGCCGAACGTCATCGCGCGAACCGGAGATCCGGCGTCGGGCGGGCGCTCGCTCATGTTCAACGGGCATCTCGACGTGGTGGGGGTGGAGGGGATGGTGCATGCCCCCTTCGAGGCGCTGGAGCGCGAAGGGAAGATGTACGGTCGTGGTGCGACAGACATGAAGGGCGGCGTCGCCGCGATGTGTGCGGCCGCCGCGCGCGCCGCGCAGGCGGGGATCGGCGGTGAGCTGGTAGTGGCCGCCGTGGCCGACGAGGAGCACGCGAGCATCGGCACCCAGGCGCTGGTGGGGAGCGGGGTGCGTGTCGATGCCGCCATCGTCACGGAACCCACGCGACTGGCGATCGCGCCGGCGCACCGCGGCTTCGCCTGGATCACGGTCCGAGTGAATGGGCGCGCGGCGCACGGGAGTCGCTACGACATCGGAGTAGATGCCATAAGGCATGCAGGATTGCTGCTGGCCGAGCTCGATGCTCTCGACGCAGGCGCCCTGCTCGAGCGCACGCATCCGCTTCTGGGACATGCATCGCTGCATGCGTCGCTGATAGAGGGCGGGACGGCGATGTCGGTCTACCCCGACCACTGCACGCTCCGGCTCGAGCGCCGTACCATGCCGGGCGAGAGTGAGGACCAGGTGGTGGAGGAGATTCGTGCCGCGTGCAAGCGCGTAGCGCGGCGGCGTCCCGACTTCAGTGCGGATGTGGAACTGGAGCTGTCACGCTCACCGAGCGACGTGGCCGTGGACGCCCCCATCGTGCGGGCACTCGCGTCGGTAATCGAAGAGAGCGGCGAACGCGTGCGAACGGAAGGGATGAGCGCATGGACCGACGCCGCGATCCTCAATGACGCCGGCATCCCCGCCATCTGCTTCGGCCCCGGCGACATCGCGCTTGCGCACGCCGCGGAGGAGTGGGTAGATACCGCTGAGATCGAGCGCGCCGCCAATACCCTTACCGAGCTCGCGCTCCGCTGGTGCGCAGGCCGGAGTGATGAACAGTGCAGTTGAACCACGACGAATACGACGCGCTCGAGCGCGCGATAATCGATCGGCGCCGCCTGTCGATCTATCGCCGCGGCACCGAGTACGTGGTAGTACCCGAGCGGCTTCGCATCGCCGATGGCCGGGAGAGCATAGACACCACGCATCCCACCACCGGCGACAGGATGACCTTCCGCATAGATGAGTTGGACGACATCCAGGTGATCGGCTCGTAGCCGTCAACGGTACGATGCGCAGTAGGCAGGTATCTTGGCGTTGGGCCACTCTACGGACGACTACGAGCAATGGCAGTGGTGCACATGATCGCCCCGCTACTAGCGGCCGGGTGAGCCCCCCGCCAGGTACGACGTGCAGTACGTCCTGGCAATGTTGCTACGCACTCTGCTGGCATCGCTCGGCATTGGTTACCTACGCTTCCGGGCAATATTCACCGTCGGACACGCCTTCCACATCGACGAAATAGGTGTCATGGCCAGTCCGCCCCAGAAAATCCGTTATAACGACTTGTAGCCAAGCAGAGCTTTGAAGCGAACCCTCGACGACAGCGGCATTGCCGCTGAATGGTCCAGACCACTGGTAGGTATACGGCGGAATACCCGCACCGGGCGAAGCCTCCCACCTACAGATCGCCCCCGCTTGTACTTCAGACGGTCCATAGATCGTGACGGTTGGTGGCCCCGGGTCGTATGAGCGTAACGCACCGAGATCCAGCTCAACTCGCTTGATATTCGACATCAGCGCGTCGCTATACGGCCAACCCTCGTAGCCGAAACTAATTCCACGAAGCGCCACAGTTCCATCGGACTTGACAGTGAACACCGGAGATCCGCTGTCTCCTGGCTTAATGCTATAGTCGACGCGGTCGGAGCAGAGTCTGACCCAACCATCAATAGTATAATCCGTACAGGTATCTTCGACACCTCCGTAAGTCCACCCGGTTGTTCTTCCAACCTTGTGCAGCACCTCGTTCTCGATGATGCCCGCATACTGGCCGGTAATTTGGAACGTGGGATTCGAGTGGTCGATCGTTAATGGAGCGCTACAGTCCTCACATCCAGACGAAGCAGTGGTACGTGCCAACGTGCCAAACTGTATCGGCACGAGGGTTGAAAACAGGGCGGCGTCTGAATATCGACACGTATGGAAGAGGCACGGGAAGCCGGAAGGATCGAGAATTTCATTTCCGATATGAATTCCCGCCTGATGCATGGCACCTCCGTCGAATCCATGTTGAACTGTAGTGCAATGGGAGTTGGTGACGAATACTGGGCTACCATCGACATAGCGACGAGCAGCAAAGCCAAGCGTGCAGGTACCGACACCAAGATTTGTGATCTCCCAACCGCCGTGTATATCACCCATCGAGGATGCTAGGGTGTGCGACATTACGACTGGCCGCGAGACTTCCTCTATCCTCGCCATCTCATCGGGCACACCAATCGCGGCGAGTACGTCTCTTACGTGACGTCCAGCATCCGCAGCCGCGACTCCGATTACTATGCGGTTCTCTGATTCCTTTACACCGAGACTGACCACTCCAGGAGTCCCGAAGACGCGAGCACGAAGAGCCGCTCTGCGTTGCGCAAGCTCGAGAAACGTGTGCTGCACGGCCCGCGCTACGAATCGAACGCTCTTCCCATCCACTACTCCTGCTGCGGTTTCGTGGGTGCCTAATAAAGGTCGGATTCGGCTCTCAGCAGCGGCGAGCTGGCTCACATCGGTCAGTGTCACTACTAGCTGCCCCATCTCGTCGAAATACATCCCGCCGAACTCGGGTACCGCCTCCGCGATGCTTAGCAACGTCGGATCTTCGTCTAGCGAATCGGACCGCATAGCAACGGCGTTTCGTTGTATACCGAGGGATTGTGTGCGAGAGGAAGACTCTGCCGGATACTCGTCGGAACACGCTAAGCTCATCGAGGCAACCGCAACTGCCATTACTCGGCTCATTCTCGAACGATTCACGCATGCCATGATGTATTCTCCGAGTAGATGAAATGCATCAGTCAATGATCAGAAGCGCATTACCCACTTGACGACGCGCTCCCGGCTAGCGAAGCCGTAGACCAATGCCGAAAGCCAGGAGCTTTAGCGTATCACCGCGATAGCTGGGGACGACCGTCGGGCGGATGGAAGCCACCACTCCGATGTGGGAAGTGAATGGTGCAGCAAGGTCGAGCCGACCCTGCACGCCTAAGGCGTGGCCTTCACCACTCGCCTGCACGAATGCTGGTCCAAGCATTACACGCAGGATCCCGCGGCCGCTCTCCCAGCCCGCGAGCGCGGAGAGCGTGTAGAAGTCGGGGAAGCTCGGGACGCAACTGCCATCGAGCGCCGGTCGGCACACGGTCGAACTCTCCCCCGTGCCTTGAATGCCTCCGCTGAAGCCCACCATCAGGCCTTCGCGGCCTATCGACCGCAGCCGGAAACCAAGGAGCGCATCCACCGCGAGCCCCGATCGATTACCAACGTACTCACCACCGCTCCATCCCTTGCCTGCTCACACGCTCGCGTCTAAGGAAACGGACGAGACAGCCTGAGCATCGACAGTCGATGCTATGATGGGTACCGCAATACCAACTAGAGCCACGACGAGACAACGAGTCATCAAACGAGTCATCATGGAACTCCACCTTAGAGGTCGTAACCTTCTCATCCGCTTCGGCGCGCTGGTCGGCTACTCGCGCATCTAGCCACATCCTTAATTGTTGCCGCGGCGCCGTGTCACGGGCGCCACTTGCCGCTGTCTCATCGCTCTGTTCGCCGCAGCATGCGCAGTTCCTTACGCGACGATATTGATCAGCCCGCTCGATGTCAACAGCAAGTGTTTCATACATCCGAACGCCCCGTCGCTGCATTAGAAGACGCTAATCTGGTTCGGCTTCCTCTTCGCTATTTTGAAGCGAATGATCGGTTACCAATCCGCTATTTTTTCATCATGAGCTCGCAGCAGACCCTCATCGCGATCTATGCCGACGAATCCTGCCTCGGCAATGGACGCGCTATGGATAATCCGGGCGGAGCGGGAGGACTCATCGAGCTCCTGCACCCCCGCACCGGCGCGCTCGCGCGTCGCGACTACTGGCTCTCCGAACCGGCGACCACCAACAACCGCATGGCGCTCCGATCGGCCATCGAGGGTCTCCGTCTCATCTCGGCGAAGGGTGAGCGCTTCCTGGTGCAGTTCACCAGCGATTCCCGTTACCTCATTGACGGAATGACCTCGTGGGTCCACGATTGGGTGCGGCGCGATTGGCGTCGAAAGAGCGGACCGATCGAGAATCTCGAGCTCTGGCAGGAGCTGGTGGAGACCGCACGACCCCATCGAATAGCGTGGCGCTGGGTGCGTGGCCACAACGGGCACCCGCAGAACGAGTACGCCAACGAGCTGGCCACTCGCGCCGCGGCGGAGCAGAGCACTTCGAATGGAGCTGTCGCTTCGGGGTTCGAGGCGTGGCTCGCGAAGGAGCGCGAGCGGGGCCGGCTCGCACTGGCGCCCGACGCGCTTCCCGACCCCGCGGCCCTCACACCGGCGCGTTCGTTACCGCAGCGTCCGGCCGGACGTCCCTCATGAAGGCATCCATGAGGGACACACTTGATGAGAAAGGCACTGGTTCTGCTCGCCATCGGAGTCGCGATGGGTTACACGTGGGGGTGGCGCGATGCGCACGTCAATGACAACGATATCGTCACACGGATCGTGTCGCAGGTTGGCGGCAGCACGCGCGGGAATCTGAAGAACGATCCGGACCACATGCTCGACAGCCTCTCGAGGTGACAGTGGGCAAGCAATTCTCGACGGTCAGCGTCCTCATTCCGTGCTACAACGAGGTGGCGACGATAGACCGCACCATCGACGCGGTGCTGGCCATCCGCACACGCCTCTCGACCATGGGACTGGCGATCCAGATCGTGGCGGTAGACGACGCGTCGAGTGATCAGACCTACGATCGCCTCACGCTGCGCTCGCGCGACCTCGACGGGTGCATGGTAGTCGCGCGCCACCCCGCGAACCGCGGAAAGGGGTGCGCCATCCAGACGGCGCGCGCTCACGCCACCGGCGACATCGCGATCATCCAGGACGCCGACCTCGAGTACGATCCCGAGGACATTCCGTCAGTGATCGCCCCCATAGTAGATGGCGTGGCCGACGCGGTGATGGGAAGCCGCTTCGCCGGCGGCGGCGCACACCGCGTCCTCTACTTCTGGCACAGCCTCGGCAACAAGTGGCTCACCATCATGTCGAACATGTTCACCAACCTGAACCTGACCGACATGGAAGTGGGGTACAAGGCGTTCACCATGCCCGCTTTCCGGCGCATGCACCTCACCAATCCGCGCTTCGGAATCGAGCCCGAGATAGTGGCGCGTCTCGCGCAGATGGGTGCGCGCGTGTACGAGGTGCCGATCAGCTACCACGGCCGCACCTACGCCGAAGGGAAGAAGATCACCTGGCGCGATGGCGTTGCGGCGTTCTTCCATATCGTGCGCGCGCGCCTCTCCGCGGGCGCACAGCCGCTGCTCGCCGACGACGATCAGCCGGCCACTCAGCCCGGACGAGCCGCGCAGGCGGTGAGCTGAAGCGCGCTCCGGGCACCTGGCCCGGGGCTGCGCAATCCGAGGCCGGACCTTGCGCATCGGGTGCGCGTGGGGACCAAATTACGGGTCGGCTGCGGCACGCCGGCCAGCGAATTGGCTGGCGGCGCACGTCGCGACTTTCTTTCGCGGACCCATCCATGGACGACCTCGATCGCATGTTCCGCTCGCTCCTCCAGGTGATGAGCAGCAACTATCCGCAGTACCTCACTCAGCCCTTCGAGGTCGCGGAGATCTATCAGAATCTCATCCCCTACCGGCATCACCGGCGCGAGCTCCGCATAGACACCAACGAGGACTATCAGGCGGCCCTCTGCCGGCTCCTCTCCGGCGAGCGCGGCTACCTCGTGGCCGACGACGAGCTCACCGAAGCGATGCGTAGCGAGCTCGCTTCCCCTAATCCCAACACCGCCATCTTCCGCGACTTTGCGGCATCGCGCGTGGCGCTCGGGCCCAACGCGCAGAAGCGCTGGCAGGAGCTGGGCGGCGACACGTCGGAGCTGCGCGCGGCCGGTGAATCCCGCGGCACACCCGTGCCGCCTCCTCCACCGCCAATCTCGTGGAACGACGGTGGCGAGCGCTCCCAATCGTCGAACCGCGCGGCGACGCAGACTGCTCCGCAAGCGGCCGCGCCGGCACCGCGCCCCGCACCGGCAGCGGCGCCGCGCCCCGCTGCGGCGACGCGCACCGCCGGTAACTCGAGCGCGGCACGCGCCAGCAACGAGGACGGCGAGAGCTGCCGCTACTGCGCCGGTGAGCTTCCCGAGGGGCGCTCCGCCAAGTTCTGCCCGCATTGCGGACAGAACCTCACGATCCAGCGCTGCCCCGCGTGCGGGACGGAGCTCGAGATCGACTGGAAGTACTGCATCACCTGCGGGAGAGGGGTGGCTGCTTCGTGAGGGGCGCCCGCGGCCTCCTGATCCCAGCGGGTGTCTCGGCCGCGGTTCTCTTCGGCGCGTGCCACAAGGAGGTGAAGCAGGGCGGCGCGTTACCGATAGATACCGCCGCCGTGATGCCGATGCTCGACACGATGCCCGGGGCGGACAGCACCGCTGCCGCCGATTCGAGCGCGGACTCCAGCAACGTGGATTCCGGCACCGCCGAGCTCCCTCCGGCGGTGCCGAGCATCATCGCTGTCGCTGACAGCGCGGCGGGCGACGCGCTCTTTCATGGGAAGGGACGCTGCTTCACCTGCCACGGCGAACGTGGTCAGGGCACCCCCCGACTCGGCTCCTCGCTCACCGACAGCGAGTGGCTGACCGGCAACGGATCTCTGGCCTCGATTCGCGGCGTGATCGCCCGCGGCGTGGCTGCTCCGCAAGCTTCTTCCGTGGCGATGCCCGCCTACTCCGCGATGCTAAGCGAGCAGGAGATCGCGCTCACGGCAGACTACGTATACACACTCGCGCATCCGGGCTCCACGGCGGCTGACAGCGCCCCTGCAGGCGGCGCCGCGCACGACACGAGAGGCCGCGCCCTCCCCTCGCCTGCGCACGACAGAGGCACGCCACACGGAGGTTCGCGATGAGCTCCATGCTCGCCGTCATCGCGGGCGACGGCATCGGCCCCGAAGTGGTCCGCGAAGCGCTCGGCGTGCTGCAGGCGGTTGAAGATCGCTTCCACCCCGACATCCAGGTGGAGATGCTCCCCTACGGAGCAGAGCATTACCTGACCACGGGCGAGACGATCCCACCGATGGAAATGAAGCGCCTCGGCCGCGACTTCGACGCCATCCTGGTGGGCGCGCTCGGCGATCCGCGAGTGCCGGGGAACGAACACGCGCGCGACATCCTCCTCGGGATGCGCTTCCAGCTCGACCTCTATGTGAACGAGCGGCCAGCGCGGCTCATGAATGCGCGACTCACCCCGCTGAAGGGGAAGGAGCCCGCCGACCTCGATCTGGTCATCTTCCGCGAGAACACCGAGGGGCTCTACGTATCGGTAGGCGGACGCTTCAAGGAGGGGACGCCCGACGAGATCGCCATCGCCGAGGAGCTCAACACTCGCAAAGGCGTGGAGCGGATCATCCGCTACGCCTTCGAGTGGGCGGCCTCGCACGGGAAGACTTCGGTGACGATGGCCGACAAGGCCAACGCGATTGCCGCGCACCACCTCTGGAGAACGGTGTTCGACGATGTGGGGCGCGAGTA
>DASSOX010000062.1:0-8250 GCA_035700125.1 Gemmatimonadaceae bacterium
TAGCGCGCAGGATCGGCGGGCACGTCCGAGCCGCCATGACCGTGCAGCGAGAGCGCGACCGCTCTGCGCCGCGCCCCGAAGGCCGGAAGCAGATCGTTCCAGGTAGACGCCGCGCCAGTGAATCCGTGCAGAAGGAGAAGCGGAATGGGCTCCCGCTTCCGCGGGAATGACGGCGATGACTGTCGCGGGGGCGACGTACGTCCTGGTGCGTCATCCCCGCTGTCGCGGGGATCCATTTTCCTGTCCACTGCCCCGCACACGCTCTCCACGATCTCGAGCCGCACTCCATCGCGCAGCACGACGTGCCGCGACGCCACCTCCGCGACGCCGCCGCTCACAGCAGCTCCGCCACGCCCGCGCTCACCGCCGACCAGAGCTCGCGGTGACGCTCCACGTTCGCGGCGCGGGCGGTTCGTACTTCTATGATGTTCAGCCCCGGCGCCTCGATCGCCGTGGCCAGCGCCGCGTGAAACTCCGTCCAGCTCTCCGGGCGCACCAGCCGTGCACCGTACAGCGCCGCGGCGTGCGAGAAGTCGAGCCCGTGCGGCGTGCCGAAGAGCGCCTCGAAGTCGCGCGGCGCCACGATATCCGCATTCCCCTGCGGCAGGAACGAGAAGATTCCCCCGCCATCGTTGTTCACCAGCACGACGGTCGCATCGAGGTCGTGCAGCTTCGCCGCGAGCAGACCGTTCATGTCGTGGTAGAACGCCAGGTCGCCGATGGCAAGCACGGTGGGACCATCGCTGGCCGCCGCCGCGCCGAGTGCACTCGATACCACGCCATCTATTCCGTTGGCGCCGCGATTGGCGAGAACACGAATGTGCTCACCGCGCCTGGCCGCGAAGCTGTCGAGGTCGCGCACCGGCATCGAGCTGCTCACCCAGAGCGTGGTGCCGGCGGGGAGTGCGGCGGCCAGTTCCGCGAAGAGCCGCGGTTCGTTCATCTCGTCGTCGCTCTCCAGCTCGTCCGCCAGGATTTCTCTCGTGCGTGCGTCTATCCTGCGCCAGCGTGCGGCCCAGTCGGCGTCGGCGAGCGGAGTGTCGCCGAGCATCTCGGCGAGTACGTCATCGAGATCCATGCACGTCAGGGCGATGTCGGTGCGCACTGCCCAGGCCACATCCTGCGCGGGGTCTGCCCAGCCGCCGTCGCCCAGGAGAATCTGCCGCACACCCGCGTGCGCGCGAAGCCAGAGCTGCAGCACCTTCGAAGTGGGCAGCGCCCCGACGCGCAGCACGAGATCCGGCGCGAGAGCTGTCGCCGCGTCATCTGAAAGCGAAGCACGCAGGAAGGCGTCGTAGCCGTCCACCACGAGCGTGGCGGGGTGCGCGCCGAAGCGAAGCTGCGAGAGCGGATCCGCGAGGAGCGGTGCGTCGAGTCGGCGCGCCACCGCCGCCAGCGGAGCGGCGATTGCCGGATCGGCCAGCGGACCACACACTATCACGGGCCTTCGCGCATCCGCCAGCACACCGGCGAGCGACTCCACCAGCTCCGCATCGGCTTTACGCTCCGCCACACTCACTCTCACCCACGGCTCACCGTTGGGCCGGCCGCTCCACGCGAGCCGCTCGTCTTCCGACCACCACTCGGGGAGCTCCACCTCACGCGGCACCAGCGGCTCGCGAAAGGGGAGGTTCACGTGCACCGGGCCCGCGGGCAGAGCGCTCGCCACGGCGGCCGCGCGCGCGCCGAGCGTGCGCGCCTCTCTCAGCACGGCGGGCGTCGCCTCGGGGAGCGGCGCATCCACGAACCACTTCGCGTGCGTCCCGTAGAGCCTCACCTGATCGATGGTCTGCGGCGCTCCCACGTCGCCGCGCAGCTCGGGCGGGCGATCCGCCGTGAGCACCACGAGCGGCACGCCGGAGAGCCGGGCCTCCACCACTGCGGGAAGGAAGTTCGCGGCCGCCGTCCCCGACGTGCACACCAGCGCGACTGGCCGCCGCGCGGTCTTCGCCACCCCCAGAGCGAAGAAGGCCGCGGAACGCTCATCGAGATGCGTCCAGACGCGCATCGACTCGTTGTGCGCGAGCGCGAGGGTGAGCGGCGTGGAGCGCGAGCCTGGCGCCACGCACGCGTCGCGCACCCCGGCGCGCGAGAGCTCGTCCACGAACGCGCTCACCCAGGCGAACGCCGCCACATCGGGCGCCTCGAGGTCGGCCGCGGTGGCGGGAGGAAGCGGCCGCTCGACCGGCGCGGCGGCAACGAGCGGCGTCGCGGGGGTGGGACGCGCCGTCACGCTTCGCTTACCTCTTCCGCGATCGCCACGTCCTCCGCGAGCGCGGCGCTCATTGCGCGCAGCTTCAGCTCCGACTCCTCGTACTCGGCGCTCGGCAGCGAGTCGGCCACTATCCCGCACCCGGCGAAGAGCGTCGCCTGGTCGCCGTCCATGAGCGCCGAGCGAAGCGCCACCGCGAACTCGCCGTCGCCGCTGGCGTCTACCCAGCCAACGGGAGCGGCGTACCAACCGCGGTCCCACCCCTCATGCTCGCGAATGAACGCGAGCGCCTCCATGCGCGGCGCACCGCCCACCGCGGGCGTGGGGTGCAGTCGCTCGAGCAGCCGGAAGAGATCCGTCCCCTCGCGCCGGCGCGCGGTGATCGGCGTGTGGAGATGATGAACGTCGGGGAGTGTGAGCAGAGCGGGCGTGGATGGCGCGCTCACCGCATCGCACAGCTCCCGCAGCGCGCCGGTGAGCGCGCGCACCACGATCTCGTGCTCCTCGCGATCCTTCGCGCTGTTCATCAGCTCCGTCGCCCGACGCGCATCCTCCTCCGGCCCATCGCCGCGCGCTATCGAGCCGGCGAGCGAGGTGGCGCGCACTGTCCGACCATCCACTCGCACCAGCCGCTCGGGCGAGGCGCCCAGGAAAACCTTGCGGCCCCGCGCCACCGCGAAGATGGTGCACTCGGGGTGGCGCGCCTCGAGCCGACGGAGCGCGGTGCCAGGATCCGGTGCCTCGTGCGGCCGCCACGCGACCGCGCGCGCGGTGACCACCTTCTCCAGCGCGCCCTCCCTCACCGCCGCCGCGCCCTCGGCTACCGCTCGCTCGAAGGCGTCGCGCGACGAACCCTGGAGCTGGGGGGCATCGTGGGCGGCATCGTCCGCGCGTACGTCGGTTGCATACTTTCCATTCCCACCACGCGAGGCAGTCGGCACTCGCATGCTCGTGGCGAGCGTGGCCCAGGCCGCGCGGCTCCCCGCGGCTCGACCTGAACCGAGGAGTCGCTCGCGCTCACGTTCGAGCGCGACGGCCAGCTTCACGGGATCGTCGCCGGGTTTCACCAGCGCGCTCGTCGAAAGCCAACGGCCTTTGGGCGACGTAACGAGACAGTGACGCGGCACCATCAGCCAACAATCCGGGAATCCAAGCCATTCCGGTCCGGGCTGCCTGGCCGGGTCGAAGCGGAAGCCGCCCATGAGCATGGGCCATCGGCCGAACGCATCGTCGGGGGCATCGCCGAGTCGGGCGCAGTTGGAGCCACCCTCGTCGTCCGTCGCGCCGGGTCCGTCGCAGATCGCCTCGGCGAGGAGCGAGCGCCAGAGCCGGGCGGCCGTGGCGAAGCGTCCCTCGCCGGAGGGGGCGATGGTGACTGCGGCGCCGATCCCGGCCACCGCCACGCCGGTGCTGGGCTTTGCCCAGTAGATCCGGTCGGCCACCGCTTGCGCGCGCTCGAAGGCGTCGAGCGGTTCGACGTCGGGGAGCGGCTCCACGCAAGTAGCGAGCACCGGGCGCTGGCGGGCCGCCGTGGCCGCGCGGCGCAGAAGCTCGAGCAGAGTTATGTCCCCCTCCGCGAGCCGGGGCGAGGCACTCACTTTCTTCCTCTTCCGGGTCGTCCACCCGTGCGCGCCGCGCTCTTCGCGCGGTGCGACGACGGGTGCGGGGTCGCTGGAGAGGGCGGTTCCGAGTCGTCCCGCGCCGGCGCCACACCGAGTCCGCTCCAGAGGAGGCGGCGGAGCTCCGGGTAACACGACTCGAGCGGCGGCGCGTCGGGGGTGATGAGCCACTGGACCACCACCTCGCTCACGGCGCCCAGCCAGAGCTGGCCGGCGAGGCGGGTATCGCAGGGCGGGATGAGTCCTTGGCGCACCGCATCTTCGAGATCGCGCGCGAGGCGTTCGGCGAAGTGCGCGCGGATGGTGAGGAGGCGCGGGGCGAAGTCGCGGGTGTGCGCATCTATGAGGAAGAGCCGAGCGAGCCGGCGGTGGCTGCCGAAGACATCGAGCGCGCGGGCGACGGCGGCGTCGGCGCGCCGGAGCGGGTCGCTCTCGCTGGCCGCCGCGGCCTCGAGCCGATTCATGAGCAGCTCGGCGGTCCGCTCGAGGAGGGCGCCGAAGAGGGCCTGCTTGCTGGCGAAGTGGAAGTAGAGCCCACCCTTGGAGGTAGCGGACTCCGTGGCGATCTCTTCCATGCCAGCGTCGCCGTAGCCGCGCCGGGAGAAGACTTCGAGCGCCGCCTCGAGGATGCGTTCGCGCCGCCGCGCTCCCTTGCTGGCGTCAGCGGGATCGAGGGCGGGTTCGACTAGCGGCTCGGGTGGCACGAGGGGTAGCGGCGTGTGGGTGCGGCGTAGTTGGATCTGGCGGAGCAAAAACAAACCGACGCGTCGGTCGGTTTGGTAATACTACAGTGGGATCTGCGGGAAGGGAATGCGGGTCGCGGCGGCGGCCAGGCGCCGGTTCGTCGCGTGTCGCGCGCATCGTTCGACGTCGTAGTGTACCACTCTGCATACATCTATTGGCGTACCATGGAACTCGGTTCCACTCTCTTACAATATCGGTCAAAACGGGCTCTTGCTTCTTTTCAGTTTCCTTCATAGGATACCGCGCCTCTCCCCGCCCCACCCGCTGTTCACGAGCTACTCCCGATGATCTGGCAACTCCAGACAGGACGAAGCAGCAGAGCAGCACGCGCTCGGCGCGCCGAACAGGCCGGGATTCGCAGCGGCCCACGGGCCTGCTGATGTTCGCCTTACGCAAGTGACCCACACTCACAATCCATCCAGGAGGCACCATGCCCTTACGTGGGGTCATTGGTTTTCTCGCGCTCGCCCTTGTCGGCTCTCCCGCGCTGGCGCTGGGGCAGGGCACCGGTAACATCCGCGGTCGCGCGACCGACGCGGGCACCGGCGGACCCGTAGCCGCAGTCCAGATCAGCGTCGAGGGCACATCGCTCGGCGCGCAGACGACCGACGATGGCACCTACGCGATCCGCGGCGTGGCGCCAGGGTCGCACGTCCTCGTCACGCGCCGGGTGGGCTACGAGCCCACGCGCGACACGGTCACGGTGCAGGCCGGGGCGACTGCCACGCACGACTTCTCGCTCCGCAGCATCGCGACGTCGCTCAACGAGGTGGTGGTCACGGCGCTCGGGCAGACCGCCGTGCAACGTTCGCTGGGTGTATCGCAGCAGACGGTCTCCGGCGCCGACATCACCGCCGCGCAGCAGCCGAACTTCGTCAACGCCCTCCAGGGGCGCGTCGCCGGCGTCAGTGTAACCAGCACTTCCGGCGTACCGGGTGCTTCGTCGTCCATCGTCATTCGTGGCGTCAGCTCCATCAGCGGAAGCAACCAGCCGCTCATGGTCATCGACGGCCTGCCGATGGACAACTCCACCTTCGCCACCGGCACCCTCGCCTCCGACGTTGCCTCCGCGACGTCCTTCGACAACCGGGGCGTGGACTTCACCAACCGCGGTGCCGACATCAACCCGAACGACATCGAATCGATCACGGTACTCAAGGGACCAGAGGCCGCCGCGCTGTACGGGATCGATGCCGCCAACGGAGCGATCGTCATCACTACGAAGCGCGGCAGAGCCGGCGGCGGTTTCGAGTACAGCAACAGCTTCCGCCTGGAGACGCCCAGGGCCAAGCCGGATGTCCAGCACGTCTATGGGCCGCTCGACCTCACTGGAAGCGCGACCTACGACAGCTTCCTCTACTTCGGCGAGAAGTACCCGGCGGGCACCAAGTTCTACAACAACATCGACGACTTCTTCCAGACCGCGCTGACGCAGAAGCACAACCTCTCCTTCGGTGGCGCGACGGCGAACGGCAACATCAACTACCGCCTCGCCGCGGGGCTCACCAAGCAGAACGGCGTGGTCCCGACCACTGGTTACGACCGGGTCAACCTGACTGGCGCCTCTCAGGGTGAGGTGACGGACTGGTTGAACGTGGACCTGTCCATGATGTACTCGTACGCCAACAACGATCAGGCGTACAAGGGAATCCAGGGCCCGCTACTCGGCCTTCTCGCCTGGCCGGCCAACGACGACGCGTCCAACTACCTCACGCCGGCCGGAACGCGCCGCATCGTGGGAGGCCTGGGCTACGGCGACGAGGTCGACAACCCGTTCTTCAGCGTCAACAAGAACTCGATCAACTCGAAGAACAACCGCCTCATCGCGAACCTGGCGCTGACGGTCACGCCCTTCTCCTGGGGTAACATCAAGACCATCCTCGGCACCGATGGCTACACAACCCAGAACTTCCTGCTGAGGAGCCCGGAGAGCAAACTCGGTTTCGGCCAGCGCGGCATCCTCGACCAGGCCGATGAGATCACGCGGAACCTCAACGCCCAGACGCTGCTCAACTTCAACACCTACCACATCACCGACAAGTTCTCGGTCAACGGGCTCCTCGGGAACAACGTCACCGACGAGAGAACCACGGTCAATTCGTTGAACGGCCAGGACTTCATGGACCCGAATTTCGCGTCCGTGAATAACACTCGGATCAGGGGCAACCGTACGACGCTCACCCGCCGCCGTCTCGTGAGTCTCTTCGGGCAGGCCGTGTTCAACTACAGCGACTACCTCTTCCTTACCGTGCAGGGGCGCAACGACTGGACGTCGACGATCCCCGTGGAGAGGAACTCGTTCTTCTATCCCTCGGTCACCTCGAGCTTCATCTTCTCGGATGCATTCCCGAGCATCGGGAAGCACATGACCGGTAAACTCCGCGCAGCGTATGCGGAGGTAGGTAAGGATGCCTCGCCGTACGCCTACCGCCCCGCGCTCGCGAGCGTGACCACCTCGTATTCCGGATACAGCTACGGCTTCTGGGGACCGAACCTCGCACTCAAGCCGGAGTTCGCGACATCGTACGAGTTCGGCACGGAGCTCGGCTTCTTCGACGACCGGCTCGGTCTCGATGTGACGTACTACCAGAAGGAGACGAAGGACCAGATCGTCCAGAACATCCGCGGCAGCTACGCCACGGGCTTCGTCCTCTTCAACCTGAACGGAGCTACCACGCGGAACCACGGCGTGGAGATCTCGCTCCGCGGCACCCCGATCCGGAACCAGAACTTCTCCTGGGACATCCTCACCAACTTCGACCTGGCGCGCGGCAAGGTGCTCTCGCTCCCGCGAGACCTCCCCGAGTCGTACGTCTCCGATACATGGCTGGCAGGTAACGTTCGCGACGGCCAGTCGCCCGGCATGTCCACCATGGCGCTCACCGGCATGTTCCTCCAGAGGAACGACGCGGGACAGATCCTGATCGACCCCACGACCGGTCTGCCAATGGCCTCGAGAGCTTTCATCGACCGCGGGTTCGATCGCCAGCCCGACTTCACGGTTGGCCTCTCGAACACCTTGCGCTACAAGAACTTCTCGCTCGACTTCCTGCTCGACATGCGGAAGGGCGGCGACATCTTCAACGCCACGGAGTTCTTCCTCACGCAGCGAGGGCTCAGCACCCGCACGCTCGATCGGGAAACGCCGCGCGTGATCGAGGGCGTGCTGAAGGATGGCAACGAGAACACCAACCCGACGCCAAACAACATCAGCGTCGTTCCGGCGGAGAACACGGATTACTACCGCCTCATGAACGAGGAGTACTTCATCCAGAAGGACATCAACTGGGTACGGCTTCGCAACGTGACGTTGTCCTACGTCCTGCCGCAGGACTGGGTCGGGAAGTGGGTGCGTAATGCGAGCGTCTACGTCACGGGCTCGGATCTCTTCCTCATCACCAACTACGACGGGCTCGATCCGGTGGTGAACGGCAACACGGCGGCGGTCGGAGGGGCGGGAGCCGTGGGAATCGACTACGGCAACTTCCCGATTCCGCGCGGCCTCGACTTCGGCGTCCGGGTGGCATTCTGATGCTGCCCCGACTCTCGCGAGACCGCGGCAAACGTCACCGTGAAAATGCTCGACTCACACCGATCAACGGGAAGCCGATGAAGAAAATATATGGATTACTACTGGCGGGCCTTCTCCTGGCGCCCGCGGGTTGTAAGGATTTT
>DASSOX010000063.1:0-14057 GCA_035700125.1 Gemmatimonadaceae bacterium
TCGCGGCGCCAACGGAATAGATGGCGTGGTATCGAGTGCACTCGGCGCGGCGGCGGCCAGCGATGGTCCCACCGTGCTTGCCATCGGCGACCTGGCGTTCTACCACGACATGAACGGCCTGCTCGCGGCGAAGCTGCACGACCTCGATGCGACAGTGGTGCTGGTGAACAACGATGGCGGGGGGATCTTCTCGTTCCTGCCACAGGGGAATGCGGATATCGTGGCGCCGCGCGACTTCGAGGCGCTCTTCGGCACGCCGCACGGCCTCGACTTCTCGCACGCCGCGGCGCTGTACGGTGCGCGGCTGGTACGTCCGGAGAGCTGGGCGGGGTTTCACGCGGCGCTGGCCGCGGCGATCGATGCGCCGGGGTTGAACATCATAGAAGTACGAACCGACCGCGCCGCAAACGTGGAGCGCCACCGCGAGCTCTGGTCGGCGGTGAGCGCGGGCATGGCGGAGCTGCTGTGAGCGGTGACATCGCAGAGGTGTCAGCGCGGCACATAGCGCTGCGCGATGGAGTGCGGCTCGAGATCGTGGAGAGCGTGTGCGGGCCAGCGGACAGGAAAATGGATCCCCGCTTTCGCGGGGATGACGGGCCTGGGGATACATCATCCCCGCGACAGTCATCGCAGTCTTTCCCGCGAAAGGGGGAGCCAATTCCGCTTCTCCTTCTTCACGGCTTCACTGGCGCGGCGTCTAGCTGGAACGATCTGCTTCCGGCCTTCGGGGCGCGGCGCAGAGCGGTCGCGCTCTCGCTGCACGGTCATGGCGGCTCGGACGTGCCCGACGATCCTGCGCGCTACGCCGCTGCGCGCGCGGCAGAGGATGTGGTGGACGCGCTCGACACGCTGGGCATCGCTCGCGTCGCGCTGCTCGGCTATTCCATGGGTGCGCGCGTGGCGCTGCACACGGCGCTCGCTGCGCCCGAGCGCGTGGGTGCTCTCATTCTCGAGAGCGGGTCGCCAGGGATCGCCGGCGAGGCGGAGCGCGCCGAGCGCCGTGCTGCTGACGATGCGCTGGCGGCGGACATCGAGCGATGCGGCGTGGAGGCGTTCGCGGATCGCTGGGAGCGACTGCCGCTCTGGGCGAGCCAGCGTCAGCTCTCGAGCGCGGTTCGTGACGGCCTGCGCGCTCAGCGGCTGGCTGGCAGCGCGCGCGGGCTGGCCAACAGTCTCCGCGGGCTCGGTGCCGGAGCGACTGCATCGGTACAGGAGAGACTCGGCGAGCTGGCCGGCATCCCCGTGCTTCTCGTATGCGGCGCGCTCGATGAGAAGTACGTCGCGGCCGCGCGCGAGATGAACGAAGCGCTTTCACGATCCACGCTTCACGTGGTGGAGGGAGCGGGACACGCGGTGCATCTCGAGCGGCCAGGCGAGCTGCTCGACGCAGTGGAAGATTTTCTGGTTTCGATTTCAACGAGGTGACAATGACCGGCACAGCAGAACGAAGCGACCCGCGCGCGAGCGTGCAGCGGAGAGTGGTAGAGTGGGAGCCGATCACGGAGTACCGGGACATTCTCTTCGAGCGCGACGCGGGCGGCGAGGGGATGGCGCGCATAGTGATCAACAGGCCGGAGGTGCGGAACGCGTTCCGTCCCGAAACGGTGAACGAGTTGAGCGACGCCTTCGCTCGCGTGCGGGAAGACATGGACATCCGCGTCGTGCTGCTCACCGGTGCCGGCGACATGGCATTCTGCAGCGGCGGTGACCAGCGCACGCGTGGACATGGCGGCTACGTCGGTGAGGACAAGGTGCCGCGGCTCAACATTCTCGACGTGCAGAACCAGATCCGCTACCTCCCCAAGCCGGTGATCGCGGTGGTGGCGGGTTTCGCCGTGGGCGGCGGCCACGTGCTGCACCTGGTGTGCGACCTCACCATCGCGGCCGACAACGCGCGCTTCGGCCAGGCCGGTCCGCGGGTGGGAAGCTTCGACGGCGGCTACGGCGCTTCGTATCTCGCGAGCGTGGTGGGCCAGAAGAAGGCGCGCGAGATCTGGTATCTCTGTCGTCAGTACACTGCCCAGCAAGCCTTCCAGATGGGACTCGTGAACACGGTGGTGCCACTCGAGGATCTCGAGGCGGAAGCGGTGCAGTGGGCGCGCGAGATTCTCGAGAAGAGCCCGATGGCTCTGCGCTTTCTCAAGGCCGCCTTCAACGCCGACACCGACGGCCAGGCGGGGCTGCAGCAGCTCGCCGGCGACGCCACGCTTCTCTACTACCTCACGGAAGAGGCGAAGGAGGGGCGGAACGCTTTCGTGGAGAAGCGGAAGCCGGACTTCGAGAAGTACCCGCGCTTCCCGTGAGCGAGAGCGCGTCGTTCGTGGCGGCATCGCATCCGTCCGATGCCGCTGCGGGGTCGGGCGGTGCGGCACCGGGCGGCACGCTCGAGCCGCCGCTCGCCGTGCCGGGCGAGCGGCCGAGCAGACTGCGGCTCTGGTGGCTCGCGGCGCGTCCCAAGACGCTCCCCGCCGCGGTGGCGCCGGTGCTCGTGGGGACCGCGGCGGGAGTCGCAGGCCGTCGTGCCGCCCCGGGCATGGGCGTAGAAGGCCTGGGTGACGCGGCTGGGGCAGCGGTCGCGCACGGGGTGGGTGCGGCGTTCGGGCTCGCGAGTGCCATCGGCTCGCTGCGTGTTCTGCCTTTCCTGGCCGCGCTCGCGGGCGCGCTCCTCATCCAGATTGCAACCAACTTCGCCAACGACTACTCCGACTTTCATCGCGGCGCCGACACGCACGAGCGGCTCGGACCCACGCGAGTGACGCAGGCGGGGCTCATCTCGCCGGCGGATGTGCGGCGCGCGATCATCGTGACTTTCGCGCTCGCCACGCTGGTGGGTGCGTACCTCGTGTGGGTGGGCGGATGGCCGATCGTCGCGATAGGCGTGGCGAGCATCATCTGCGCGCTCGCCTACACCGGAGGTCCGTGGCCGTACGGATACCACGGGATGGGCGAGCTCTTCGTGTTCGTGTTCTTCGGACTCGTGGCGGTGGGTGGGAGTGCGTACCTGCAGACTGATACTCTCAGTCCCCTCGCGCTGGTCGCGGCGATACCCGTGGGGCTGCTCGTCACGAATATTCTCGTCGTCAACAACCTGCGCGATCTCGCGACGGACCGTGCGGCGCACAAGCGCACGCTCGCGGTGCTGATGGGTGAACGCGCCACGCGGCGGCAGTATGCGCTACTCGCCGTGCTCGCGTATCTGGCACCCGTGGCAATGCTGCTGAGCGGACTCGCGGGGGCGTGGGTGCTCCTTCCGCTCCTCACCATCCCCATCGCCTATCGTGCGGTGAGCGCCATTCTCGGTGGGCTCTCGGGACCCGCGCTCAACATCATGCTAGCGAAGAGCGGCAAGCTGCAGCTCCTCTTCGGTGTGCTGCTGGCGCTGGGGCTGCTGCTCGGCTGAGCCCATTGCCTCGGCCATCGATTCCGAATCGGATGACGAACGCGGGCGAACACGCATTGCTGTCTCCTCCATCCTCATCACTCGGCCACGGCTCTTCGCAGCCCTCGCTTCTCTGGCTTCCATGGCGCGCTGCCGCCACCCCTGATCGTCTGGCGGTCGTTGCACCGGACGGATACCGGCTCACGTACGCGGAGCTGCACGCTCGTGCAGACGAGGTCGCACGGCGATTGGCGGCGCTCGGGGTAGGCGGCGGCCAGAGAGTGGGTGTGCTCCTTCCCAACGGCGTTCCGTTCGTGGCGGTGGTGCATGCGTGCATGCGACTCGGAGCCGTGCTGCTTCCGCTCAACCTCCGTCTCACGCCAGGCGAGCTGGCGTGGCAGGTGCGGGACGCGGGGGCGCGGCTGGTGCTGCACGATGCGAGCACGGAGGCGAAGGCGGCCGAACTGTGCGCGGTTGCGACCGAAGTGGCGGCGGTTCACATGGGTAGCGCGTCGGCTCCCGGGATTACAGCCGCAGACATCTCCCGCCCCGATGCGGCCGGCGCCGCGGACACTCCCACCAGCCTCGCTCGCCCTCAAGCTGCTCCTGTCGAGCAGGCGCCTCTCCGCGATCGCACGGATCCGGACGATCCGCTCGCGATCGTCTACACATCCGGCACAACGGGCGCGCCCAAGGGCGCTGTACTCAGCTACTCCAATTTCTGGTGGAGCGCTATGGGTTCCGCGCTCAATCTCGGCATCCGGGATGGCGACCGCTGGCTCGCGCCGCTCCCGCTCTTCCACGTTGGCGGGCTCTCGGTGCTCACCCGGAGCGCGATTTACGGAACCACCGCGGTGCTGCACGATGGCTTCCATGCAGAGCGTGTGAGCGCGGCGCTGGACGATGAGGAGATCACTCTCGTGTCCCTCGTTCCCACCATGCTCCACCGCCTGCTCGATGTGCGCGGCGACCGTCCGGCTCCCCAGTCGCTCCGTTGCGTGCTCCTTGGCGGCGGACCCGCGCCGCGCGTGCTCCTCGAGCGCTGCGCGCGACTGGGCATACCGGTGTCGCAGACCTACGGGCTTACCGAGTGCTGCTCGCAGGTAGCCACCCTCGCCCCGCGCGATGCGTTGCGCAAGCTCGGCTCGGCGGGAAGGCCTCTCTATCCGAACGAGCTTCGCGTGGCGACCGACTCGGGCGACGACCCCACACCAGGTGAGGGGGGAGAGATCCTCGTGCGCGGCCCGGTGGTGACCTCGGGGTACTGGAACCGCCCCGACGCCAGCGCGAGCGCGTTCGTGGACGGCTGGTTCCGCACGGGCGACTTCGGAGTGCTCGACGAAGAGGGCTACCTCTACGTGCTCGACCGGCGCGACGACCTGATAGTCACGGGCGGCGAGAACGTGTACCCCGCCGAAGTGGAAGGCGTGCTGCTCGCGCATCCGTGCATTGCCGAGGCGGCCGTGATCGGCGAAAGCGACACCGAATGGGGGCAGCGGGTAGTGGCGGTGGTGCGGCTGGTGGAGGGGGCGGATCCGCCCGCGGTCGAGCAGCTCCAGGCGCACTGCCGCACCTCGCTCGCCGCGTACAAGGTGCCGCGCGAGGTGAGGATCAGTGAGGCGCCGCTTCCGCGAACGGCGAGCGGGAAGCTGCGACGGGGGGCGCTGCGGGAATAGGGGTGGCGCGGTCGGCGCGGCCTCTGGAGTGACGGCGGAGTCCGTGGGTGCGTATATTATTCGGACACATCTTCAACCCAACCCACACCACGATGAACCAGAAGCAGCTCGAAGCCCTCGCTCGCAAGAACGCCGCGAAGTCCGCGGCGCAGCCCAAGCGCGGTCGCGTCTACGACGCCACTATCGAGGCCACCCGGAACGAGACCCGGGACTCGGCCGAGACCACTCGCCTCTTCAAGGAAATGAAGCGCCGCGAGTTCTAGATCGCCAGGAATCGAAACCGGATTCCTGGCGATTTTTCTTTGGCGCCGCCTTCATGCCGCTCGCCCGGTGCGCGCATGCTCGCGTGCACCCGTGCTCAGAAGATGTAGCGCGCGCCCAGCTGCAGCCGCCAGCGCGAGAGATCCTGACGGACGTTTCCCCCGCCGCCGGCGGCATCGCGCACGAGCGAGATGTCGCCCGAGCGACCGACATAGACGAGCGAAAGCGAGAGACGGAGCGGAAGATCTACAGTGCCGCTCACGGTGACCTTGTGCGGGATGCCGTAGCCGGAGACGGCTAGCTGGCGGTCGGTGAGACTTCCACCGGCCCTGCAGGCACGCCGCATAGTTGTGCACGGGGAAGGTGGCGGTGGGTGCGCCAGCTCGGAGCGGGATGTTCCGGATGAAGAAGTGCAGCCCGTCGTGTACGATGGAGCCACCGAGCTCGCCACCACGTAGGGCGTTAACCTATTCCGCTCGATCCCGACGTGCAACGCACTTCCTATCGAGCTCCTACCGCGCGGCGACGCAATGAAGCATCGTGCGTGGATCAGTTCGCCGATGTCACTTCGATATCACCCGCGTGAACGCTCGTCTGCTCTCACGTTCGAGCTCGTCGCGCCAGGCGCGATACGCACGTACCAGCGCGCGACCGAGTGGCGTGACCTCGGCACCGCCGCGTTCGCTCCCGCCGCGCTGCGTGACCACGATCGTCGCGCCCGTCACACGCTCCATCCTGCGGATACGCGTGAGGCAGGTACGGTAGCTGAGACCGAGGTCGGCGCACGCCGCGCGGATACTCCCGTGCCGCTCGATCCCCTCGAGGAGCCGGATGTACCGCGGTCCCATCACGAACTCGCCGTCCCAGAGAAGCCACCCTTTGAGGGCGGGAGTGACGTGGGTATCGAGCAGCTGCTCGGGATCAGGCTTGCGGCGTGGCATTGACGTACGATGCGAGTCGAGGGAGTGAGACGAAGAAGATGATGACACGCGAACCACCCTTCCGCCAATCCGTGCGCGCACGTTCGCCGTCCGCGCACGACACCCCCGTCGAGCCGCCATTGACGCGCGTCGCGCGACCCACTACACTTTCCGCCCATGACGTTCTCCACCATCCACCATCACGCGCACCATCATCACCACCCCTCGACGGGACGTGGTTGCGTGCGCGTGCGTGAATGACTGGCTCGATTCGTCAGTAACGCAGCACCCGTGCGCCGCCCGGCCCGTCCCTTTCGGACGGGCCGTTTTTTTGTTTGCCCGACTGAAAGTGGATTCCCGCAAGTCGCGGGGATGACTCTGCTCGGTATGCAATTCCTGCTTTCTGCTGTCCGCTTTCTGTTTCCCGTTCCCACTCTATTCCGATGTTGAGAATCGCTCTACCAAATAAGGGTCGCCTCTCCGAAGACGCCCGTGCCCTTTTCGCCGATGCGGGACTCGAAGTCCGTTCGTCCGGGCAGCGCGCACTCGTCGCATCGCTCGGTGGCGAGTTCGAGGCGATCTTCGTGCGCGCGCAGGACATCCCCGAGTTCGTGGCCGATGGCGCCGCGGACGCCGGGATCACGGGGTGGGACCTCATCCGAGAGTCCGAGCGCGACATCGACGAGCTGCTCGACCTCGAGTTCGGCGCCTGCCGGCTCGTGGCCGCGGCGCGCGCGGAGAGCGGAATCGCATCGCTCGCCGACGTGAGAAGCGAGCATCGCGTGGCAACGGTCTTCCCGCGCCTCGCGCGGCGATTCTTCGAGGATGCGGGGTGCGCCGTCACCCTCGTCCCGATCTCGGGCGCGGCCGAGATCGCACCGCACCTCGGGATCGCGGATCTGGTGGTGGACCTCACCTCCACCGGCTCCACGATGCGCGTGCACGACCTCCGCGAGATCGCTACCGTACTGGAGTCGAGCGCGCGCCTCATCACCGCCGCGCGGCCGACGGCCGGCACGCGGGCGAGACGCGACGGTCTTTCCGAGAACGACAGGACGCGCGCACTCGAGGAGCTCTCGGCCGCGCTCGAGTCGGTGATCCGCGCGCGCGGGAAGCGCTACGTGATGGCCAACGTCCCACGCGACGCGCTCGAGCGGGTGAAGAGCGTTCTGCCGGGGATCAGTGGCCCTACCGTGATCGACCTCCTCAACGGCGGCACGCACGTGGCGGTGCACGCGGTGGTGCCGCAGTGCGCCATCTATCGCACGATCGCCGATCTCCGAGCGCTCGGCGGCGAGGGGATACTCGTGACGCGCATCGAGAGGTTCACGCCGTGAACGACACCGCGATGAACGACCCGGCTCTTCGATTCGGGATGCGAGGCGAGCTTGCCTCGCTCGGCGGAGCGCTCGCCGACCTGTGCGATCGTTCGACGTCGAAGGATACCGGCGTGCGCACCCGGACTGCGGCAATCATAAAGCGCGTGCGCAGAGAGGGCGACGCGGCGCTCTTCGATCTCGCCCTCGAGCTCGATGGCGTGCGCCTCGAGTCGCTCGAGGTGGCGCCCGTGCTGTTGCGGCGCGCGCTGGCTCGACTCTCCCCCGCGCTCCGCGGCGCCATGGAGCGCTCGGCCGCCAACATCGCGGCCGCGCACAGGGCGCTCTCTCCCGGTCCGGCGCAGGTGGAGACCGAACCGGGCGTGATCGTCGGCCGGCGCGCCGATCCGCTCGGAGCGGTGGGAGTGTACGCGCCCGGGGGACGCGCGGCGTATCCCAGCAGCGTGCTGATGGGCGCAGTGCCGGCCCGCGTCGCGGGCGTCGGAACGGTAGTACTCTGCTCGCCGCCGGGACGCGATGGTCTCCCCGCGCCGGCGGTGCTGGCGGCGGCCGCACTGGCGCGAGTGGACCGTGTCTTCGCCCTCGGCGGCGCGGGCGCGATCGCGGCGATGGCCTTCGGCACGCGCACCGTGCCCGCGGTGAACCGCATCGTGGGGCCCGGCAACTCGTACGTGGCGGAGGCGAAGCTCCAGGTGGCGGGCATCGTCGGGATCGATTCCCCGGCCGGGCCGAGCGAGCTGCTGGTGATCGCCGACGACTCGGTGGATCCGGCGTTCGTAGCGCGCGAGGCGCTGGCGCAGGCCGAGCACGACCCGCTCGCCGCGGTGGTGATCATCACGATCGGTGCCGCGATGGCGCGCGAAGTGGAGCGCGAGCTGGCCGCGCGACTCGGGTCACAGTCGCGCGCCACGATCATCGCGCAGGCGCTGGAGTCGCGCGGCGCGCTGCTCTGGTGCGAGTCCACGAACGACGCGGTCGCCTTCTCCAACCGCTACGCGCCCGAGCACCTCCTGCTCGCCGTGCGTGATCCCGAGAGCGTATTCGCCGACGTGCGCAACGCGGGCTCCGTCTTCCTCGGCGACACGAGCTCCGTCGCCTTCGGCGATTACATCACCGGCGCCAACCACGTCCTCCCCACCGGTGGCGCCGCGCGCGCGTATTCCGGGCTCTCGACGCTCGACTTCATGCGCTGGACCACCTATCAGCGCGTGGCTCCCGATGCCGCCGCGCGGCTCGCGCGCGACACCGCCGTATTTGCCGACGCGGAGGGACTGACCGGACACGCCGAGACGGCGGAAGCGCAGGGGATTGGAAGTGCAGGAAGCAGGAAGCAGGAAGCGGGAATCCATCTTCAGCAGCCGGGGGCGGATCCAGCCGCGGCACGACGGGTGGCGGCGCGGCGGTTCGAGGGGATGGAGGCGTACGACCCGAGACGCGAGCCGTGCGCGGTGGATCTGAGCGACAATACCAATCTCTGGGGAGCGCCGCCGGCGGCGGCTCGGGCGCTCAGAGATTTCGTCGAGAGCGAGATCACGCGCTATCCGGCGGTGTACGCGGGTCGGCTCAAGGAGGCGTTGGCGGAGTATGCGGGAGTGCGGCGCGAGGAGATCGTCACCGGTTGCGGCTCCGACGATGTGCTCGACTCGGCGCTGCGCGCACTGGCCGAGCCGGGGGAGAGCGTTGCCGTGGCCGAGCCGACGTTCGCGATGGCGTCTATCTTCGCGAGGATGAACGGGCTCGAGGTGCGGTGCGTCGGGCTGACCGGGCGATTCGGCCTGGACGCGGACGCGCTGCTCGCCACCGGAGCGCGGGTGATCTACATCTGCTCACCCAATAACCCGACGGGAAATGCGTTCGACCGGGAGAGCATCGAGAGAGTGATTCGCGCCGCACCGGGAGTCGTGATACTCGATGAGGCGTATGCCGAGTTCATGGGCCGGGGATTCCTCCACTCGGCGCCGTCGCACGAGAACCTCCTCGTGGTGCGCACGCTGTCGAAGGCGTTCGGGCTCGCCGGCGCGCGCGTCGGCTACGCGGCCGGCAACGCGGCGCTGGTGAGTGCCGTGGAGAAGTCGCGCGGTCCGTACAAGGTGAGCGCCCAGGCGGAGCGCGCGGCGCTCGCGGCGCTGAAGGAAGATCGCGACTGGATCGCGGGCCGCATCGACGAAGTGCGCGCCAATCGTGAGCGCTTCGTCACGGCGCTCGAGCGGCTCGGATTGGCGCCGCTCGCGTCCGACGCCAACTTCGTCCTGGTCCCGGTGCGCGATGCAGCGGCCCTCGCGCAGCGGCTGCGCCGCAGCGATGCGAGCGGTGTGGCGGTGCGTCCGTTCGTGGCGCTGCCGGGGATCGGCGACGCCGTTCGCATCACCATCGGTCCGTGGAGGCTGATGGAGACTGCACTCTCTGCCCTCGAGGAGGCGATCCAGTGCGCGTGACGGTGCTCGACTACGGAGTGGGGAACCTGCACTCGCTGCTCAAGGCTCTGGCCGCGCCGGGCGTGGACGTGCGCGCGGAAGCCGACGCGCTGCGCGCGCTCGACACCGATGTCCTCGTGCTCCCCGGTGTGGGAGCGTTCGGTGCGGCCGTGGAGCGGCTCGCGCCCGCGCGCGCCGCGGTTCGTGCCGCGCTGGCCGACGGGCTTCCCTGTCTCGGGATCTGCCTCGGCATGCAGCTCCTCTTCGATTCCAGCGAAGAAGGAGAGGGAGCGGGGCTCGGCGTGATTCCGGGGCGGGTGAAGCGACTGCGCACGGCTCGCGTACCGCAGATGGGGTGGAACTCGCTCGACGAGCGCGCCGATCCACTCCTGGATGCATCGGGGCTCGAGATGGCGTACTTCGCCAACAGCTACGTCTGTCAGCCCGACGCCGGAACGGCCGTGCGCGCATCGAGCGTGCACGAGGGCGAGCGCTTTCCCTCGATGGTGCGCGCCGGCCGCACGGTGGGCGTGCAGTTCCACCCCGAGAAGAGCTCGCGCGCCGGAGTCGAGTTCCTCGGCGCCTTTCTCGAGGAGGCCGGGCGATGATCGTGATCCCCGCGGTGGACCTGCGCGCGGGCCGGTGCGTGCAGCTCGTGGGCGGCTCCTACGACAACGAGTCGCTCAGCCTGGACGATCCAGTGGATGTCGCACGCGGCTGGACCAGACAGGGGTTCCAGCGGCTCCATCTGGTGGACCTCGACGCGGCAACCGGGCGTGGAAGCAACGCGGAGCTGGTGAGGGAGATCATGCGCGACGTGGAGGCCGTGTTCCAGGTGGGCGGCGGTGTGCGCGAATCGGACGACATCGAACGACTTCTCGGCGAAGGAGCGAGCCAGGTCGTGATAGGCACGCGTGCGCTCACTGATTCCTGGTGGCTGCAGGAAGTGACGGCAAGCTTCCCGGGCCGGCTCGTGGTCGCGGCCGACGTGCGCGGCCGCAAGGTCGTCACGCACGGCTGGTCGCGCACCGGCGGCCGCGACGTCCTCAGCTTCATCGACGAGCTCAACGAGCTTCCGCTCGCGAGCGTGCTGGTGACGGCCGTGCACCTGGAAGGGCAGATGCGGGGTGCGGATCTCTTCCTCATGGAAGACGTGGTCGAGAGCTCGGTGCATCCGGTAATCGCGTCGGGAGGGATCGCGAGCACCAACGATCTGCGCAACCTCGCCGAGCGTGGCGTGTCGGCGGCGGTGGTGGGAATGGCGCTCTACACCGGCGCGCTCGACGCGCGCGCGGTAGCGGAAGAGTTTTCCAGCTGAACGAGGAGCGAGGCGTTGACTACGATAGTGCGGGAGACGCGCGAGACGCGCGTGCGAGTGGAGCTGGAGCGAGCGGATGACGCGGACGACTCCGGCACGACCGTCGCTCGGGCAATCGACACCGGCGAGCCATTTCTCGATCACATGCTCACCACCCTCGCGCGCTACTCGGGGCTTCGCCTCGTGGTGCAGGCGAGCGGCGATCTGCGGCATCATCTGGTGGAGGATGTCGCGATCACGCTCGGTGAGGCGCTCAGGCGGGAAGTACCGGAGCAGGCGGCACGCTACGGCGAGCGAGTGGTCCCCATGGATGATGCCCTGGTTCAGGTGGCGCTCGACCTCGGCGGCCGTCCCTACTATCGCGGACCGCTTCCGAGCTCGCTCTACGACCACTGGATGCGCTCCTTCAGCGACAACGCGCGCATCACGCTGCACGCGCGCGTGATCCGCGGGCGCGATCGGCACCACGTGGTGGAGGCGGCGTTCAAGGCGCTGGGGCTCGCGCTGCGCCAGGCGCTGGTGGAGGGCGAGACCGTCTTCAGCACCAAGGGCAGCGTGGCGCTGGAGGTGGAGTGATGCTGGCGCGTAGAGTGGTCGTGTGCCTCGACGTGCAGGGCGCGCGCGTGGTGAAGGGGACGCGCTTCGAGTCGCTGCGCGACGTGGGCGATCCGGTGGAGCTTGCCGAGCGTTACGAATCGGAGGGCGCCGACGAGATCGTTTTTCTCGACATCTCCGCCAGCCCCGACGAGCGTGCGACGTTGCTCGAGACCGTGAGCCGTACCGCCGGGCGGCTCTTCATTCCGCTCACCGTGGGCGGTGGGATCCGCAGCGTGGGCGATGTTTCGCGCGCGCTGCAGGCCGGCGCCGACAAGGTGAGCATCAACAGCGCGGCGGTATCGCGGCCCGAGCTCATCTCCGAATGTGCGGAACGTTACGGCGCGCAGTGCGTGGTAGCGAGCATAGACGCGAAGCGCGAAGAAAATGGTTGGCTGGTGCGCACGCGCGGCGGCAGGTCGGGAACCGCGCTCGACGCGGTGGAGTGGGCGCGCGAGTGCGCGGCGCGCGGGGCGGGCGAGATCCTGCTCACGAGCATCGACCGCGATGGCGTCCGCAACGGCTACGACCTGGAGCTCACCCGCGCGGTATCGCGCGTGGTGAACGTGCCCGTCGTAGCATCGGGCGGTGCGGGGTGCGCGGCCCACGTCGTGGATGCGTTCCGCGTTGGCGAGGCCGATGCCGCTCTCGTGGCGGGGATACTTCACGACGGCCTCACTACCGTCGCGGATCTGAAGCGCGAGATGCACATCTCCGGGATCCCCGTGCGGAGCGCGCCATGCTGATGGAAGCCGCCGCCGAGGTCGCGCGAATTGCCGGCGACGTCGCCCTCCGCCACTTCCACTCCGCGCTCACGGTGGAGGCCAAGGCCGACGGGTCGCCGGTCACCATCGCCGACCTCGCCGCCGAGCGCGCCGCGCGCGAGTGGCTCGGGGCGCGCTTCCCCGACCACGGCATCCTCGGCGAGGAGCTCGGTATCACCGGCTCCGACGCCGCGCGCCGCTGGATAATCGACCCCATCGATGGGACCAAGAGCTTCATACGCGGCGTTCCACTCTGGGGATCGCTCGCGGCGCTCGTGGAGCGAACCGGCAACGAGGATCGCGTCCTTGCCGGCGCCGCCTTCTTCCCCGCGCTCGGCGAGTCGCTCGCCGCGGCTCCCGGTGGCGGTGCGTGGTGGAACGGCACGCGCTGCTCGGTCTCGCGCATCGCGACCATCGAGGAGGCCACGGCGCTCACCACCGATGAACACTTTCGCCATGCCCCCGCGCGCCGCACGGCCTGGGATGCGCTTGCCGACCGCGCCCTCCTCAGCCGCTCCTGGGGCGACTGCTACGGCTACCTTCTGGTGGCGACTGGGCGTGCGGAAATCATGGTGGACGGTATACTCTCTCCCTGGGACGCTGCAGCCTTCCTACCCATCATCGAGGAGGCCGGCGGCGTCCTCACCGACTGGATGGGTAATCGCACGCCCTTCGGCGGCGACGCGATCGCCAGCAACGCCGCTCTCGCCGGCACCGCTCGCCGGCTGCTCGGCGCGGGAGCCATCGTCACGACAGCAACGGAGCCGTAAGATGCTCGACCTCGATGCGCTGGACTTTCGTCGCGGTGGCGGTCTGGTCACTGTCGTGACGCAGGACGTGCATACCGGCCAGCTTCTCATGGTGGCGCACGCCGACCGTGAAGCGCTCGAATACACGCTCGCCACAGGCGAGATGCACTATCACTCGCGCCGCCGCGGACTCTGGCACAAGGGTGCCACGAGCGGGAATCGCCAGCGAATGGTCTCGCTCACCGCCGACTGCGACGGCGACGCCGTGCTCGCGCTCGTCGATCAGATCGGAGCGGCATGCCACAACGGCACCCGCTCGTGCTTCGTCGCAGACGATGCCGCGGAGGGCTGGCGGCCCGGCGCGTCGTCCGGTGGAGACGATGGCGTGCTCACCAAGCTCGACGCCACCATCGCCGCACGCGCCCGGGCCGGCAGCTCCATCGCGCAGTCGAGCTACACCGCGCGTCTACTCGCCGACCGCAACCTCCGCCTCAAGAAGCTGGGCGAGGAGGCGGCGGAGCTGGTGACCGCCTGCGCCGACGGCGATCGCGAGCGCGCCACCGAGGAAGCGGCCGACCTGCTCTACCACGCGCTGGTCGCGCTGCGCGCCGTGGGCGGATCACTCGGCGACGTGGAACGCGTCCT
>DASSOX010000064.1:0-5885 GCA_035700125.1 Gemmatimonadaceae bacterium
CGATTCGCTATTCCAGAGCTGACGCTGCCACGCCTTATCTCACCGGGCCGGGTCGTTCGGCTCCGCGCCTCGAGCGGCGGCGGCGAGGAGGATGCGGTTCTCGCGCAGCCAGGTGAGCGCCGCCTGGGACGTGGACGTAAGTCCCTCGAAGTCGAGGTTCGCCGGGGCGCCGGGCCGACTCGAGTACGCCTCGACTACGGCTGCAGAATCGGGCCCGGGACCGGGGGTATCGTAGAGGTTCGTGGTAGGGACATCCGACCCGACCTCTTCGAACTTCTGAGATCCATGTGCTTCACCCATGCTGACCAGCGCATGCGCTTGCCGCGATAGGCATCGGCCCGAACGGTCTGCATGAGATTGCCGAACGCGTCACCATTCCGGTAGGTGGCGCTGATGTACCCGGAGGTCTCGCCGTCGTGCGATTCCGAATTGTCCACGCCGATTTGATATCCGTTCCCGGACCCATCCCAGCCCGGAGGGTCGCCTGCGACGCGACCACCGCCCGGAGGCGGCTCGGTAGTAGATCCGCCGCCGCAGGCGACGAGTGCGGAGGAGATGAGGCAGCCAAGTACGACGACGATCGCTTTGTGCATGAGTCGGTCTGTCGGATGTGGGTGTTTGGAGTACAGCGGCGGGAGTGACGATCGCGACAATACGGCCGGGAACAGATGACCGCAACCGGCGCAACCAGCCCGAGCCGCCGAGCGTCGCAGCCCGCTCATGGAGATCGTCGCACCGGGACCGCGAAGCCCGGCGCTGCCTCCGCGCTTCGTGCTGATACCTTGACATTCGACAACAAGAATTGCAGCTTGTTGTCGAACGTCGAGGTATAGAGACTCTCCGGAGATTGTCACATGGATGAGCGAGCCGATCTCCTCCAGGGTACCCTGGACCTTCTTATCCTCAAGACTCTCCTCCTCGGGCCGCTCCACGGCTGGGGGATCTCCAAGCGCCTGCGCGAGCTGTCGAGCGATGTGTTCGACGTAGGGCAGGGGAGTCTGTACCCGGCTCTCTATCGGCTCGAGGACAAGGGCTGGATCCGCTCGCAATGGGGCGTGAGTCCCGAAGGGCGGAGAGCGAAGTTCTACTCGCTCACGGCGGCCGGGAAAAAGCAGTTCGCGGCGGAGCGCTCGCAGTGGCGGCTCTTCTCCGGTGCGGTAGAGCGCGTACTCGAGGCGACCTGATACGCCGGAGGGATGTATGAGCCAGTGGACGCAACGCATCGCGCGACGCGTTCGCGCGCTCATCGACCGCGAGGGCCTCGATCGGGATGTGGACGCCGAGATGCGCCTCCACATCGAGATGGAAGCCGAGGAGCTGGTACGAGTCCACGGCCTGGCGCCCGATGCTGCCCGTCGCCTCGCTCGCATCTCCTTCGGCGGCGTGGAGCGCTACAAGGAAGAGCATCGCGACGCGCGTGGGGTGCGGTGGATCGACGAGCGGACGCAGGACCTCCGCTACGCCATTCGCGGTCTGCTGCGTGCGCCGGTATTCTCGGCCTCCGCGGTACTCGTCCTTGCACTGGGGATCGGCGCCAGCACGGCGGTGTTCAGCGCCGTGGACGCCGTGCTCCTCTCTCACTTGCCCTATCCGCACGACGAGCAGCTGGTTCGCATCTACAACCAGAGCGGACCCACCAACCGCTGGACTCTCTCCACAGTGGACCTCCGAGCGCTGGAGGATCAGTCGCGAACTCTTTCGGCGGTCGGTGCCCTGCGGGGGAAGCGGGTGGCTGTGTCGCATGGCCGCGCGGCCGAGCGACTGCCCGTCGGCTTCGTGACATCCGGTTTCATCGATGCGCTCGGCGTCCGGCCGGTGCGCGGCCGCACCCTCGAAGCGAGGGATGATGCAGTAGGAGCTCCGCCAGTTGCCGTAGTCAACCATCGCTTCGCGAGCGAGGCGCTGGGCGGCGACGCGAGCGCGGTAGGGCAGAGCATCATGATCGACGGCGTCGCGCACACGGTGGTTGGCGTGCTCCCGGCAGGGGTGAACGATCTGGCGGGAGTGCACGCCCGGATCTGGGCGTCGCTGCAGCTCGAGCCGCCCACCCGGCGCGGGCCCTTCGGGCTGTACGTGATCGGACGGCTCGCGGATGGAGCTACGCTCGATGCTGCGCAGCACGAGATGGTGGGGATCAGCAGGCGCGTCTTCCCTCTCTGGAGCGCGGGCTTCCAGGACTCCACGGCGCATCTCACGCCGGTGTCGCTTCGAGTGGATTTGCTCGGCGATGCGGGGCACACGCTCGGGTTGCTCGTGGCCGCGGTGGCGCTCGTGCTGTTGATCGGCGTAGCGAACGTCGCCGGATTGATGCTGGTGCGCGCAACGGGTCGATCGCGGGAGATCGTGCTGCGCACGGTGCTCGGTGCGACGCGCGGGAGACTGGTGCGGCTCCTCGTGACGGACAGTGTAGTGCTGGCGGTAGTCGGAGCGATCGCCGGAATCGCGCTCGGCGCTGCCGCTCTCGGGCTGTTGAAGGCGATCGGGACGGGCGTCCCGCGACTCGACGAGGCCCGGCTCGACCTGCGGGCGGTCGCCTTCGCAGCGGCCGCTGCGCTCTTCGCAGCGATCAGCATCGGCGCGTATCCCGTGGCGCTTCTCCTCGAGCGCGACGCGGCGCCCGCGCTCCGTGACGGCGATCGCGCCGTCGGCGCTGGACGACGCTCGCACGCGGTTCGCGGAGCGTTCGTGGTCGCGGAGTTCGCGCTCGCGCTCCCCGTGCTGGCCGTCGCCGCGCTCCTCCTCAACAGCTTCGTGCGACTCCAGCGAGTGAATCCAGGGTTCGATCCCGAGCGCCTCGTAGCCGTCCATGTGTCGCTCCCATCGGGGCTCTACCCGAACGACTCGGGCGATACCTCGGTGCGAGACTACTGGGCGCGCGCCCTGCCGCTCGTGCGTGCCGTTCCCGGAGTCGCGAACGTGGGGCTCGGCGCGGCGCTGCCGCCGTACGATTGGGGGGATTTCAACAACTTCGATCTCGTCGACCGGCCAGTCCCGTCGAATACGCCACAGCACGTCGCACCGTGGGTCGGGATCGGGGATGGGTACTTCGCGACGCTCGGTGTCGAACTTCTGGAAGGGCGTCTCTTCACGCCGGCCGACACGGGCATCGCGCCCGTCGTGGTGGTGAGTCGTTCGTGGGCCGAGCATTACTATCCCGACGGCAGCGCGGTCGGCCGGCAGATGATCTCGGGCGGCTGCACGGAGTGCCCACGGACGACAGTCGTGGGCGTCGTGGGCGACGTGAAGTACGATGGGTTGAGCGGCACCGGCGACGCGGTCTATGCGCCCGTCACCGAGGGGTGGCCGCTCGACCTGAATCTCTTCGTCAGGACATCGGTGCCGCCGGCGCAGGTGGTGAGCCGGGTTCGTGCTGCGCTCGCATCGGTGGACGCCGGGATTCCGCTCAACGAAGTCGTCTCGATGGACGAGAGAGTTTACGAGTCGATAGCGCAGCCGCGCCACTTGACCGCGCTGCTGGGTGGCTTCGCGGTCGCAGCGGTGGCGCTGGCCGCGGTGGGGATCTTCGGGCTGCTCTCCTACTCCGTGAGCTCGCGCCGTCGTGAGATTGGTGTGCGCATGGCGCTGGGCGCGACGCGACACTCGGTGGTCGGGATGATCGTGCGGCGCGGGATGGGCCACGCGGTCGCGGGCGCGCTACTCGGGCTCGTGGCCGCACTGGTCGGAACGCGCTGGCTCGCGAGCACGCTCTTCGATGTGGGTGCGACCGATCCGCTGACGCTCGGCGCAGTCACACTACTCCTGCTCGTCGTCGCACTCGTCGCGTGCTGGCTCCCCGCGCGCGGCGCGGCGGGGATCGATCCGGTCGAGGCGATCAGGGCGGAGTAAGGGCGGGGTCACGCCTGCCCCCGCGAAGGCTGTTGCGGAAAGCTCGGGGAAGCCGTTTAATAACGGGGGAGTCGTGGCAGGCAACTAGAAGATGCCCGTCTCCCCCATTCCGCCATTCATGAGGTGAGTCATCACCTCATCGACCCTGCACCTTTTTGTCGACACCCTCACCCGCCGCCATCCACGGCGCTGGTCGTGCGGCTTCCGGCAGGTCGGAGTCATACCCGTGCCTTCCATCGTCACAGCATCCCGGTTCCTGGTAGGACTCGTCCTGGTCCTGAGCAGGGGATCAGCGAACACTTCACGATGCCGCCTACGTCGGGCACTCCCGTCTACGATGGTTCGAAGTCCGTTGACGGACGGGATCTGGTTTCCATTTCGATAGTGGGTGAAGTCATGTCGTACTTGACGCGGGATGGATCGCTAAGCGATCCGCTCATCAGCGTCTCCACGCTTTCTCCCGAGATCGATCGCAGGCTGATCGCGGCGATTCGCGATCTCGACTCGAGCAGGACCATTCCACCGCTGCCTTCGAACATGAAGGTAGACTCGGTCCGGGTTCGCTACAGCATAAGTGAACACCCCGACTCGGGCAGGATCGCGCGTCCGCTGAATGTGGTGCAGCAGCCCACCTGGGTACTCGAGCGTCCCGTCTTTGCCCGGCGCGACAATCCCTCTCCTCGCTATCCGCGCGAAGGGGAGCGTGCCCGCGTCGGCGACGAGGTGCTCGTGTCGTTCGTGGTGGACAACGATGGTAGAGCGCGCATGGAGACGGTGCGGATGCTCAGGGGACGCTACCGCGAGTTTCAGCTCGCGGTGCTGGACGTGCTGCCTCGTATGCGATTCTACCCGGCGCGCATTGCCGGATGCCCCGTCGCGCAGCTCGTGCAGATGCCCTTTTCCTTCCGCGTCCCTGACTAGACAGGGTTTGCCCTCTGGCATGTACGCCGCGATGCGCTCCCGCGCTATAATTCGTCATGCCCTCAGACCCTGACTCCTGGCGCGGGCACCTCCTCGAGGACTCGACCAGCATCCGCCGGCTCCTCGACGAAACGCGGCGCATCGCCGTTCTCGGAATGAAGGTGGAGGACTGGCAGCCGGCGTTCTACGTGCCGGAGTACGCCGAAAGAGCGGGGTATAAGATCGTACCGGTGCCGGTCTACTACCCCGAGGTGACGGAGATCCTCGGCCGGCCGGTTTACCGCACGGTGTCCGCTGTGCCGGGTGAGATCGACATGGTCAACGTCTTCCGCCGCCCACGTGACATCCCGCAGCATGTGGACGATATAATCGCCAAGCGTCCACGATCGGTGTGGTTCCAGATGGGGATCAGGAACGACGAGGCGGCGGAGGCGTTCGCGCGCGAGGGGATCGATGTGGTGCAGGACCGCTGCCTGATGGTCGAGCTGCGGATGATGGGACGCTGAAGCGCGCAGGCCGCAAGCCCGCTATACGCGAAGTCCCGGTGCGAGCTTCGCTCGGTGCGCACCGGGAGTCATGCACCTCTCACTGCGCGCGAAAGACCGCCAGCTTCCCGCTCGAGCCGGTGAGCGTTAGAGTGGAGTCGGTCACCCGGAATCCGGTGACCTCGGGGATGATCGCCAGGTACGCGCGCTCGAGCGCGTCGCCGTCGGCACAGGCCATCTTCGTCGAAATCGCCGGCCCGAAGCCGAGGCTGTCGCCCGCGACAGTGTAGGGAGCGCTGTACCGGTTGCAGCCGGCGAAGCCGCCGGCGCGCGTGGCTGCCGAATCGAAGCGGATGGTCGCTGCCTTCCCTCCGGCACCCGGAGGTGCTGCGCTATCGCCGAGCGTGACGAGTGCCCATTCGCGCTCCACCATCGCGGCCGAGGATGCGCCGCCCGAGCGCGACGCCGCGGTGTCGCGCTCGCCGCCGCTCCCGCCGCTGGTGCAGGCGGGCGTCAGGAGTACCGCGATGCACGTGGCGATCTGCGTGATGATGCGTGGAAACATCGTTCGCCTCACCACCTCTCGTCCGCCGACGGGCCGTATATCGACGGGATCGGTACATCCAGCTCGCG
>DASSOX010000065.1:0-7632 GCA_035700125.1 Gemmatimonadaceae bacterium
ACGCCCCTGAACAGGGGATGCGAGAGGAAGCTCTGCAGCCACCCGCTCGGAGAGGTGCCGTGGAGCACCGTAGGACCGGCATGAGCATCGACGTCGGCGCTCGCCTCGGCGGTGACCACCAGGAGGAACTTGTTCAGATCCGCGGTGCCCACCACGCTCGCGCCGTTCTCCACGCCACCGAGCCGCTTCCACTGCGAAAGATCGGGCGACACCGCCCATGCGACGTACGCCTTGTACGGGCCGAGCGTAGACGGCCTGGGAAGGCCGGCGACGTCTATGCGCACGTCGTAGCGCGCGCGTCCGTCGGCGGTCACGGCGATCCCGAACGGCGACTCGGCCGAGACCAGCCGCGCCTTCCCTTTCGCCTCCGATGCCTTGGGCGTCTTGAAGAGCGCGATGTCGTAAGGGCCGGGCTGCTGGCGGTTGGGCGACGTCTGCGCGGCGGCGGCCGGAGCGGCCGCCGCGAGAAGGAACAGCATCGTCGACAATGGTACCAGCAGCGCTCTCGCGCGGTGATGCATCGGGATACTACCTCGAATTACCGCGACGCATGGCCCGCTGCGTGATTCTTCGTGCCTGATGCGCCGCCTGTCGAAGCGTGGCGCGCACCATCGGGGCCGTTGTCCCAGTCCTGCACGCTCGAGATGTTCGGCATCCCGACGTCGCTCCCCTTCCACCCCTTGAAGCCGTCCATGCGGAAGAGCCAGAGCCCCGTGCGCATGTCGGAGAGCGCGATCAGACCGTCGTAGTTCCGCACGTCCACGCCGAAGGCGCCCTGCTCTACGCTGATCGTGCTCTCCCAGCCGTTGTCGGGCGTGCCGCCGAAGCCGTGCCGGTGCGTGCACTCGCAGGTGTACCAGTAGCCGTCGGTCTTCGGCTTCGCGGGATCCTTCAGGTCGAACACCTGCAAGCCATCCTCGTACGCCGAAACGAACACGTACGGCCACCGCACCTCGTGGTTGTGCGAGAGGTCGCGCCAGTCGGCGGTCCAGGCGCTGATCGGAACGTCGAGATTCTTCGCCTCGCCGCTCTGCCCCGGCTTCAGATCCCAGATGCGGAGCGGCGTGAACTGGTATTCAGTTTCGGTCACAGCGTAGCGGCCATCGGGCGACGGCGTGAAGGTGTGCGCGATGTCGAGCCCCAGTCCCGTGATCGTGAAGAGCTGCTTCGGCGACTCTGGGTGCGTGACGTCCCAGGCGGAGTAGCCGCCGAGCCCCGCGCCGTAGAACTTGTCCTGGTGCGTGGCCGCGTCGTAGCCCACGTAGAAGTCGTGGTAGCTACCCGTGTTCATCTGCCGGAAGGGCGTGGGATTCGGGACCTTGCCGATGAGCCACTCGCTCTCGGGGGCACCACTCACGACCTTCCCCAGGTCGTAGATCAGCGCCCAGTTCTGGTTGACCGTGGCGAAGTAGAGCGCGCGGCCGTCGGAGTGCTTGTAGGCGTAGGTGTTGTGGAAGCCGCCTGGCGCTTCGGGATACTTGATGCGCGCCACGACTTTGACCTTCGATGCATCGGGGAGTCCGGTGACGTCGAAGATCACCGCTCCGAGGTCGGCGTCGGGGCTTCCCTGCATGAACTGGTACGACTGAGCGTAGTAGTAGTGGTTTCCGATCTTGAAGTACTTCCCGTCCATCGCGCCGATGCCGCGGTGCAGTTCGGGATTCTCGATGGTCCAGCTGTAGATCTTCTTCGGGTGCGCGGGGTCGCGCACGTCGTAGATCTGTACGTCGAAGTTGGTGAAGCCACAGGCGTAGACGTACGGCCGGTTCGGCTCCTGCTCCATCTCCACGTCGGCGAGCTTCCACGCCCCCTGGTGCGTGACGACGTGGCTGAGCATGTGCATGTTCTTGCTCCCGCCCTTCTTACCGTCGAACGCCCTGACGGAAGTGCCGGGATCCTGCGCCCGCGCGGTGGTTGCGAGTGCGACGAGCATAAGGGCGACGAGGGAGCCGCGCATCGTGCCTCCTGTGAGGTCGGTGACTGAATCGGGTGGTGAATGGCGGCGGCGAGTGGTGCGGACCGGAGCCGAAGAACGGGTTCCGAGTATGTGCGGAGGTACCGAAGCGTGCAAGTGGAGAGCGTGCGGGCGTAGAGGAGGAGCCCTAGCGGAGCCGCGCCTCCACCATCCGCCGGAACGTCCCGTCCTCGAGATACTTCCGGAGATTCTTCCCCGGGCATCCTGTCTCGGCGTACTGGTAGTGGCCCTTGATGCTGTCCACCGGCACGTCGAACTCCTTTACCGCCCAGGCCATGAGATCGGCGATCGCGTTCAGTTGCTCCTGCGTCGGCTCCTGCAGGTTGTAGTTGCCGATGATACTGATGAGGAAGTGGCCGGAGGGGTCGTAGGTGGTGTTCGTCTCCCCCATGTAGTGCCAGTCGCGCCCCTCGTAGATGTTGCCATCGAGATCGATGAGGTAGTGGTAGGGCACGTCCCACCAGTTGCGGTCGCGCTCTCCCCACGCCTGCAGGGCGCGCAGCTGCTTCACCGGATCGTCGCCCGGGCGGAGCGGCTCGGCGCTCCCTTCGTGGTGCAGCGTGATGCTGGTGATCTTCTGCGGCACCCTGAGGCGCATGTCCGCGCCGCCAGCCGCGAGCGACGACGCGACGTTCGGCGGTACGGATGCCAGCGTCCCTACCTCGAGCGCGACGAGCCCGTTGCCCAGCTCACCCTTCGCGTAGATCGCGACGATGGCGATGTGGTAGCCGTTCCACTTGAAGGCTTCGCCCTCGCGCGCGACTCGCTCTTCGTTCGCATCGCCGGAGCGAAGCTGCAGACGCACCTCGTCCACCGGCGTGGCGCTGCTCGATTCCACCGAAGGGGCGGCGGCGCCGGCCGAACCGCCGCCGGTCATCGTCGCCGCCGCGATGGAGTCGGTCTGCGTTCCGACGACCGTGATGGAGAGATCGTGGAAGTCGAGCGTGCCGCCCGGCGGCTCGTTGCGCCGAATTGCATCCGCGGGATACCCGACTGGCGGCTGCGATTCCCACTGCGCGTGCGATACGATAGCGGGTTGCGGGACCGGGTGGGAAGTGCGCATCGTCGCGCAGCCGATGGCGACAGCGACGCCAGCGGCGGGGAGGTAATGGAGGAATTTCATCTGGAATCGGTGTAGCGTAGCGTGGGGAGTCGGGACCAGCGAGCGTCCGGCTGGAGGGCAGCCGCCGACCAAATCTGGAGTGACATCGCGAGGGCTGTGAAACTATGCGAAGCGGGAGAGCAGCGCGCCAGCGACTTCGAAGCTCCAGACATGAATCGATCGGTGGTGTTGCATCGGAGTGTCGTACGTAGCTACCGTACACGCAATGCCGATCTCTCGCCGCGACTTCGTCCGTCAATCGTTGACGGTCGCCGCCGCTCTGCCGCTCGTTCGCGGCTGGCGATCGTCCGCACTCGCCTCGGCGTCCGGAGCGCCGCGCTCCGGCAATCCCATCTTCCCGGGTTGGTACGCCGACCCGGAAGCGCGCATCTTCGAAAACGAGTACTGGATCTTCCCCACGTACTCGGCCCCGTACGACGAGCAGCTCTTCTTCGATGCGTTCTCGTCGCGCGACCTCGTGACCTGGACGAAGCATCCGCGCGTGTTGCGCGCCGAGAGCTTCTCGTGGGTGAAGCGAGCGGTGTGGGCGCCGTCCATCGTGAGGAAGGACGGCTGGTACTATCTCTTCTTCGGTGCGAACGACATCCAGAACGATCAACAGCTCGGTGGGATCGGCGTGGCACGCGCGCGTCATCCCGCCGGTCCGTTTCGCGACCACCTGGGGCGTCCACTGATCGACAAGTTCCACAACGGCGCCCAGCCAATCGATCCATTCGTATTCACCGACGATGACGGGACGCACTACCTGATCTACGGCGGCTGGCGCCACTGCAACATCGCGAAGCTGAGCTCGGACTTCACCGGGTTCGTACCCTTCGACGACGGCTCCACTTTCAGGGAGATCACCCCGAAGGGTTACGTGGAAGGATCGTGGATGTTCACGAGGAACGGGAAGTACTACTTCATGTGGTCCGAGGGCGGCTGGACGGGACCCGACTACGCCGTCGCATACGCTATAGGAACATCACCGCTCGGACCGTTCGAGCGGATCGGGAAGATCCTGCAGCAGGATCCGAGGGTGGCGACGGGTGCGGGTCACCATTCCGTACTGCATGCGCCAGGCTCGGACAGGTGGTACATCGTCTACCACCGGCGGCCGCTCGGCGATCACGATCGCAATCATCGCGTGGTCTGCATCGATGAGATGCGCTTCGACTCGCGCGGCGAGATCGAGCCGGTGGTGCTCACGAGAAACGGCGTCGAGAGGGACGTGCTGGTGAAGTGAGCGGCGGCGATTCGTCGCTGCTCGCCCTCCGCGCTCCGAGACGATCTCGTAAATATGCCGCGACCGTAACATCGTCGCTCCGATTCTCCGCTACTGCCATGGTGAGCGCGTACAGTTCGGCGGGCGGCACGTGCAACTCCTCTCCGTTCAGTGCCAAGAAGACGAGCGCGCATGCGAGCGCAGTGCGCCTGTTACCGTCACGGAATCCCTGCGATCTGGCGAAGCGCGCAAGATAGGCGGCAGCCAGGTCGGCGAGATCGGCGGGATCATACGACCATCGATTGATGGGACGTGCGAGCGCGGAGAGCACCACGTTCGCATCGACCATTCCGTGCGCCCCGCCATAACGCTCTACCTGCTGCGCGTGGATTGCGAACAGAGTCTGTTGAGTGATCCAGCGCGGCTCGGCCGGCTTGGCCGGTTCACTCACTTGGCGAGCGCACGGAATACGCTGTCGTATTCAGCCATGATCTTCGCGTGAGCCTCGAGCGCCTCCGCCGTCTCCGAAGTGTGAGGCACGACGCGAAAGCCGCCCATCCCATCCTCGATCTAGTCGAGCTCCTGACCAGGCTGGATGGCAAGCCGCCTGGCGACCTCCGCCGGGAGAGTTACGATGACCGATGCGCCCTGGGCGCGGGTACGACTGGTGAGCACTGCCATACTAACCTCTTTGTATCACGTCACTTACCGGAGATAACACTCAAGTTACACCCGCAATACATGAGACTCTAATCTCACTGGCAAGTCACTTAATCGATGTCGAATAACCCCACCACTCCACTCTTCCCCTTGCGTTTCTAGGGATGTGCTCCTATACTGGGCTTCATATAGAAACCCTATGGGAACATGCCAGCTCCCGAGATCGAAGTCCTCCGCGGTACCCTCGACCTCCTCATCCTCAAGGCCGTCAGCTGGGGGCCCGCGCACGGCTACGCGATAGCGCGCTGGATCGAGCAGGCCGCCGATGACGTCCTCCGCATAGAGGAGGGCTCGCTCTACCCCGCCCTCCACCGTCTCGAGACGCGCGGCTGGATCGCAGCCGAATGGGGGACGTCGGAGAACAACCGGCGCGCCAAGTTCTACACGCTCACGTCGAAGGGGAGAGCGCAGCTGCGCGTGAAGACCGCGAACTGGACCCGCTTCGCGCACGCGGTCTTCGCCGTGCTCGAGGCGCCGCCGGAGCCGGCGTGATGACGAAGACACCCGCCTGGCGCCGCTACCTCCGCTTCTGGGGTACCGACGTCGTCGACGATGTCGACGAGGAGCTCCACTTCCACATCGACATGCGCGTTCAGGAGTACGTAGCTCGCGGAATGCCCGAGGAAGAGGCGCGGCGTGCGGTGATGGCGCGGCTCGGCGATCTGGACGCCGCGCGGGCCGAGTGCATCGAGCTCGGCAAGGTCCGCGAGAAGCACGCTCGCCAGGCCGACTTCCTCGACGGACTTCGCGCCGATCTTCGTTTCGCGTTCCGTTCGCTCGCTCGCACTCCCGGCTGGACGGCCATTGCGCTACTCACGATCGCGCTAGGCATAGGAGCCACCACGACGGTCTTTCGTGTGGCCGACACGCTCCTCATCCGGCCGATTCCTTATCCCGATGCTTTGCGGATCTATATCGCCTGGCAAACGTTCACGATCGACGGACAGAACGCCTTCTCGGGCGTTCCCTTCAGGGCGGTGAGCGAATGGCGCGAGAGATCACGGTCGATCGAGGCGGCGGCGCCGTTCAGCAGGAATCACGGCCTCCTGGGAACCGGCCCAGACGCCACGCGGGTCGCCGCCGCGATCGTTGACACCGGGTTTCTCGCGTTCGCCGGATTGCGGCCGCTGATCGGCCGTAACTTCACAGCGGAGGAGCTGACGCCGGGCGGCCCGGGTGCGGTGCTTCTCACGGAGGACTTCTGGCGTACGCACTATGGCGCGTAGCCAGATGTCAGTGGGAAGGTCGTGCAGTTCGAGGGAGAGCCGCATATCATCGTCGGCATCACAGCGGCATCCCTCACGATTCCCGAGTTCAAGGCCGAGCGCGCCGATATCCTAGTTCCGCTCGTGCTGATGCCGCGCAGTACGTACGCGGGCGGTGTGCTGGTGCGCTTGAAACCCGGCAGATCGCGCGACGTAGCGACGGCGGAGCTGGCTGCGATCACGAAGCGCTCCCGCATCGTCACAGAGAGGCCGATACCGCCGCCGATGCAACTGCGTCTCACGCGTCCTCAGGACCGTCTTCAGATTCGTGAGGCGCTGATCATGCTCACCGGCGCGTGGCACTCCTGCTCCTCGTTGCGCGCACGAACGTCGCACACCTCCTTCTGGCTCGTGGCGCGGCACGGCAGCGAGAGCTCGCCGTTCGTCACACTCTGGGCGCGGCGCGACTGCGCCTCCTCCGCCAGCTCGTGATCGAGAGTGTGGTTCTCGCGACGACCGGTGGGACGCTCGCGGCGGTAGTAGGGTGGGGCGGACTCGAGCTGCTCGCTGCGGTGCGGCCGGAGAAGCTGGTTGCGCTCTCGACGACGCTGCTGGTGGGCGCGCTACTCCTCATCCATGAGGTGATAGTCAATCGCGCGCTCACCCACCTGCTCTGGCCGAAGGGCGACGCAATAGGTCGTCGCTTCCGGAACACCGTACGCCGGCCCGGCCAGCCAGCCGAAGATTGGCAGACGGTGATCGGCATCGTCCCCGATGTCGTGCGGAGCCTCATGGAACCAACGGCACAGCCCGCGGTCTACCGACCGCTGGCAGCGCCGAAGGAGGGCCAGATCTCGCTCTTGGAGAGAGTGCACAGCGAGGACGCCGCGACGCTGCTCGGCGCCTTCGCCACTTCCGTCAACCCTGGCGCGTCCAAGCCCGTCATCGAGAACGTCCGCGCGAAGCTCGACAAGTCGATCGAGGAGTAACGCTTCACGATGCGCATCCTCGTCGTGTTCGCCGCGCTCGGAGTGCTACTCTCCGCCATCGGCCTCTTCGGCGTCATCTCGTACAACGTCGGCCAGCGCACGCGCGAGATCGGCGTGCGGATGACGCTCGGCGCGGCCCCCTCTTCGGTCGCGCGGCTCGTGGTTGGCGACGGAATACGGCGGGCACTGCTCGGCACGATGGTCGGACTGCTGGGTGCCATCGCGGCAACACGACTCATCCAGGGGATGCTCTACGGTGTGTCGCCGCTCGACCCATTGTCGTTCGGGCTCGGCGCAGTGCTTCTCCTCGCGATCCCGGTGGTTGCCTGCCTCGCTCCAATGCTGCGCGCGACGTCCGTCGATCCGGTCATAGCAGTACGCGCGGAGTAGGACGGGGTCAGGTCTGGAATCGTGTA